>JANMAY010000135.1:0-7609 GCA_031360095.1 Gemmatimonadaceae bacterium
GCTTTGCGCCGGCGCCCTCCGAGCGAAAGCGAGACCCCCACTCGCCATGCATGCCCCGCCGTCGGAGATCCCCCGTGCCCAATTCCGTGCCAACAGCCCGCTCTGACTTCCGTCGGCTCATCGTCGAACGCCGTGAAGAAGTGCTCACGGCCTGGGTCAAGGAACAACTAAAGGAAGGCCGAGCCGAGAGCCTGCCGGCCGCCGAGCTTCGCGCGCAGGGCGACGAGTTCCTCACCCTCATCGCCGACCCCGCCGATTCCGATTCCATCCTCGACGCCAGTGCAGCCGCCTGGGCTCCCGCGCGGGCCTTCCTCGCGGACCTCTCGCGCACGCGCGCGCGGCAGGGCTTCTCGCCATCGGAGACCGCGAGCTTCGTGTTCGCGCTCAAGCGTCCGCTCTTCGCCATGCTCCGCGCTGAGTTCGCTGACGACGCCGCGCAGCTCGGCGACGAGATCTGGCACGCCACCGAGCTCCTCGACCAGCTCGGGCTGCTGACCATGGAGGAGTACCAGCGCGGACGCGAAGAGGTCATTCACCGGCAGCAGCAGGAGATGCTCGAGCTGTCGACGCCGGTCGTCACGCTCTGGGACGGTGTCCTCGCGCTCCCAATGATCGGAACGCTCGACAGCGCGCGCACCCAGATCGTCATGGAAACGCTGCTCCAGCGCATCGTCGAGACGGGCGCCGCGATCGCGATCATCGACATCACCGGCGTACCCACGGTCGACACGATGACCGCGCAGCACCTGCTCAAGACCGTTACCGCCACCCGTCTCATGGGCGCGGAGTGCATCATCAGCGGCATCAGACCGCAGATCGCGCAAACCATCGTGCACCTCGGCGTCGATCTCGGGGACGTCACCACCAAGGCCACGCTGGCCGATGCATTTCGCGTCGCCCTCGCGCGCACCGGACGCATGGTAACGACCACGACCAACTCCGAGCAGGCGAAATAGATGGAGCGAATCCCGATTCTGCGCATGGGCAAGGTCTTGCTCGTCACCATTCAGGTGGACATGCACGACCAACTTGCCATGACGCTGCAAAACGATCTCGCGAAGGCGATCGCCTCTCAAGAGACGAGTTGCGTGCTGCTCGACATTTCTGCGCTGGAAATCGTCGATTCGTTCATCGGTCGGATGATGGCGAACACCGCGGGGATGGGCCGCATCCTCGGCGCGGAAACCGTCGTGGTGGGCATGCAGCCGGCGGTGGCGATCACGCTGGTCGAGCTCGGCCTGTCACTCAAGGGCATTCACACGGCGCTGGACGTCGAGCGCGGAATGGCGCTCGTGGAGCGCGCAGCGGCCGCACGCGCGTGATCGCCGAGCCGGTGGTTGCGAGGGAGTCGTGCTTCCAGCTGCGCTCGGATGTCGACGTCGTCACGGCGAGGCGCGGTGTGCACGAGTGGGCCAAGGAGCTCGGACTCTCGATCCTCGACCTCACCAAGGTCGTGACTGCCGCGAGTGAGTTGGCGCGCAACGCCGTCGTGCACGGCGGCGGCGGTGTAATGTGCTTGCAGGTCGTCAGCCAAGCCGAGCGGCAGGGCCTGCGCGTGACCTTCACCGATCAGGGGAAAGGCATTCCCGAAATCGCCCGCGCCATGGAGGACGGATACTCCACCGGCAGCGGTATGGGCATCGGGTTGCCAGGCGCCAAACGCCTCGTCGACGAGTTCGCGCTGTCGTCCACGCCATCGCAAGGTACCTGCGTCACCATCGTGCGATGGAAGGTGTGATCGATCGGCTCGTCACGGCGTGCGGTTCGTCGATGTGCCTGGATGTCGACGAGCAGAGCCAGATCGGCGCGGCCCGCCGCTCCGCCGTCGCACTGGGACGCACACAGAATCTCGATGCGGACGCGCTTGGCCGGCTTGCCATCGTCGTTACGGAAGCGGCAACGAACCTCGTGCTCCATGCGGGCCACGGCGTCATCGTACTGCGCTGCCTCACGGCAGGAGAGAGTCCCGGGATCGAGGTGTTGGCGCTGGACAAAGGTCCGGGGATCTATGACGTCGAGCGTGCGATGCGCGACGGGTACTCCACGACCGGCACGGCGGGTCGAGGACTTGGTGGCATCAAGCGCCTCTCCGATGTGTTCGAGATGCATTCGGAGCGCGGGATGGGAACGGCCGTGCTTGCGCGCGTGTGCGAACGCAGCGCTGTGATGGACCGCGCGCCGCGGGCCCAGTCGCTCGACGACCGCCTTGGCGTCGTCTGCGTTCCGCTTCGTGGAGAAACGGAGTGCGGGGATGCGTGGCGCGTCGTGGCCGGCAAGCACCGCGTCGCTGTAATGCTCGTGGATGGTCTTGGTCATGGACCGGAAGCCGCCAGCGCCGCCGCTGCCGCGACGGCCACATTCGGGCAGCACGCCGGTCGCTCCCCTGACGACGCGCTGGTCGCACTCGATGCGGCCATGCGCGGTACACGTGGCGCGGCAGTCTCAGTGGTGGCGATCGATGAAGCCGTACGCAGCGTCAAATTCTGCGGCGTGGGCAACGTTGATGCGCGCGTGTTCAACCATGGCCCAACCGAGTATCTCGTTCCGCAGAACGGCATCGTCGGCCACGGAATGCCGCCCGTTCGATGCACCGATGCGGCATGGCATGTGGGAGCACGCCTCGTGATGCACTCGGACGGCATTCTCGCGAAGTGGCGCATGGACGCGTACGGAAGGCTCAAGACGGCGCACCCGGCGCTGCTCGCGGGTGTGATCTTTCGCGACTATTCGCGCGGTAAGGACGACGCCTCGGTGCTGGTGCTCGCGGACGGGACGGAGGGGCCATAAATGCCAATGACGGTTCCGCTACTCACCGTACTGATGCGCCGCGAGGACGACATCCTGCTCGCGCGCAAGCGCGCGCGGCAGATCGCCCAGTTCCTCGGCTTCTCGCCGGTGGATACGACGCGCATCACGACGGCGCTCTCCGAGGTTGCGCGCAACGCCTTCGAGTACGGCGGTGGCGGCACGATCGCCTTCTCCATCGAAGGGCAGGCGCTCAATCGCGAAGAGCTTGTCATTCGCGTCGTTGACAAGGGTGTCGGCATCGCGGACGTCGAAGCGGTGCTCTCTCCCTCGTTCAAGTCGCGGACGGGGATGGGCATCGGCATCAAGGGTTCACGCTCGTTGATGGACCGCTTCGTGATCGCGTCGACCGCGGGCTGCGGAACGTCGGTCACGATGGCGAAAACACTCCCGTTCTCGGCAGCAAAGTTCGGCGCCGCAGAGGCGGCGCGGCTCATGATCGAGTTGGCAAAGGCGAGCGATGCCACACCTCTCGGTGAGCTTCAAGTGCAAAACCAGGCGCTTCTCGGCACGCTCGAGGAGCTGACGGAACGCCAGGCAGAGGTGGAGCGGCTGAGCGAGATCGCCGCGGAAGCGCGCGACCATGCCGAAGCGGCCCAAAAGGTGGCGGAACGCTCGCTCGTGGTGCGCGAACGATTCATGGCGCTCACGACGCACGAGCTCAGAACGCCGCTCAATGCGATCTTGGGCTATCTGGATCTGTTGGAAGAGGACATCGGAACGTCGATCAGCGAGCGGCAGGCGAACTACCTCACCCGCACCAAGCGGGCATCCAAGCACCTGCTCGGCCTCACGAACGACTTTCTCGACATGGCGCAGGGCGATGCCGGACATCTCCGGGTCGTACGAGCCGACGGGGCGGCGGCGCACGTGATGGCGGAAGCGCTGGCGCTCGTTGCGCCGCAGGCGGCTGCGCGCAATATCCGCGTGCAGTCGCATGCGGCCTCGCCCAACCTCAGCTATTTCGGTGACGTCGACCGCGTGCGACAGATTCTCGTCAATGTGCTGGGCAATGCCGTGAGCTTCACACCGCTCGGGGGCGATGTGACAATCTCCGCGGTCGAGGCGGCAGACGCGCCTGCCGGCAGCGTCATGGGATCAGGTCCATGGTGCGTGATCAGCGTGGCGGACACCGGACCCGGCATCCCCGCCGACAAGGTCGCCAGCGTCTTCGATGCATTCGTCCAACTGTCGTCCGCGGGACAGGCGTCGCGAAAGGGGAGCGGCCTCGGACTGACCGTCAGTCGCCAGCTGGCGCTGCTGATGGGTGGCGATCTAACGGCGTCGAGCAACGGCGTTGGTGCCGTCTTCACTTTGTGGCTGCCCTGCGAGCGCCGCGCGGTTTTGGTCGACGATCAGGCAGAACCGGTAGCGACGTAGCGCGCCGCAGCCGCTGCCGGTGCTTGCGCTGGTCGTTGCGCTCGCGATCTTGCGAGTACAGGTCCCCCGACTTCGCTCACCACCCGCCCAGCTCATGCACCGCCTTCACACTCGCTCGCTCGTCGCGCTGCTCGTGGCAGCCCTGGCGCCGAGTGCCGCCATCGCACAACCGCAAGCGTCGGCGCGGATTGCGTCGCCCAACAATCGCACCGTGGTCACGGTCGACGTACGAGAGGGCGCCCTCCGCTACGGCGTCACGCACGATGGCAAACCGGTGATCACGCCGTCGCGGCTGGGATTCGCCTTTCGCGGCGCACCGGCGCTTCTGGACAGCCTGCGGATCGCGGCGGAGACCCGCTCCAGTGTCGACGAGACCTGGACGCAACCATGGGGTGAGCTCGCGCGCGTGCGCGACCGGCACAATGAGCTGCGCGTCGAGGTGTCCGAACGCTCGGCACCCCGCCGGCGGTTCACGTTTGTCGTTCGGGTGTTCGATGACGGCGTGGGCTTCCGCTATGAACTGCCCGACCAGCCGGGCATCACCGACTACGAGATCTTCGACGAGCTCACCGAGTTTTCGCTCGCCGACAACGGGCGCGCGTGGTGGATCGCGTCCAATCGTCCGCGCCTCGACCGCTCCGAGCAACTCTACTCGCAGGGGCCGGTCAGCACCCTCGACAGCGTGCAGACGCCGCTCACGATCGAGACGTCCAGCGGACTGTTCGTCGTCATCCATGAGGCCAATCTCGTCGACTATCCGCGCATGTTCCTCACCGGCGCACGGATGGAGAATCGAACGCTGCGCGCCGCGCTCGCCCCATGGGCCGACGGCGTGAAGGTGCGCGGCCGCACTCCCCTCGTTACACCATGGCGCACGATTCAACTTGCGGATCGCGCCGAAGATTTGCACCCGCAGGTGCTCACGCTCAATCTCAATCCACCTAGCCGCATCGCGGATGCGTCGTGGATCACGCCGCAGAAATACGTCGGCATCTGGTGGGGGATGCACCTCGGTACCATGACATGGTCGTCCGGCCCCAAGCACGGAGCGACGACGGCGAACACTCGGCGGTACATCGATTTCGCCGCCGCGAACGGCTTCAAGGGCGTGTTGGTGGAGGGATGGAACACTGGCTGGGACGGCAATTGGATCAACAACCAGAACGCATTCTCGTTCACGCAGCCATATCCCGACTACGATCTGCCGGGGCTCGCCGCCTATGCGAAGTCCAAGGGCGTGGGCCTGATCGGGCACAATGAGACGTCGGGCGGCATTGCCAACTACGAGCGACAGATGGAGGACGCATTTCGCCTCTATCAATCGCTGGGCATTCGCGCGATCAAGTCAGGCTACGTCGCCGATACCGTGGGCGGCGGCCAGTCGCACTACGGACAGTTCGCGGTCCGCCATCATCGCAAGGTGATCGAGACTGCCGCGCGCTACGGCATCATGGTCGATGCGCACGAGCCCATTCACGACACCGGCGAACGGCGCACGTGGCCCAACATGATGAGTCGCGAAGGCGCGCGCGGACAGGAGTACAATGCGTGGGGCGGCGAAGGCGGCAACCCACCCGAGCACGAGACGATTCTGTTCTTCACGCGAATGCTGGCCGGCCCCATGGATTTCACTCCCGGCATCTTCGACATCCTGCTGACCAAGACCGGCGCGCCGCGCACGGCCGAGGAGTCGCGCGTGCGTACGACACTGGCGAAGCAGCTCGCGCTGTACGTCGTGCTGTATTCGCCGCTTCAGATGGCTGCCGATCTGCCGGAAAATTATGCCGGCAATCCGGCGTTCCAGTTCATTCGCGATGTGAAGGTCGACTGGGACACCACGCGCGTGCTCGCGGGCAAGATTGGCGACTACGTGGCGGTGGCGCGGAAGACGAAGGGGCAGGACGAGTGGTTCGTCGGCGCGATCACGGACGAAGAGGCGCGCACACTGGATGTGTCGCTGGATTTTTTGCCGCGCGGCAAATCCTATGTGGCGGAGATCTA
This sequence comes from Gemmatimonadaceae bacterium, assembly GCA_031360095.1. Taxonomy (GTDB): domain Bacteria; phylum Gemmatimonadota; class Gemmatimonadetes; order Gemmatimonadales; family Gemmatimonadaceae; genus AG11. Next base: position 6,187 of record JANMAY010000135.1, read on the forward strand.
TGCGGACGGGCCCAAGGCGAACTGGCGCACGAATCCGCTGCCGGTGGCGCTCTCGCGACGGGCGGTGACGTCGACATCGCGGTTGAGGATTGCAATGGCGCCCGGTGGTGGGCAGGCGATTCGGATTCGAGCTGAGTCCCGCTGAGCAGTTAGTCCAACTTGCTGATGATTCTGAACTAAGCAGGTTGCCTTAGTCCATATTACATATTATTATGGACTAAGGCTGATCCCTTAGTCCATGTTATCAAATGCCAGGCACCTGGCTGAAGCAGACTTGGCACCACAACCCCGTGCTGAACGCACCGGCGAGGTATCGGCGCGCCTGCCGGTATGACGCGTTCCTTCCTGAGCCGCTCGCGTCACTCACTGTCGACCTGCCCGTGAGCCTCGCGGGACTCGTCTCTGACGCGGAACTCGCCATTCTCCGCCTCAACGAGACGGGCACGCCCGCACTCACGCCCTTGGCGCGGCTCCTCCTTCGAACGGAGTCGATTGCTTCGTCGAAAGTGGAAGGCATGCAGATCGGTGTGCGCGAGATGGCGCGCGCCGAGGTGCAGGTTGAGACCGGATTGGTGCCAAGCCGGACGGCGCTCGAGTTGCTGGACAATATCAACGCCATGGAGCTCGCCGTCGGGCAGGCCGCGGAGGTGGAATCGTTTGGTGTTGCCGAAATCGTCGCCATCCATGCGCGCCTGATGCGGCATGCTCCGAATAAGCACCTGGCAGGCCGACTTCGCTCGGAGCAGATCTGGATCGGCGGCAACGACTACAATCCATGCGGCGCTGATTTCGTACCACCCCCGCCTTCCGAGCTGCAGCGATTGCTCGACGATGTGTGCGACGCGATCAACGACGACCTTCTCTCTCCGCTGGTGCAGGCCGCGCTCGTGCATGCGCAGTTCGAGACCATTCATCCTTTCGAGGATGGAAATGGGCGAACCGGTCGTGCACTCGTGCACGTGATTCTGCGGCGCCGCGGACTTGCCCCGCACTACCTCCCACCGATCAGCGTCGTACTGGCCGCTGCACGATCGCGCTACATCGATGGACTCACCGGATTTCGCGCCGACCAAGTAACAGCGTGGATCGAACACTTTGCCGCGGCGGCGTCGCGCGCCGCACGACTTGCGAACGCGTACGCCATCGCCGTCGACGCATTGCGCGGTGGATGGCGAGCACAGCTCGTAGCGTCGGGCCATGCGCCGCGGGAAGGAGCGGCGGCATGGGCGCTGATCGACGTACTCCCCGCCCATCCGATCATCACTGCGCCGGTAGCCACCGTCGCGACGCGAAAGGTGAAGACCGCGATCTACGGAGCGATCGAGCAACTCGTCGCGGCGAAGATCCTTACGCCCCTTTCCGACTCGAAGCGCAACCGGGCATGGGAGGCCGCTGGTCTCCTCGATCTCATCGAGCGACTCGA
>JANMAY010000151.1:0-2747 GCA_031360095.1 Gemmatimonadaceae bacterium
CGGACAAGTCCCCTCAAATCAATTGCGGTTGCCATTTTTTTCGATTCCTTGAACGTGCCACCCCGCCCCTAACGCGCGGTGAGCCCGTAACGAGAGTTAGGGTCTCGTCCTGCCTACTACTTCGAGTAAAGTTCGACTACGAGTTGTTCTTGCGCTGCGATCGGGATGTTCGGCCTGGTCGGTCTCTCGAGCATCTTGCCGCTGAAGGTGTCGCGATCCACCGCGATCCACGATAACGGCGCGCCACGCGACGACTGATCCATCGCTGCCATCACGCTCGCCTGCTCGCGCGACTTCATGCGCACGCGGATCTCCTGGCCAGGCTGCACGAGGTAGCTCGGAATGTCCACCGACTTCTGATTGATCTCGACGTGACGGTGGCGAATGAGCTGGCGCGCAGCCTTGCGGCTGGACGCAAATCCCATGCGGTACACGACGTTATCGAGGCGCGTCTCGAGCGCAGCCAGCAGGTTGTGACCCGTGATGCCCGGCTGCGACGACACCTTCTCGAACGTGTTGCGGAACTGCTTTTCGCTCACGCCATAGATGCGCTTGATCTTCTGCTTCTCGCGCAGCTGCTTGGAAAACTCACTCGCCTTGCGACGACGTGCCGTCGCCTGGCCATGCTGGCCCGGCGCGTACGGACGACGCTCGACGGGGCACTTCTCCGTGAAGCACTTGGTGCCCTTGAGAAAGAGCTTCGTGCCTTCGCGGCGGCATTGCCGGCAGCTGGGACCTGTGTACCGACCCATTCTCAGACTCTCCGACGCTTCGGGGGACGGCAGCCGTTGTGCGGGATCGGCGTCACGTCCTTGATCGACTTCACCTGGAGCCCCGCCGCAGCGAGCGCCTGGATGGCCGACTCGCGGCCGCTGCCAGGACCCTGCACGCGCACGTGCACCCGCTTCACACCGGCCGTCAGCGCTTCACGTGCACACTGCTCCGCCGCCACCGTGGCCGCGAAGGGTGTGCTCTTCTTCGAGCCCTTGAAGCCGGCTTTACCGCTCGATCCCCACGCGATCGCGTTGCCGCGCGCATCGGTGATCGTGACCGTCGTGTTGTTGAAGGTCGCATTGACGTGGGCAACGCCCTCCGCCTCAACCACCTTTTTTGCCTTCTTCCCAGTTGCCATAACGTTACTTGGTTACCTTCTTCTTGCCGGCGATCGCCCGGCGCGGCCCCTTCTTGGTGCGCGCATTGGTGTGCGTCCGTTGCCCGCGAACAGGCAGTCCGCGACGGTGCCGCGTCCCACGGTAGGACCCAATGTCCATCAATCGCTTGATGTTCATCGAGACTTCCGTGCGCAGCGCGCCCTCGACGCGATACTCCTTCTCGATCACCTGACGGAGTTTATTCACGTCGGCGTCGGTGAGATCGCGGACACGAAGCGCCTGATCGATCCCTGCCTTTTCCATGATCCCCAAGGCGGACGACCGTCCGATCCCGAAGATGTAGGTCAATCCGATCTCAACCTTCTTGTCGCGCGGGAGATCGATACCAGAAATACGAGCCATGCTCTATCAGCCCTGACGTTGCTTGTGCTTTGGATTGCGCTTGCAGATGATCCGAGTCACGCCGTTGCGCTTGACAACCTTGCAGTGCTCGCAGATCGGCTTCACGCTGCTGCGGACTTTCACGAGAACACCATCATGCAAAACGTGGATTTTTCCGAACCAGACACGTAGGATAACCGGCGCGGTAAGTTGACGCAAGGTCACCACATACGTGCTCCTCAGGCCATCGCTGGCATCCCGTCCACGGTGTCCTTCGCCAAGTCGACCAGCACCCTCCGGAACGCAATCCGCGGGTCCGCCGCCGCCGTCACGGTGCGACCAAGCACGATGTAGCGCGCGCCGGCCCGCTGTGCCCCATGCGGCGTGATCACTCGCCGCTGATCGTGCGAGTCCTCCCCCTCTAATCGAATGCCGGGCACGAGCAGCGCGAGTTGATCGCCAAACGCGGCTTGAAGCGCGGGCACCTCGTCGCCGCTGCTCACCACGCCATGAAGCCCGGCGTCGACGCACAAACCCGCGAGCCGCAGCACCTCGTCCTCCACGTTCGCATTTGCCTTCCCCCACGAATCGGACAACGACGCATCATCGTGCGACGTAAGGATTGTGACCCCTAGCACACCGCACGTGGAGCCCGCTGCCTCCTGTGCCGCCTCCAGCATCGCGCGCCCACCTGCCGCGTGCACCGTCAACAGTCGCGCGCCGAGCGCAACCGACGCGCGCACCGCAGCGGCGACCGTGTTCGGGATGTCGTGCAGCTTCAGATCGAGAAACACGTCGGCGCCCAGCCGCTCGCGCAGCTCACGCACGATCGCAGGTCCGGCCGCCGTGAACAACTCGCTGCCGACCTTGAAGAAATGACAGTCCTCGCGTAGCTGCCGCGCGAGTGCGATCGCCTCCCCTGAAGTTGCGACGTCGAGCGCAACGATCGGCTTGGCGTAGCTCGTCATGTTGGAATCTCCAGCGTGCCTATGACCTCGGTGATGCGACCGACGCCGTGCGCGTCACACCACCGGCCGAGCTCACGGACCACACGCTCCGGCGCGCGCGGATCGCGGAGCATCGCCGTTCCCATCCCCACCAGCGTTGCGCCTGCCATCAGATATTGCAACGCGTCCTCGCCCGTCGCTACGCCACCCAGTCCCACGAGCGGCAGCGCGGTGGCCTGTCGCACCTTCCACGTCGCGAGTACACCAACGGGCCGAAGCCCGCTGCCACTCACGCCCCCCGTGCCGA
>JANMAY010000179.1:0-10140 GCA_031360095.1 Gemmatimonadaceae bacterium
CTCGAACAGGTTGTCAGGGGAGAGCACCCCCTGAAGGGCCTCTTCCAGCGGGGGCTCATCCGGTGACAACAACTCGAACCCCCAATCATTCGACGACATCACGAACGAGATCGGCTTGAGCCGCGACATGCGATACGCGAATAGCGCGGCCAGACCCTCGTGCACCAGTCGCCCTTCCATCGGATACACGAAGAGATGAAACCCGTCGCGGGTCTTCACGCGCTCGATCAACAGCTCGTCCGCCCGCGGAATCGCCGACCACTTGCGCTGGATCTCCAGCAGCGAGCGCAGCGCTTCCAACTCCGCTCCCCTGTACACGCCGTCCGCAGCTTCACCGAGTCGCCGACGCAACATCTCCGACAACTCGCCCGACATCGGGAGCCGGCTCCCCATCCATCGCGGAATCGCGCCTTTCATATTCGGTGCTCGGCGCACCCACACGCGCATGTCGCGCACGCGCACGAACTCCAGCGGCGTGCCGGCAAAGAAAAATTTGTCGCCCGGGCGCAGGCGGGCGACAAATGATTCTTCAATCGATCCGAGCGTGCCGCCGCGCATGTATTGGACTACGAGCTGCGCGTCGCTGACGATGGTGCCAATGGACATGCGATGCCGGCGCGCGAGCTCGCGGTTGCGCAGCACATAGCGGCCGTTCTCCAGCTCCATGCGCGCATACTCCGGATAGGCAGTGAGCGTCTCGCCACCGGTGCCCACGAATTGCAGCACCCACGTCCATTCGTCGTCCGTGAGCTCCGCATATGCGCGCGTCGTGCGCACTTCCACGAGCAGCTCGTGTGACAGGAAGCCGCCGCCGAGTGCGACGGTGACGACGTGTTGGGCGAGGACGTCGAGTGGACGTTCGACCTGAAGTCGTCCTTCGATGACGCCTGACTCGAATCCGTCGCGCACCGCAGCCACCTCGAGCAGCTCGAGCGCGTTCGTCGGCACGCACGTCACCCGGCTCGCTTCACCGGGACGATGTCCGCTACGACCCGCACGCTGGAGCATGCGCGCGACGCCTTTGGGGCTGCCAATCTGGAGGACGCGGTCGACAGGTGAGAAGTCGACGCCAAGGTCGAGAGATGACGTCGCGACCACGGTGCGCAGCGCGCCGGTGCGCATGCCGTTCTCCACCCAGTCGCGCACCTTCCGGTCGAGCGAGCCGTGGTGCAGCGCGATCGTTCCCGCCCACTCGGGACGCGCGGCGAGAATGGCTTGATACCAAATCTCGGTTTGCGAGCGCGTGTTGGTGAATACGATCGACGTTTGCCCCTCTTCGATCGCCGAGATCACCTGCGGCAGCATTGTGGTGCCGAGGTGTCCGGCCCAGGGAAAGCGCTCGACGACGGGTGGGATGAGCGAGTCGATGACGACGTCCTTCGTCTCCACGCCGCGAATGATCCGGCCATTGTTGCCGAGTCCGAGCAGTGCGTCGCGTGCGTCGGCGAGGTTGCCGATCGTCGCCGAGAGTCCCCACGTGCGCGCGCGTGGCGCGAGCGTGCGGAGGCGCGCGAGGGCGAGCTCCATCTGTACGCCTCGCTTGGTGCCCATGAGCTCGTGCCATTCATCGACGACGACAGCGCGCATGTCGCTGAAGATCTCGAGTGCGTCGTCGCGCGTGAGCAGGAGCGTGAGGCTTTCAGGCGTCGTCACGAGCGCGGTGGGAAGACGCTTGCTCTGTCGTGCGCGCATGCCGGGTGCGGTGTCGCCGGTGCGCGACTCGAGCGTCCATGGGATGTCGAGATCGTGGAGCGGGGCAGACAGCGAGGCGAGTGTGTCAGCGGCGAGTGCGCGCAGCGGCGTGATCCACAGTACGCGGAGGGGAGGCGCGGTCGCTCGGCGAATCTTGCTTTTCGGTGCAGGTGCGCCGCTCAGCTCAGGACGACATTCGTCAAACCATTCCAACAGTGGTCCCCACCAGGCGGCGAGTGTTTTGCCGGTGCCGGTAGCGGCATGAACCAATCCACTCTCACCGCGGAGATACGCGTTCCACACCTCGCGCTGAAACGAGAGAGGGGTCCACTGGCGCGACGCGAACCACCGCTCAGCGCGCGCGAATGACACGCGTTGCGTCAAAAGGATGATGGCCTACCAGATCGGAGGCGCGAGTATGAGCTGTACCGAGTGGACAAGGCCTCACCGGAGGGTGTATCGTATGTCTATGGGCCTCACCGTTCCGCGATACACCGTGGACGACCTCGAGCATTTCCCGCACGACGGGAATCGCTACGAGCTGCTGGATGGAGTTCTGCTCGTGACTCCCGGTCCAGGCCCAATGCATCAAATCATTGCGAGCCGTCTGAGTTTCATACTCGGCAACGCGGTTCAAGTGACGGGACTCGGATACGTCGTGGGCCCGGGAACCGTGACGCGTCCGCCGCTCACGCATCTGGAGCCGGACATTCTCGTGTTCCCGTCGCACTTTCCGATCAACTCGAAGTGGTTCGAGCTCAGCACGAATTGGCTCGCAGTGGAGATCCTGAGCCGTTCGTCGCATTTCTATGACCGCAACTTCAAGGTCGACGCCTACTTCGCACTCGGCGTGCGCGAAGTGTGGCTCGTCGATCCGCGCGCAAAATCCATTGAGGTGTGGCGCGCGAAGGGAGTAAGCGAGGTGCACACGCGAACGCTCACGTGGCGAGTCTGGGACGCGGGGATCCGCGTCGACATCGACACGCTGGAATTGTTTGCTGGCGTGGAGTAACATGTGTCCATGAAGCGTATTCTTCTTTGTACTCTCCTGCTGAGCAGCGCGGCATCCCTTTCGGCGCAGGACGTATTCATCGCGCCGTCTCGCCGCACTATCATCGCATCCACCGACTTCGGTCACGGCAGAGATCGATCGCACACTCTTTACGTGCGCAACGAGTCCACCATTCCGATCATCGTATCTGGCGTCGTGCTGCTGATGTGCGAAAACGTGAAGGGCGAGTGCTTCCCGCAGCGCACCAACATCGCGATTCCGCCAGGCGCCAGGCGCAGTGTCGGCCACGTGACGCAAAAAGTCCTGGGACCTCGCTTCGGCTACGTGTGGAATTTCACGTATCGCGCTGACACCTCCGACGCGAAGGTTGTCGAACTGCTTCGCCAACACGGTGTGGCCGTGGACGGACCGTCGGTGCCGCGCGATAGTGAACCTTAGCATCACCGCGCCGCCTCTAGCAGCGCGCGCAACATCTCGATCGTATCCGCTTCCGCAGCCGGCTTGTCCGTCCGCCATCGCGCAATGCGTGGAAACCGCACGGCCACACCGGATTTGTGCCGAGGGGAGTGCTGAATTCCCTCGAAGTGCAGCTCGAACACTTGAATGGGTTCGACCTGTCGAACGGGTCCGAATTTTTCGAGCGTGTGCCGACGGATCCAGTTGTCGAGCGTGCGGATCTCGGCGTCGGTCAATCCGGAATATGCTTTCGCGAACGGCACGAGTGCGTCACCATCACGCACAGCAAACGTGTAGTCCGTGTGCAGCAGCGCACGACGTCCATGCCCCGGTTGCGCGTACACCATCACCGCATCCACGCTGAACGGTTGCACCTTCCATTTCCACCAATTGCCTTTGCGCCGCCCAACGCCATACTCGCTGTCCAGGCGCTTCAACATCAGCCCCTCGGCGCGGTGATCGCGGGAGTTGCTGTGGGCGGTGCGTGCGTCGGCCCAGCTCTGGAGTGGTATGGTGGGAGAAATCAGCAAGGCCCGTGCACGCACACCTTGAATCACGCGCGACAGTTCGTGGCGCCGCACTGACATCGGCTCGGTGCGGATGTCGCGCCCCTCCAGCTCGAGCAGATCATACGCGATCAAAACCACCGGAACGTCCGCCAGAATTTTAGGGCCGAGCTTCTTCCGCCCGATCCGTCGCTGCAGCTGCGCGAATGGCAGAGCGGCGCCGTCCTTCCACGGCATGATCTCGCCGTCGAGGACTGTGCCATCAGGGAGAAAGTCGGCGTCCGCGACGAGCTCCGGAAATCGATCCGTCGCGAGATCGCCGCCGCGCGTCCAGATGAACGTCTTCCCATCCCGACGGATCACCTGCGACCGAATCCCATCCCACTTCCATTCGGCCTGCCACTCCTGCGCGTCACCGAGTGATTCCAGCTCACCCTCGAGCGCGTAGGCGAGGTAGAAGGGAAAGGGGCGCGAGCGATCGGCATCGGAGCTGTCCGCTGCAATGAGCGCGCTGAAACTCTCGGCGGTCGGGGTCCAATGTCCGCTCAGTCGATGCGCAATGACGCCTTCCTCGATTCCACTCGCCTTTGCGAGTGCGCGCACGACGAGCTGCTCGGACACGCCGACACGAAAGCTGCCTGTGATGAGCTTGTTCCAGATGAAGCGCTCGGTGTCTTCGAGTTGGTGCCAGGCGTTGAGAACCGAGACGCGTTGTGCCTCCTCAGATTGCTTCGCGAGCGGAAGCAGGTGGTGTTCGACCCAGGTGCTGAGGTTGAGATCGGCCGCGTACGGGGTGCGGAGTGCGGCGGCTCGTGAGGCGTCGGCGTGAGGCGTGGTCGTGAGGGGGACGGCGTTGGGCGGCGTGATGCGGGTAAGGGAGGGAGCGGGCGTTCCTGGAGACGGTGTCTGAGCGCGACCCGGCTGCAAGGCCGGGTCGACATCGCGAAGTCCCGCCGTCGGAAGTAATGCCCGCGACCGACCGTCCGAAAGCGCAGGTAGCAGCAACGCAATCGTCTCGCCGAGATCGCCGACCGCATGATAGCACTCCTCGAACAACCACTCCGGCACACCAGACTCCTCCATCGCCCACGTCGCGAGGCGACGCACCGGTATCAACCGCTTCGGACGACCTCCCGACAGGAAATACACTGCCCACGCCGCATCCGCCGGTTCGGCTTCCTTAAAATACGAAGCCATCGCGTCGACTTTCTTGTTTGTCGACGTCGTGGAATCGATTGCGGAATACAAGCGTGCGAACCGCTTCACGCCATCGCCTCTTCGCCGGCCACCGCGGGCTCCTGATCGTTCTCGCCCTCCCAATGGCTCGCTATGGATTGTGAGGCAATTCCTCGTTCGGTGAGGAACCGCACCACCTGCTCGCGATATCCATGCGTGACCAACACGCGCTCCGCACCCGTCGCCTCGATCGCCGAGATCAACGCCGGCCAATCCACATGATCGGACAACACGAAGCCCCGATCCAGCGAACGTCGACGCCGAGCGCCGCGCACTAGCATCCATCCGGATGCGAATGCGGTGGATACGTCGCCGAATCGTCGCAGCCATGTCGAACCAGCGGCCGACGGCGGCGCAACGATCAGCGAACCCGCGTAATCCGTGCCCTTGGGCAACGACGCAACCGGTGTCGTCGCGTGCAGCGTGATGCCGCTGTCCCGATAGTCCTGCGTCAGACGCTCCACGGCGCCGTGCGTGTACACCGGCCCGATGTCGGCACCGAGCACGCCGGCGAGAATGCGCTGCGCCTTGCCGAGTGCGTACGCATAGACGAGTGAGGCCTGTCCGCGCTCAGCGTTCTCGCGCCACCAGGCGCGCATATCGGCGAACGTTTCCTCCTGCGCGCACCATCTGTAGATCGGCAGCCCGAACGTGGACTCGGTGATGAACGTGTGGCACTTCACGGGCTCGAACGGCGTGCACGTGGGATCGGGCTCGGTCTTGTAATCGCCCGATACGACCCAGACCTCGCCTTTATGCTCCAACCGGATCTGCGCTGAGCCGAGTATGTGGCCGGCGGGGACCAGTTTCAGCGAGACGCCATTGATGTCGCGCGTCTCACCGAACTCCATCAGCTCGATCGACGCATCCGCTCCGATTCTCGTGCGCAGCACGCGCGCACCCTCGCGTGACGCGAGATAGTGCTTGCTTCCCCAGCGCGCGTGATCGCCGTGCGCGTGCGTGATGACCGCGCGGTCCACGGGAAGCCACGGATCGATGTAGAAGTCGCCAGCGGAACAGTAGAGTCCGCGTTCAGTGATGCCGAGCATGTCGCTCCCGCACAGCCTCCGGCCTGCTCGGCCCCGTTCGCTACTTGGCTGGTTTGCCGGGCTTCTTCTTTTTCTTGCCCGTTGCCGAGCTGGTCGAGAGCGCAGGCTCCCCAATTCCACTCGAGCCCACGTTCACGTGCGCGGCGTAATCCGGATGCGTGGTTGGCTCGTTGCCCCCCGGTCCCTTCTGCATCAGAGACAGGGGCGTCTCAGGAGCTTTCTTGCGATCCATAGTGTCACCTCGTTGTGGACACTGCGAAGAGAAGCATCGTACGTGCCGTGGTGCGCGGACACACGATTCGCACAGCGCTCAAACGGTGACGCGAGTTACAGTGGTGCCTTCCAGCTTCGGGAGTGCCGAGTAGACAAACCGAGCGCCGAGGGCGTAGAGTATGGGAATGGCGGCCACGATTCCGTATTACACGGTCGACGACCTGGAGCGTTTCAAGCCCGACGGGAATCGGTACGAGCTGCTGGACCGCGTGCTGCTCGTGACGCCGCCTCCCAGCGTTTCGCACGAGCTCGTCGTGTCGCGAATCGGATCCCTTTTAGTGAATGCCGTTCAGACGCCGGGACACGGGTTCGTGTTCACGCATGGGGCCGTCTCCTTCCCACCAACCACGCAACTCGAGCCGGACATTCTCGTTCTCCCACCGATGATGCCGGCGAGCGACAAATGGCAGGATGTCTGCGAGCACTGGCTTGCGGTGGAGGTGCTGAGTCGCTCGTCGCACATCTACGATCGCGAATTCAAGCGCGACGCCTACCTCGCACTCGGCGTCCGTGAAGTGTGGTTGGTGGACAGGGCCGAGCACTGCGTGGAAATTGTGCGCCAGCCGGGAGCAGGTGAAACCGTTCGCGACACAATCATCTGGCGGGCGCCAACGATTGATCTCCAGGTAGGGGTTGACGTTCCGGCATTGTTCCTGGGCATCGACTGACGCAGTACCTCAGCGTCCCGGATGGTACGTCCGCTCTGTGTGCCCCTTCAGCTGCGACTTGTAGAAGTACACATCGCGGAGATTGCCTGAGGCATACCGCTCCGCCTGGTCATTGAAGTGCGCCGACTTGGGATCGCCGCTTTGACCGCCCGCGGAAACGGCCTTTGCGCGAACGCTGTCGCCGAACTCCACCACGGCCACAAAGCTGTTGCCACTCGTGCCGTACATTTTTTTCGTACCCGGATATCGACGTGCGCCGAGCGACGCCAGCGATCCCCAACGTGACGACGTGAACGGCACCGGGATGCTCGGCCCCGCATCACTAAATGTCTGCGTGATATCGCCGGTCAGACGCTGGAACCGGTTGATGTCGCCCCACGGCGTCTTCCACGTTCCGAAGTCTTGTTGCAAGCGATCGGAGACATCGGCCAGCGCTCGAAGCTGTTGTTCTCCTGATGCACCACTCGGTGTCTCCTCGCCCCATAGTACGGCGAGCGTCGTCGGCACCGAGCCCGCCGACCAGCGCCGATCCCATGCGCGCAGTATGTCGATCTGCTCGCGCAGCTTCGCCTTGAGCGGCTCGTTCGCTCCAACTTGATCATACGCGGCGAACAGCGGAGGCAGCAGCACGTCGAACGCTGGGAGATAACTGTCGAACGCCGCCGAAAGGAGCGACTCGAGCGTGAAGTCCTTCTTGGTGCTGAGCAGGCGCATCGCATGAATCCCGCGGTAGTTTTCGGTTCCGGGATCCATGTAGCTGGGAAAGGCGTCGCGCTTCGGGCTGTTCGCTCCTGCCGCGGAATACGGCCAGTTGTTTGTGTTATAGACCCATCCACTCTGCGGATTCACGACGTGCGGAGTCTCCTCCATCGAGTGCAGTCCACGCCATTCCGTCGCGGGATCGCTGCCGTCCACGGGCTTCGTCCAATCGAAGCGCGGGTCACGCCTTGGCAGAAAATTGACCAGGAACAAGCCGATGTTCCCTTTGGCGTCCGCGAAAATGGTGTTGTTCGATGAATTCGCCTGAAGCTTCATCGACTTCTCGAATTGTGCGAGATCGCGTGTCTTCGTCCGCGTGTACGACTGCGTCAACGCCTTCACGGGCTCGTACATGATCCGGATGGTCATCCACTTGCCGTCGGCAGAGCGGATCACCGGACCGTGATGCGTGCGATAGACCGTGAACGTTTTGTGCGCCATTCCGCTCGCCGTCTTGTAGGGAACGCTGATCGACGATGCGCTCATCTTGCGCCAGGTATTGCCGTATTTGTAGTACACGCCGTCGGCGCGCTTTTCGACAGTCTCGAGATATTCGTCGAGCGCGTCCGCGCTGCTCGTGGTGTGCATCCAGCCCGCGCGATCGTTGAATCCCTGGTAGACGAAAAACTGACCCCACGTGAGCGCGCCATACGCGTTCAGGCCTTCAGCGCTCACCATTTGCGCCTCCGCTCTGAACATGTGAGACGTATGCGGATTGATGAGCAGCAGCGCATGATGATTGGCCGTATTCGATGGCGCGATCGCAATGCCGTTCGAGCCACCGGGCTCGCGGTGCATCGTGTCCTCGCCGGCCGCGCGCCGCGCGGTCGGCGTTCCATAAAACGCTTCGAGCTCCGGCAGCCTCACCTTCTCGATGTCGCCGCCAATGCTGCCTTCGGTGAACGTGAGCGCCATCCACGGCTCGAAGCGCGTGATGACACGCGGCTTCACCTCGGGATGCTTGTAGAGGTAGAAGTTCAATCCGTCCGCCCACGCCATCATCAGCGCCTTCAACCACGACGGACTCTCGGCGTAACGTGCCTGCACGTCCTTGGGATCGACGAACAGCTTCATCCGTAGATCCTTGTAGACCTGCGACTCCCCTTCGGCCTCCGCGAGCCGGCCCATCGAGTTCAGATAGTTCGTCTCGACGCGATTGAAGTCGTCCTCGGCCTGCGCATACATCAGCCCGAACACGACATCCGCGTCCTTCTTTCCGTAGATGTGCGGAATTCCCCAGTCGTCGCGTACGATTGTCACGCGCTGCGCCTCACGCTCCCAGCGTGCGACGTCTGTTTCGGCCGCACTCGGCGCAAGGCACAGGAGCGAGAGGGCGACGGCGCTGATCTTCATGACGGTTTCTCCAGGAGGGTCTCGCCCTTGTCGGTCAACGTCCAGCCGGGATTCCAGGCGATCTCCCAGAGATGTCCGTCGAGATCGGTAAAGTAGCCGGCGTATCCGCCCCAGAATGTGTCGCGGCTGTTGACAATGACAGACCCACCAGCCGCCTTTACCGCTGAGAGAATGTCGTCGACCTCCTGCTTGCTGTGCGTGCAGAAGCCAAGCGAGATGCCCCGAAAACCAACGCCAGACGGCGCGACGTGCGCATCCTCGGCGAGCTTATCCCACTCGTAGAGCGCGACCACGAAACCGCCTGCCTGGTAGAAAGCGACGTCTTCTTCACCGGCGTTGCGCCGCCAACCGAGTCCTTCCTCGTAGAACCGGCGGGACTTGGTGATGTCACGGACACCAAGTGTCACGACGCTCAGGCGCTGGTCCATTGCTCCTCGCTGACGATTGTGCGGATGTATTAAACCCAATCTACTGGCGCGGTTATCGCAAAACACGCGTCGCCATGAGCAAACATCTGGACGGCTACGTCCGCGTCCGCGGCGCACGCGAGCACAACCTCAAGAACGTGAACGTCGAGATCCCGCGCGACGCGCTCGTCGTGTTCACCGGAGTGTCCGGGTCCGGTAAGTCGTCATTGGCGTTCGGTACGCTTTTCGCCGAAGCGCAGCGCCGCTACCTCGAGTCGGTCGCGCCCTACGCTCGGCGGCTGTTCGATCAGATGGAGGTGCCGGAGGTCGACGAGATCGACGGGTTGCCACCCGCCGTTGCCCTTCAGCAGCAGCGCGGCACCGCGACATCGCGATCCTCCGTGGGCAGCGTGACGACACTGTCCAACCTGCTTCGCATGTTGTACTCGCGTGCTGGCAAGTATCCACGCAACCAGGAGCATCTCGAAGCCGAAGCGTTCTCGGCAAATACGCCGCAGGGCGCGTGTCCGCAGTGCCACGGACTCGGGCGCGTGTACGACGCAACTGAGCAGTCCATGGTGCCCGACCCAGCGCTGACCATTCGCGAGCGTGCCATTGCGGCGTGGCCCACCGCGTGGCACGGCCAAAACCTCCGCGACATCGTCACGACGCTTGGCTACGACGTCGACGTTCGGTGGCGCGATCTGTCGAAGAAGGATCGCAATTGGC
>JANMAY010000248.1:0-6266 GCA_031360095.1 Gemmatimonadaceae bacterium
CAGATCGGCCTCCCTGAGGAAGATCCGCGCTTCGCGCATGCATTCGATCTGATGCAGGGCGGCATCGGCGAGCGCAGAGCGTCCCCTGCTCTCCTCGGTGCGGCGTGGCCGGTTGCCGCACAGTTCGATGCGCGCGGTGCAGCACATCGGCTTCGTTCGCTTGGACTGATCGAGCAAGCAACGGGTGACACCGGTGGTTTGCGTCCCTGCGCCGCCGTGTGGGACGCTATTCGCGGCAGCGGCACCGTGCGCACGGACGACTTCACGCACTATCGCCCACTGGCCAGTCTTCCCGACCTCGACGCATTGATCATCGCGCCGACGCTGCGCGCGGACTGCGAGAAGATCCCCAGCGTCCTGACATCGGGCGCTGCGCGCGCTGTCATTGTGCGCGGTCCGCGTCACAACGGCCGCGCGACGCTGGCCGCGGCGCTCGCTGCCCGGATGGGTAAAGGCGTGCTCACGGTGTCGGGACTCGAGCAACCACGTGATCCGCGCTGGCGCGCCGCCGCGGCGGTCGCCTGCCTGCTCGACGCCGTGATCCTCACGAGCGCAGAACCTGGTCCGTCCGACGCGTACGAGCTACCGGATCTCCCGGAGGGAATGGCCCCGTTCCTCGTCACGCTCGGGACATCAGGCGGTATCACGGGCGCGCTGGCCGACCGAGCCGTCACGCTACGCGTCGCCATTCCGTCTCCTGCCGCGCGTGCTGATCTGTGGCAGAGCACACTCGGCGAGGATGCTGGAGAGATGCAGCGGCTGCGCATGACCAGCGGCAACATCGTCCGCGCAGCCCGCGTCGCGCGCGCAGCGAGCGCCCTGCGTGACGGCCGCCCCATCGACCAGGCAGGGCTTCGATCGGCCGTCCGCACGCTCGAACGGCCGGGACTCGAATCGCTCGCGCGTCGCGTGGAAGCGTCCGGTGACTGGACGCAGCTCGCCGTACCGGCCGAAACGCTCAGTGAGCTCACCACGCTCGCCGCGCGCTGCAGACAGCGGGAACGGCTCGCCGCCGTGGTCGGGAGCGCACTCGGCGAGTTGGGGCCGGGCGTGCGTGCACTGTTCAAGGGACCAAGCGGCACGGGAAAGACGCTCGCCGCGCGGTTGCTCGCCGGGATGCTGGGCATGGATCTCTACCGCGTTGATCTTGCGGCGGTCGTCAACAAGTACATCGGCGAGACGGAGAAGAATCTCGAGCGCGTATTCGCGCGAGCGGAAGAGCTCGACGTCATCCTGCTGCTCGACGAAGGCGACGCGTTGCTGACGCAGCGGACCGGAGTGCAGAACGCCAACGACCGGTACGCGAACCTCGAAACGAACTATCTGCTGCAGCGCCTCGAATCGTACGAGGGGATCCTGCTCGTCACAACGAATGCAGGAGAGCGCATCGACAGCGCGTTTCAGCGCCGAATGGACGTCAGCATCGACTTTCCACTGCCCGATGCCAGCGAACGCTGGTCCATCTGGCAGCTCCACCTTCCCGCGCGCAACGAAGTGGATGTGGAGCTGCTGCACGCCACCGCCCAGCGCTGCGCGCTCTCGGGTGGGCAGATTCGCAATGTTGCACTGCACGCCTCGCTCCTTGCCGTCGAGAGCGACACGCCGCTCACGACGCGACATCTCGAGGCGGCGATCGAACGCGAGTATCGGCGACAGGGCGCGATGTCGCCGCTCCGGGTGCGGAGCGGAGAGCGGTAGCAGTGGCCGCGACCACTGCCAAGTCACCCACGTCGCCCACGAGTGGGCCGACGGTGACGCAGCCCAGCACACCGACGGTGCGATCGTCGAGCAGCGCCGCGATGGCAACACCGTCGGGCGCCCCGTTCCTCCGGCTCGACACGTTGCGCAGCGCTTCGATGACTGGCGCCCCAGCGGGTGTGCGCGACCTCCTCGCAGGCGAGTCCGGCGCCCCCCTCACGCTTCCCGTGCGCGTCCCACTCGAGCGAAGCCTCGGCGTCGACCTCGCGTCCGTGCGCGTACATCAGGGTCCGAGCGCTGAAATGCTCGTGCGATCGCGAGGCGCGCGGGCCTTTGCGCTCGGTCCGCACGTCTTTCTCGGACCCGGCGAACGCGCCGACGACCTCGGCCTCATGGCGCACGAGGTCGCCCATGTGGTGCAGCAGCAGGGCGCGCCCGCCATGCAGCACATGGGCGGCGCTGATACGGGCGACGGCTGTGAGCGCGAAGCGCACAGTGTGGCCGCGGCGGTGGTGAGCGGTCAACCCGCGACGGTGCGGGAACGCGCACCGCAACGGCCGCAGCATTTGCTGGACTGGGCCAAGAAGGGGATCAGCGCCATCGGCGGAGCGGTGAGCGCGGTGGTGGATGTCGTCGGCGATGTGGTCGGCCTTGCACTCGACTTCATCAAGGACCACGCGCGCCTGATTCCGGGCTACGACATGCTCGCGTTCATCATCGGTCGCGATCCGATCACCCAGAAGAGCGTCGACCGCAGTCCCGTCAATCTGATCAAGGCGGTGATGGGTCTGTGGCCGGCGGGGAGTTTGATTTTCGACGCCCTCCAGTCGCATGGCATCATCGACAAGGTCGGTGGGTGGCTCGGTGCGCAGCTCGACACGCTGGCGTCGGTGGTGGGTGGGATACGGGCCGCGCTCGATCAATTCCTCAAGACGCTCGGTGCGAAGGACCTGTTCAATCTTGGCGGTGCCTGGGATCGCGCAAAGACGATTTTCTCCGTTCCCATCGGAAACGCCATCCGCTTCGTGGGCGGGCTCGTCGTGAGCGTGCTCTCGTTCATCCGCGACGCCATTCTCCTACCGGTCGCGAAGCTCGCCGAAGGAACGCGCGGCTACGACCTGTTGAAGGCGGTGCTCGGGAAGGATCCGATCACGGGCACCCCGGTGCCGCGAGATGCCGCGACGCTGATCGGTGGCTTCATGAAGTTCATCGGGCAGGAAGAGATCTGGACGAACATGCAGAAGGCGAAGGCGGTGCCTCGCGCGTTCGCCTGGTTCCAGAAGGCGCTGGCCGAGCTGATCGGCTTCGTCCAGCAGATCCCGCCCACGTTCATCGGCGCATTCAAGTCGCTCGAAGTCGTCGACATGATTTTGATTCCACGCGCATTCGCGAAGCTCGCGTCAGTGTTCGGCACCTTCGCGATCAAGTTCGTGTCGTGGGCCGGTGGGACGATCTGGAACCTGCTGGAGATCATCTTCGATGTGGTGAGCCCGGGCGCGCTCGTCTACATCAAGAAGACCGGCGCCGCCATCAAGAGCATCTTCCAGAATCCGCTGCCATTTGTTGGCAACCTCGTCAAGGCGGCAAAGCTCGGCTTCACCAACTTTGGTGCGAACCTCCTCACCCATCTGAAGAACGGGCTGATCGACTGGCTCACGGGCTCGATGCAGGGCGTCTACATCCCGAAGTCGCTCACGCTGGGCGAGGTTGTGAAGTTCGCATTCTCTGTGCTGGGATTGAGCTGGGCGAACATTCGCGGGAAGCTCGTGAAGGTGGTGGGGGAGACGGCTGTGAAGGCGATGGAGCTCGGCTTCTCCATCGTCAAGACGCTCGTGACGGAGGGCCCCGCGGCGGCCTGGGAGCAGATCAAGGATCAGATCACGACGCTCAAGGATCAGGTGATCGGCGGGATCATCGGCATGGTCGTCGAAGCCGTGGTGACGAAAGCCGTGCCGAAGCTCATCGCCATGTTCATCCCGGGCGCCGGCTTCATCTCGGCCATTCTGACGATCTACGACACCGTGATGGTGTTCGTGGAGAAGATCTCGAAGATCATCCAGGTGGTCACCGCGTTCATCGACTCCATCGTGAACATCGCGGCGGGCGCCATCGACGGCGCGGCGAAGAAGGTGGAGAGCATTCTCGCCAATCTGCTGTCCCTGGCGATCGCCTTCCTGGCGAACTTCGCCGGGTTGGGGAAGGTCGCCGACAAGATCATGGGGGTGATCAAGAAGGTGCGCGATGTCGTCGACAAGGGAATCGATGCGCTGATCGCGTGGATCGTGAAGATGGCGAAGAAGTTGTTCGCGAGTGTGTTCGGGAAGAACAAGGACGACAAGCGGACGGATGCGGAGAAGCTGGCTGACCTCACGAAAGGAGTGACCGAAGCCGATGCGTTGTTGGCCGATGACAAGCTCACCGCGGGGGACGTGGCTGAGAAGCTCCCTGCGATCCAGGCAAAGTACAAGCTGACCGGGCTCACCCTCGTTAATGACAAGAAGAATGAAGGCGATGAGATCGACCACATCGAGGGCGAGGTCAATCCAAACCTCAAAAAACAACCGCGGAAAAAGAGGACGGCCAAAGATGAGGAATGTAAGATCTCGGTCGCCCGTCCCGGTTTCCGTAAGAGCCTCAAGGACCGCTTCAGGAAGCTCTTTCCGAAATCACACAAAGGAATGCAGCTCGCGGACAACATCGACCGGCGCCATATCGTATCATCCGACGAAATCGCGAAGCACATCGAGTCGAAGCTCAACAGCCTGAAGTACAGCCAGGCGCGCGCGTTGCTCCTTAAGAAGGCGGTCACACTCGACGATGGATCTGTGATCCCCACTCCAGAGGATCTGCCTGACCCGTCCGCCAACAAGCACATCCAAAAGGTTGCACGCCAGCGCCATCGAGCATTCTTCAACGACATCGAGAATCTCTGGCCGGGCCCCGCGCCGGCGAATCGGTCAATCGGTGCAGACCGCGACCCGCCGCCGAAGTGGTCCGAGGAAGAAGCGGAAGCGCATGCCGAAAACATCTACCGTAAGTACGGGCTATAGGCCTAAGGAGAATTCCGTGGGATCGAACGAGGACGATGCAGACCGCAATGGTCTTCGCGCCGTGGACGCCGTGCGCAGCATTCTAACGCGCACAGAATTAAAGCCGACCGAGGAAAAGCGAAACGATCGCGTTGTATTCCATGTCGCCTTCGACGGCCCTGCCGACCAAGGGATCGCGCAGCTGCTCATCGACGCGGAGCGGTTCGTCATTCACTTCATCTTCACAGGCCATGTGCCGGGTAAGCAACGCAGCAAGGTTGCGGAGTTCATCACACGTGCGAATTGGGGGTTGATCGAAGGAAACTTCGAAATGGACTTTGACTCCGGCGCCCTCCGCTATCGGGTCGGCATCGACTTTAGCGCTACGGAGCTCACCGAGCCGCTCGTGCGCAACGCGATCCTCTCTGGGATGAACAACATCGAGCCTTTCGCCGAAGCGCTCCAGTCGGTCATAGACGGATCCAAAGAACCGTCCGTAGCAATCAAGAGCGTCTCGTTCGTCCCCGAGTCGGAATGAGGGCGGACGCCTGCCCGAGGATGACTCCAGTGCGGTCGCTCCGCTTCTGAGCGACTGCGCATGCTCATCTCCTGCATCATGCCCACCGCGAACCGGCGCGCGTTCGTCCCACTCGCGATCGCCTACTTCCTCCGTCAGGACTACGCGGAGCGCGAGCTTCTGATCGTCGACGACGGCACCGACGCCGTCGACGACCTCGTCCCACCCGACCCGCGCATCCGCTACCTCCGCATCGCCCCCGGCAAGACACTCGGCGCCAAGCGCAACCTCGCCTGCGAGCACGCGCGCGGCGACATCATCGCGCATTGGGACGACGACGACTGGCAGGCACCCCGCCGCCTCACCGTGCAGACGCAGGCCCTCCTCGCGCACGACGCCGAGGTCTGCGGCATCGACCACCTGCTCTTCTATCATCCCGAAACCAAACGCGCCTGGGAATACACCTACCCGCGTAGCCAGCACCGCTGGCTATCCGGCAGCACGCTCATGTACCGCCGCCGCTTCTGGGAGACCCACCAGTTCGCGAACGTGAACGTCGGTGAAGACGCACGGTTCGTATGGGCCGGCAGCGCAAGTGCCATGCACGCCATCGACGACCACACCTTTCACGTTGGGATGGTGCACGACCGCAACACGAGCCGAAAGCAGACGCGCGGCAAATGGTGGCGCGAAGTGCCGCCCGATACGATCCATGCGCTACTTGGCGCAGACAGCGCCGCGTACGTCGTCGCGACTGCCGATCCTCCTGCCGCGACGGCCGCACCACCCGCCCCGGACATCGTGGTCTCTGCGCCAGCAGCGGTCACCGCAGCCACTGCTCCTCTGCGCAACGTGTTCGCCTGCCTCGTACACGAGGGACAGGACTGCGTCCTCGATCTCGTGCGCAACCTGCGGCATCTCGATCCGTCGTCGACAATCCTGCTGTTCAACGGCGGTACCGACCACGCACTGCTCGCCAACCGCGCCACACTCGAGCGACTCGGCGCTATCGTGCATCCGGA
>JANMAY010000249.1:0-10787 GCA_031360095.1 Gemmatimonadaceae bacterium
CGCGCTCAGACACCGTCTCCAGGAACGCCCGCTCCCTCCCTATCTACTACTGACAGCACACGTGAAGTTCTGCTGTCCTCTGCGACCTCTGCGACCTCTCCTTTCAAAAACCCGCAGTTCCGCCGTTCCACGCTTCATCACTCACCACCCAGGAGAACACATTACTACCATCTTCAAAGCACTGCGGTTCGCCGCCGAGAAGCACACGGGCCAGTACCGAAAGGGAGGAAAGAAGATTCCCTACATCAATCACCCCATCGCCGTCGCCACACAACTCGCGACAGTTGGTGAAATCACCGACGGCGACATCCTTGCCGCTGCGCTGCTGCACGACACCGTCGAGGATACCGACACGACGCTCGAAGAGATCGAGCGCGAGTTCGGCGCGGTGATCGCGGCGCTGGTCGCCGAGGTGACGGATGATCCGTCGCTAAAAAGCGCGGAGCGAAAGCGCATCCAGGAGAAGGAAGCACCGTTCAAGTCGCCAAGCGCAAAGCTCATTCGTCTGGCGGACAAGACGTGCAACGTCCACGACGTCACGCACACACCGCCGGCGCACTGGCCGGAAGAGCGCCGGGCGGAGTACTTCGCGTGGGCGGGGCGGGTGGTCGCAGGGTTGCGCGGCACGAACTCGGCGCTCGAGGACGCGTTCGACGCGAGCATCGTGACCGGCTTGGCATCGTTGGCTACTGATCCTCAGGCTCTGGCAACGAACCCGTAGCGTCACGTAGCTTCCACCATGCCAGAGATCACCGCGCGCCGCCACGAGTTCCGCCGTCTCCACGAATCCGGCTGCTTCGTCATCCCCAACCCGTGGGACGTCGGCAGCGCTCGGCTTCTCCAGCAACTCGGCTTTCACGCCCTCGCGACGACAAGTGCCGGATTCGCGTGGACCCTCGGCCGCACGGACAATGGCGCGTCGCTCGAGGAGGTGCTGGAGCACTTCAGCGTAATCAGCCACGGCGTCGACATTCCGGTGAACGCGGACTTCACCGGCGGTTACGCGGTGGAGCCCGAGGGTGTGTTCGCGAATGTCACCGCGGCCGTGGCCACAGGCATCGCGGGTCTTTCTATAGAAGACTCGACCGGCGACGCGGCGTCTCCGCTCTATGACTTCGATCTCGCGGTGGAGCGCATCCGTGCGGCGCGGCGCGCGATTGATGAGAGTGGGACGGGGGTGCTGCTCACGGGTAGGTCGGAGGGATTCGTCATTGGACGTCCGGATCTGGGCGACACGATTCGTCGATTGACTGCATATGCGGAGGCGGGGGCGGAGTGTCTGTATGCGCCTCGACTGACGCGTGTGGAGGAAATCGAAGCGGTGGTGAAGGCATGTGCCCCGAAGCCCGTGAACGTTTTGGCCAGCAGTGGATTCGTGACGGTTGCACAGCTCGCGGAGCTCGGCGTGCGGCGGATCAGCGTGGGGGGCACACTGGCGCGCGCGGCGTGGGGCGGATTCATGAGCGCCGCGAAGGAAATCGCCGAGCGTGGGACGTTCACGGAGTTGGGGCGGGCGATGCCGTTTGCGGATTTGGAAAAGGCGTTCGGGGGCTGAGGGCGGAAGGTCTACCGCAGAGACGCGGAGGACGCGGAGGACTGCAACTGCTTTCCGTGCGACGGAGGGAGCGGGCGTTCGTGGAGACGGCGTCTGAGCGTGCTCCGGCCGCTTCGGCCGGAGCGTTTACGCGAAGTCCCGCCGTCGGAGCGATTGCACGCGACCGACGGGCGCACACCACGCAAACATCGAGGTCCGAAAACGGCCAGCCAACTCCGGCCGCCGCGGGTATGCTTGGGGCATGCTGCTCGATCAGGAGACCTGCACCCGCGCGCTCGAAGCGCGTGACGCCCGATTCGACGGCGTGTTCTTCGTGGGGATCACGTCGACGGGGATCTACTGCCGCCCCATCTGTCCCGCGCGCGCGACGTTGCGGAAGAATCGGCGCTACTTCTCACATGCAGCGGCAGCGGAGCGGTCGGGATTTCGCCCGTGCTTGCGATGCAGACCGGAGCTTGCGCCCGGATCGGCGCGCGTCGACGCCGTGCCGCGGTTGGCGCAGTCGGCCGCGCGACAAATCGCCGCAGGTGCGCTCAACGGACATGACGTCGACGGACTCGCGCGCTCACTCGGTGTGAGCGGTCGACAGTTGCGCCGAGCGACGCAGCAGGAAGTTGGAGTGTCGCCGGTGGAGTTGGCGCAGACGCATCGGCTGCTGCTCGCGAAGCAGCTCCTCACGGATACGATGCTGCCGATCAGCAAGGTGGCGTACGCGAGCGGGTTTCAAAGTCTGCGCCGGTTCAACGCGTTGTTTCTCGAGCGCTATCGGTTGAATCCGCAGGCGCTGCGGAAGAGTCGCGCGACGCAAAGCTCTGACACAGTGCGACTCGCGCTCTCGTATCGGCCGCCCCTCGCGTGGGATGCGTTGCTCGCGTTCCTGAGTGCGCGCGCCGCGCCCGCGGTGGAGTGTGTGAGCGGCGGCGTGTATGCGCGGACGATGCGCGTGGATGGACATGTGGGCGTGGTGCGCGTGTCGCGTCCGCGGCCGCGTGCGGACGAGCCATTGCAGTTGGAGGTGAGTATTTCGCTGCTGCCCGTGCTGCTGCCCGTGGTGGCGTGTGTGCGGCGCCTGTTCGATCTCGACGCGGAGCCAGACACCATTGCGACTCATCTGTCGAAGGCGGGACTCACGATTCGCGAGCGTGGACTGCGGGTGCCCGGTGCCGCCGACAGCTTCGAGCTCGTGGTGCGCGCGATACTCGGCCAGCAGGTGAGTGTGAAGGGGGCGTCGACGTTGATGTCGCGGTTCACCGCGGCGTTTGGTGAACCGATTGTCACCGATCATGCGCTGCTCACTCGTCTCGCGGCCACGGCGGAGCGGGTTGCAGCGGCGTCGGTGATGGAGATTGCGTCGCTGGGAATGCCCCGCGCGCGTGCGACGACGATCTTCGAGGTGGCTCGGCGTGTTGCGACGGGCGAATTGGGGATCGAGGCCGAGTCGGATGTGCGGGTGCTGAGTCGGCAGTTGCTCGACGTGCCGGGCATCGGGCCGTGGACGGCGGAGTACATCATGATGCGCGCGGTGCATTGGCCAGATGCGTTTCCGGCGTCGGATCTGGTGTTGCGGCGGGTCGCTGGGGCGAGTGCGGCGCAGTTGGTGCGGCGTGCCGAGGAGTGGCGGCCGTGGCGGGCGTATGCGGCGATGCATTTGTGGCGGGGGTAAAGCTTCCCATCACGGATTTGCCCGGAAGAAGCCCGGATACGACAGATGCGACAGCGAAGGTCTTCGTAGCATCCGCGGCCTATTGTTTTTATATCCGTGGTGGACAGTGCAGGAACTCTGCACGCGCCCGCTTCGTCGGCGCGGAAGGTGCGGTGGATGTGCTTGATGCAGATCCCCTTACCTCAGTCGGGATGACAGCTATCCGACGCATATTCGCTCTTTCAGCCGCGTTGCTCGCAGGCGCATGCGACGGCCACGTCGGCACTGCGGCGAGCACGGGCAGTCCCGGCGACTCGCGCATCCTCATCACGGATGCGCCCTTCCCGTACTACAGAGTTGCCCGCGCCGATATGTACATCGTCAGCGTCTCGGTGTCGCTCTCCCCGGATACGTCGGCCGCCGCTGGAACGGGAACGTTCACGACGGTCGCAACGCCGAACCGGCGCATCAACCTGCTCGCGCTTCAAAACGGTCTTACCGAAGAGATCGGGCGCGCGAAGCTGCCGGTCGGCGCAGTGACGGCGGTGCGCATGGTGATCGATACGGATTCGTCGAGCCTCACGCTGCGGGGAGGTCTGGTCCTCACGGGCAAGTCGACGCCGGCGATTCAGTGGCAGTCGAGCGCCGGACGTCCCACGCTCAACGCGTTGATTCACGAACAGATCCTCGTGCCCGACAGCGGCGCCGTGGTCGTGATCGACTTCGACCTCGGCAAAGCGTTCATTCCGCCGCAGGAGGTGAATCCAGCGAGCACCGACAGTGGCTTCATCTTTTCGCCCGTTTTGCGAGCGGCGGATGCTGCGCGCACGGGCTCGATCAGCGGAACGGTTCGCGCGGGCACGACTGCCGGCGCATCAGTTGCCGACGCGTCGCTCCGCCTGTATCTGGGCGCGGTGGGCACGGCGGAGAACACGTGGTCCACGCTGGCGACCGCAAAGAGCGACGCGAGTGGCGCGTTCAAGTTCGCATACGTCACGCGCACGAGCTTCTGGGCTCGCGTGCCCGCGCAGGCGGGGAAGACCTACATCATCGCCGTGGATCCGCCGGGAGTCAGCGCGTTGAAGCGGACATTGGTGCCGGGACTCAGCGTGACGGAGAAGACGGAGACGAATATCGGGATCGTCGTTCTCCAATAGCTCCATTGTGCGGGTGGCGTGAACGACGCTCCAGCACCGATTTACCGAGGTCTTGCTTCGTTCCTCTCCGTTAAGTCCGTGAGTGTCCGTATCCTCTTTTTGATTCTCCCTGTCCAGTGGGAACGATGCAAGGGACACGGATTCAGTGATATCTCGCGCCGGGATGCCAGTCTGTTAGTATGGAAGCGTGCCAGCGGACTTCTGCAGCCTCGCCCACCTCGAGCAACTCGCACGCGAGCTCATGCCCACGATGGCGTATGAGTTCGTGTCCTCGGGTGCGGCGGACGAGCACACGCTTCGGTGGAACGAAGAGTCGTACGCGCGCATCCGTCTCAGGCCGCGCGTCCTGCGCGACGTCTCCGTGCTCAACACTCGTATCACACTGCTCGGCGAAGAGATGTCACATCCCATTCTCCTCGCGCCCACGTCGTACCAGCGTGTGCTGCATCCCGAAGGAGAGCTCGCGACGGCACGCGGGGCGAGCGAAGCGACCATCACCTGGGTGGTGAGCTCGAGCACCAACACGACGATCGAAGACATCGCGCACGTAGCGACCGCACCGCTGTGGTTTCAGCTCTACATCCAATCCGATCGCGATTTCACACGCGAGCAGGTGGAGCGTGCGCAGGCCGCGGGCTGTCGCGCACTGTGCTTGACGGTGGACACTCCGACGATTGGTGTACGCGACCGGCAGACGCGCGCGAAGTTCGAGCTACCGCCCGACGTGCGGACACCGCATCTCTTCGACATCGGCT
This sequence comes from Gemmatimonadaceae bacterium, assembly GCA_031360095.1. GTDB lineage: Bacteria > Gemmatimonadota > Gemmatimonadetes > Gemmatimonadales > Gemmatimonadaceae > AG11. The sequence goes on from JANMAY010000249.1 coordinate 5,110, forward strand.
CGCGCAAGCAGCGCATCCTGGATCCGCGTCGCGTCGTCGTCACATGGAAAGACGTCGAGTGGCTGCGCTCCATCACGCGCGTACCGCTTGTGCTCAAAGGCATTCTCGATCCCGACGACGCGGAGTTGGCGATCGAGGCCGGTGCGAGCGCGATCATTGTGTCCAATCATGGAGCACGCAATCTCGACACAGCGCCGGCGACGATCGATGCGCTGCCGGCCGTTGCCGAGCGAGTGGCGCGGCGGATTCCCGTGCTCGTGGACGGCGGTGTGCGCCGAGGAACCGATGTGCTGAAGGCGATTGCGCTTGGTGCGAGTGCAGTGCTGATCGGGCGGCCGTACTGCTATGGGCTGAGCGTTGCGGGGAGCGACGGGGTGCGGCGGGTGGTGGAGCTGCTTCGGCGTGAGCTGGAGATGGCGATGATGTTGTGCGGGTGTGACTCGGTAATGGGGATCGATCGAGGGGTGCTGTGGGAGTGACTAGGTGCAGGCCTCTCGACTGCTTCGCGCGCTCGGGATGACAGACTCACATCAGTTCTACTTCGAGAGCGTGACAACTAGAAGTACTTGGCGAGCGGAAGCTAGCGGTCTGCCGGCGGATCCTCGTCGTCGGCGACCTCGGCGAAGAAGCGCCGCACGTCCAACTCGAACGCCGGTGCGGTTTCCAGCGGCTGCCATACGAGGCGATCGTCGATGAGTTCGGCGCGGTCATCGGTCGGCGTCCAGATCTCGAACGCCTGCGCCTCGGGATCGATCACCCAGTATTGCGGCACCCCGTGTTGTTGAAAGAATCGCCGCTTCGTGATTCGGTCATGCCGCGCTGACGACGGAGACAGCACTTCAATCGCGAGCAGCATTTGCGTGACCGCGTCCCGCCAGCGGGGTATTTTTCCGTTGAGCGCAGGAATAACGAACAGGTCCGGCTCGAAGCGCGTTTGGGGAGTGAGTTTCACCTCCCCCGGTCCGAAACTCACCTCACCCAAACGGAACCGTTTCACATACTCGGACACCAGAACCAGCAGATCTCTCACGATGCGCTGATGTAGTCGGTTGGGTCCCGGCGTCACGAGCAGCTCTCCGCCCACCAGCTCGTAGCGCGGAGTGTAGCCCTCACGCTCATCCACGAGGCGCTCGACCTCCTCGATCGTCCAACGATGCTGGCGGAGGGCTGGCATGGACATAAGATGCTCGGCGAGAGTGACCAAAGGCAACTCGGCATCGCGCATACTCGCGACCGGCGCTCTCCGCCATGTCATCGTTCAGACGCGCGCCGCATCGCTCCAGGGCAGGACGTACCTCCGCGCCGCCCCGAGAATCGTTAGCTTTTGAGCACATGCCATCGCCTGCAATCCCCGACACTCCCCGTGGCTGGATCATCCCCATCGGCGGGAAGATCCTCGACCAGGGAATTCTCGATCGTTTCGTCGAGCTCTCGGGCGGCACCGACTCGCGCATCGCCATCATCCCCACCGCCTCGAACGAACCCGACATGGGCACGTTCTACGAGCGCGTGTTCGACAAGCACGGTGTCGTGCACGCGAAGTCGCTCCACTTCGAGCACCGCAGCGACTGCGACGACCGCGACTGGCTCGACTGGCTGGGCAACGCAACCGGCATTTTTTTCACCGGCGGCAATCAGCTCAAGCTCTCCGCGACGCTCGGCGGAACTCCGGTGGCGAAGCTCGTGCGGCAGCGCAACGCCGCGGGAGTGCACGTCGCGGGAACGAGTGCGGGCGCGGCGTTTCTCAGCGAGCACATGATCGCCTACGGCGAGGAAGGCGCGTCGCCACATGCGGGCATGGTGACGATGTGCGCGGGACTGGGCCTCACCAATCGCGTGATCATCGACCAGCACTTTCGCGAGCGCGAGCGGCTTGGGCGACTGCTCACGGCGCTCGCATACAATCCATTTGCCATCGGGCTCGGTGTCGATGAGGACACCGCCGCGTTCATTCGTCCCGACGAAGTGGTGGAAGCGCACGGCTCCGGTACGGTCACGGTCGTGGATCCCACCGACGTGCAGGTCTCGTCGATCGCCGACGCAAAGCCCGGCGAACCGGTGACGCTGGCGGGCATCAGGATGCACTCGCTTTCGCGCGGTGCGACGTTCAATCTCGAGACGCGGACGGCGTTCGGCGCGCTGGCCATCTCCGTGGACGACTAAACGCCATGGAGATTCTGGAGCGCTCCGTCTACGTCGGGCCCAATCACTACGCGCATTTCCCGGTGATCCGGCTCGAGCTCGACCTGGGACCGCTCGAAGCGTGGCCGACGGGCAAGCTCGGCGACGCTTTCGTCGACTCGCTGCTCGCCGCCCTGCCGGGATTGACGGAGCACGGCTGCTCGTACGGCGAGCCGGGCGGTTTTGTCCGCCGCATGACGGAAGACGAAGGCACTTGGCTCGGTCACGTGCTGGAGCACGTCGCGATCGAGTTGCAGAATATCGCCGGCGTACGGGTGACGTTCGGCAAGACGCGCGAGACATCGCGGCCGGGAGTGTACGACGTCGTCTTCGAGTACGAGCAGGAGGACGTCGGGATCGAGGCGGCTGACGTCGCCCTCGATCTACTGCACTGCCTGCTCCCGCGCGAGCTGCGTCCCGCGCGCGTTGCCGACGACACCTTCGAGCTCGAGACGCGGCGCGACGACTTCATTCGCTATGCGCAGCGCCGAGCACTTGGGCCGAGCACGGCGAGCATCGTGCATGCGGCAGAGAATCGGGACATTCCGTGGCTGCGCCTGAACGAGCAGAGTCTCATCCAGCTCGGCTACGGCTGCAATCAACAGCGCATCCAGGCAACGATCACCGGCCGCACGCCGCACATCGCGGTGGAGCTGGCGTCGGATAAGGAAGAGACGAATCGCATTCTCTCGCGCCTCGGTCTTCCCGTCCCAAAGCAGCGGCTGGTGCAGTCCGCGTCGCGCGCCGTAGCGGCCGCCGAGCGGATTGGCTTTCCCGTTGTGACGAAGCCGTACAACGGCAATCACGGACGCGGCGTGTCGATCGGATTGACGACGGCGGCGGAAGTCACCGAAGGATTCGCCAAGGCGCAGGAGATTTCGCGCAGCGTGATCGTCGAGAGCTTCATCACCGGTCACGATCACCGCATGCTCGTGATCAACGGCGAGCTCGTTGCCGTGTCGAAGCGTGAGCCGGGAAAGGTCGTGGGTGATGGCACGCACACGATCGACGAGCTGATCGCGATCGTCAACGCCGACCCGCGCCGCGGCATCGGACACGAGAAAGTGCTGACGCAGATCCAGCTTGACGAACAGGCGCTCGGTCTCCTGACAAAGATGGGCTACACAGGGGCGAGCGTTCCAGCACGGGGCGAGGAGGTCTACCTGCGGCTCACCGCCAATCTCTCCACCGGCGGCACGGCGACGGACATGACCGACGTCGTGCATCCCGACAACGCCGAGATGGCCGTGCGTGCGATCAAAGCCGTGGGTCTGGACATTGGCGGCGTGGATTTTCTCACGCCGGACATCACGCAGTCGTACAAGGATGTTGGCGGCGCCATCTGCGAGCTCAATGCCGCCCCTGGCTTCCGCATGCATTCGGCGCCGAGTGAAGGGCGGTCGCGCGACGCGGCGGGGAAGGTGATCGACATGCTGTTCCCGAAGAATGCGCCGAGTACGATTCCCATTGCGGCGATCACCGGCACCAATGGCAAGACGACCACGGCGCGGCTACTCGCGCACATTCACAAGCTGGCGGGCAAGCGAGTCGGACTCACGACGACGGACGGCGTGTACATCGACGGTCAGCGAACCGTCGAAGGAGACATGACCGGGCCGACGTCCGCTCGCATCGTGCTGAGCGATCCGGACGTCGAAGTCGCGGTGCTCGAAACGGCGCGCGGCGGCCTGCTGCGCGCCGGCATGGCGATGCGCCACGTCGACGTCGGTGCGGTGCTTAACATCCAGCCCGACCACCTCGGTCAGAAGGGTATCGAAACGCTCGAGCAGCTCGCCGAGGTGAAGCGCACGGTCGTGGAGGTGGCCACCGACACGGCCGTTCTCAACGCCGACGATCCGCTCACGCTGCGGATGGCCGCGTATACGGATGCCAAGCATGTCTGCTACGTAACGATGGATCCCGCGCACGATCTGGTGCGCGAGCACATTCGCGCCGGCGGGCGCGCGTGCGCCATCGAGGCCGGGGTGAATGGACACATGATCACGATCTACGATCATGGTGCACACATTCCGCTGTTGTGGACGCACCTGATTCCCGCCACGCTCGAGGGACGCGCGAGCTTCAACGTGCAGAATGCGATGTTCGCCGCGGCGATCGCATTTTCGATGGGCGTGCGGTTGGAAGACATCCGCCATGGGCTTCGCACTTTCGACACGACGTTCTTCCAGGCGCCAGGCCGGTTGAACGTGTACGATCAGTTTCCGTTCAAGGTGTTGTTTGACTACGGGCACAATGCGCACGCGGTGGGGGCACTGTGTCAGCTCGTGAACCGGATGGGCGTGAAGGGCCGGCGTATCTGCGTGCTGTCGGCGCCTGGTGATCGTCGCGATGAGGACATCCACGCCATCGGGGCAGTGGCAGCGGCGGCAAATTTCGACCACTATATCTGTCGTCGCGACGATGCGCTCCGTGGTCGCGGCAGCAACGAAGTCCCGACGATGCTCGCCGACGCGCTGCGCGGCGCGGGGATCCCAGCCGACCACATCATGATGATCGCCGACGAGACAGAGGCAATCGATGCCGCGCTGCAGATGGGACGATCGGGCGACCTCGTGCTCGTCTTTGCCGATGCGCTCGCGCGGGGGTGGAAGCAGATCGTGAATTTCAGTCCCGTGGAGCACGCCTCGGTGGTGCCGGCGCCGCGCGCTGCGCGCGCCGTTCCACGCGCGGCACCGCACGAGGACGCTCCGGCAGATGACGCCGAGCCGGCCAAGACGGCCGCGGTGCATGCGCCGATGTCCATTGCGTGGTCGTCGAATGTCGACGAGCTGGTGCTGCTGCGCGACGCACGCGGAATGATTCCGGTCCGGGACGCAAATGACTGAGCCTGCCACCGCCCCGGACACACTGACTCCGCCGCCGGAGTTTCCGTCGCCCACCATCCTCGATTCGCGGCGACTGCTCGGTCCCAATCTGCACAGCACGCGCACCGGCGCCGTTCTCGAGGTCAGTTATGACGAAGTGCGTGCGAAGTCGCTGATCGATGCGTGGGCGGTGCAGGTCGGGCACTTCGTGCATGCGCTCCAGTGGCCGGATGCCGAGTTGCACGTGCGACGCGGATCGGGCGGCGCAGCGCTGTTTCTGTCGGCGCCCGTGGACGTGCTCATGACCGCGACGGTGCTCAACGAGCAGGCGTGGGTCGCGGCCGAGTCACCGCTGCCGCGCCGTCCGGATGACGATTTCGTCGATTGGCTTCGCGCCGCGGCGGAGAGAGAGCGGCAGACGAGGCCCAACCTCTCGGATGTGTACGGCGAAGCGGTACGCCGCGGCTTCAACGTCACCTTCGACGACGAGATGCTGTCGGTTGGCAGCGGCATCGGCGCGTTGAGCTGGGCGCTCGATCAGGTGCCGGTGCTCTATGAGATTCCCTGGGCCGATGTGTACGACGTTCCGATCGCGCTGGCCACGGGCTCGAATGGAAAGACGACGACCGTGCGGCTCGTGGGAGCGATGTGGAGCGCAGCCGGCAAGTCGCC
>JANMAY010000258.1:0-2721 GCA_031360095.1 Gemmatimonadaceae bacterium
GAAGTAGCGTTTCAACGCCGGCTCTTCGGACATCACCCACGAGAGCGACAATTTGGGATACAGGATGGCGTCGAAATTCGCTCCGAACGAAGAGTGATCGTCGGCGCGCAACGCACCCGTGACGAACAGGCGGTTCTTCCACCCGAACTGCTGCTGTCCGTAAATGCCGACCGAGTTGAACTCACTGAAGCCGTTCGACCCGGAGATGCTGAGCGCCGAACCGATGATCGTGATCTCGCGGGTTGGCAGCTGACTGCCGGTCGCGGTAATGGTCTCGTCACGGCGTGCGGTAATCTGCGAGCCAATCGACGTGGTCGATTGGAGGCTGCGTGGCAACTCCGCGACGAAGCTCGAGGAGTAGTCGAGCGTGTAGTTGTACGTCTTCGGTGCGCGGAGCGCGTTGAGTCCGGCGGGCACGTCCGGATCTCCAGGCAGCGAGAGGATCTGCGCCGTCGTCGAGCGAAGGTCCAGGCCCGCGATCATCCTGTTGCGCCACCACTTGAACGGCGAGTAGTTCACCGTGGAGCTCATCGTCATCCGATCGCTGGCGGTCGTGTTGTTGTACAAGTTCGCAAGACCGGGCTCGATGGAGCCCCACCCGAGCAGTGCGTCACGGGGCCGAGTGCGCCCAGGGATACCGCGCGCCGCGCTGAGCAGGAGACCATTGAACGACTCGTCGCCGAGTGGAAGACTGAGATCCTGCCGGATATACCCGACGTTGATGTTGAAGTCCGTCGCCGTATTCGGATTGAACGTGAAGTTGGTGCGGAGGGATTTTCGCGAATCCAAGTTGTTGAAATTGTATCCCTCGTTGTGAATGCCATCCGCGGACAAGTAGTAGGAGTAGCGGTCGCCACCGCCGCGCAGCGACAACGAAAGGTTCCTCACCGCGCCGCTCCGGAGCGCGCGCGGATCGCGCGAGAGCGGAGTATCGGTCAGCAGCTCATTGTCGGCTTTGCCCTGGCAGCCGGACCAGAGCGGTACCCCTGCCGCATCCACCGCGGCTTTGCGGGTGGGCGAACATACCGAGTAGTTGGTGAGCTGACCCACGCCCCAGCTGTTGTTGCCCAACTCGGATCGCACGGACCAGCGCAGCGGCTGCTGTCCGCGACTTCCCTTCTTGGTGATGATCTGGATGACCCCTCCAGCCGCGTCCGCACCGTAGAGCGTGGCGGCAGCGGGGCCTTTGAGGACTTCGAGCGACTCGATGTCCTGCGGGTTGACCATATCGAGCGCCGAGGTGCGCTGGCCCGACGCGCCCGAGGTGCCGGAGCCAGTGGGATTGAACGTCCCCAGATCGTCCGTATCCATGCGCACGCCGTCCACGTAGACCACTGGGCGGTTGTTCGTGAACGAGCCGTAGCCACGAACGGTTATCTCGGCGGAGGTGCCAGGAGTCCCTGCCCCCGCCGACACCGTTACTCCCGGCGTACGACCTTGCAGCACGTCCGTGACGGTCATCGTACTTGTCTTTCGCGTCAACTCGGCCACGTCGATCTGGGTCACCGCATTGCCGATCGTGCGCTTCTCCTGAGCACCGGCCGTTCCCGTCACCACCACTGCATCAAGCTGTGATGCGGCCTGCTTGAGCGAGAAATTCGCGACGACGGGGCTATTGGGCGTCACCGTGACCGATTGCGTGGCACGTGCGTACCCAAGCCGCCGCACGGTTAGATCGCGCGCGCCCATGGGCACATTGGCCAGCGTGTAATCCCCGTTGGCGGTAGTGACCGCACCGATTGCCGTTCCGCTCACCAGCACCTGGACGTCGCCGAGCGGGCGCTCCGAGCCCGCATCCACGACGCGCCCGCGGATTGTGCCGGTGGCTTGCGCGTGCACGAGGGTGGGAAGACACCACGCGAGTGTCATCGTGAGAACGAATTTGAAAGCCATGGATACCGAAGTCCGGCGCATCAAGGATCCTCCTCGCTGAGAAACGTCAGTCGTTCACACATGACTGATTTAGTAAATTCAATGGACAAAGTCGCGCCGGATGGATCGGGCGACGTGCAAACAAATTCGGGAAGCGGAATTTGCCACACGGACGCAGTACGGCAAGTCTCAATGGAGGATTCAGCTCTCTCGCATGCCCGACATCGCGGGAAGTGCGTCGCGCGCCTGGACCGCTTCGACGAACGGGCCAAGCAAGTGCGCAACGCTGTTCGCGTAATAGCTGATGAGCGGGCGGCCGCGAGGAAGCACGAGAAAACTGTCGCGCTCCTCCACGACGACGCGGCGCATACGCAGCATCCGCCACGCACGATCGAATGTCTGAGCCGCTCCGCGATCGCCACTGAGCACGCGCGCATTGAGGTCACGCAGCACTTCGCGCATCTCGTCGATGCGGGCGAAGAGCGCGTCACGCGGAATGAGCTCGGCATCGAAGCTCTGAATGGCGGCGCACACGAGTGGCACCGGGGTCACGGGAATCAATTGACCCACGTGCACGAGGAGTTCGTCACAGAGCGCTTGGACGTGGCTGAGGCGGGCTGGCTTGTCCACCGAAAACAGGTCGGGATGCGCGGCGTACCATGGCGCAAGCGGGATCGGCGCGCCAACGACGACGGCGGCGCGTCCATATCGCTTCCACCGCCGCGAGAGCATGCGCAGCATGTTCCATCCCGCGTAGTGTGTGACTTCATATAATTGCGACAGCCTGGCGGGGCGGCGTCGGCCAGCTTTGACGTCGAGCTCGCGCAGCAGCGACCGGTCCTCCAGCAC
>JANMAY010000289.1:0-1836 GCA_031360095.1 Gemmatimonadaceae bacterium
GACCTCTATCAGTCGATTATTCTCGACCACAATCGCCGGCCCAAGAACTACGGCCCGCTGGATGGAGCAACGGCGACTGCAGAAGGACGCAATCCGCTCTGCGGTGACGAGGTGAAGGTCGAGCTGCGTCTCGCCAACGACGCCATCGAAGACATTCGCTTCACGGCCTCCGGCTGCGCCATATCGCGGGCGTCGGCATCGATCATGACGCAAAGTGTGAAGGGCAAGTCGCGCTCGGACGTGGAGCGATTGTTCCAACAGTTCCACGAGTTGGTCACCGGCAAATACCAGCCGGACGCCAAGGAGTCGCGTGCGCTCGGCGAGATGGCGGCGTTCTCCGGCGTGTCCAAGTTCCCGATCCGCGTGAAATGCGCGAGCATGCCGTGGCACACGCTCCAGGCAGCATTGCGCGGCACCGCGATCTCCGTCGAGACGTGAGCGACTTTCAGGATCTCGCCGCAGTCGACGATGTGCCGCCGGGCGAAATGGTGGGCGTGGAGCTCGCGAACGGTGATCCGGTTTGCATCTACAACCACGAGGGCGAGATCGGCGCCGTCGGCGACATGTGCACGCACGCGCTCTTTCGGCTGCACGGCGGCGTGTTGCGGCCGGACGGAACCATCGAGTGTCTCTGGCACGGCGCGCGGTTCGACTGCCGCACGGGCGACGTAAAGCGCCATCCCGCGGAGGCGCCCATTGCCGTGTACGATGTGCGAGTGGAAGGAGGTCGCGTGCTCGTCGGCGCGCGAGTGCCGCGGGAGGACGGATGGTGATGCACTCGCGTCGTGCGGATTTCCCGCTTCTCGCGGCGAACCCGGACCTGCACTATCTGGACTCTGCCGCGACGTCGCAAAAGCCGGCCATCGTGCTCGACACAATGCGCGGATACTACGAGCGTGACAACGCGAACCCGCATCGCGGCGCGTACGCATTGTCGGCCCGCGCCACCGAACGCTATCACGCGGCGCGCGAGCGAATTGCCCGCTTCATGGGCGTGTCCGACGCGGCGTGCCTGATCTTCACGCGCGGCACTACGGAAGCGCTCAACCTCGTCGCGACGGCGTGGGGCATGGCGAACGTCTCCGCTGGCGACGAGATCGTCGTCACGGGACTGGAGCATCATGCGAACTTCGTCCCGTGGCAGCAGCTCGCGCTCGCTCGCGGCGCGCTGTTTCGCGTCTGCCCGCTCACGGTTGACCAACACGTCGATCTCGTGGCACTGCGCGAGATGGTCGGTGCGCGCACCAAGGTGCTGGCGTTCAGCCACGTCTCCAACGCGCTCGGCACAGTGAACCCGGTGCATGACATTGCGCGCATCGGGCGCGCCGCCGGCGCGCTTCTCGTGTGCGATGGCGCACAGGCCGCGCCACATCTTCCCGTTCTATTCGACGCGCTCGACGTCGACTTTTATGCGTTCAGCGGCCACAAGATGTGCGGTCCGATGGGCATCGGCGGGTTGATCGGGCGGCGCGCCATGCTCGAGTCGATGTCGCCCTATCAGTTCGGCGGCGACATGATCGATCTCGTGCGAGACGATCGCACCACCTGGAACGTGCTGCCCCACAAGTTCGAGGCGGGCACACCCAATGTGGCCGATGCCGTCGGGCTCGCGGCCGCGTGCGACTATCTGTCCGCCATCGGCATGGACGACGTGCTCGCGCACGAGCGGGCACTCGTTCGCCTTGCTACGGAGCGCTTGCACTCGGTCGAGGGCATCCGTGTGTATGGCCCGCCTCCGGCCGAGCGAAGCGGCGTCGTGAGCTTCACGCTGAGCGACATCCATCCCCACGATCTCGCGACCATCCTGGACGAGGAAGGCGTTTGCATCCGAGCCGG
>JANMAY010000336.1:0-1587 GCA_031360095.1 Gemmatimonadaceae bacterium
CGCTGGATCTCTGGGCGCATCTTGCCGCGCCATAACTGCGCGTAGCCGAGGAAGAACCGCTGCTCGGGCGTGAAGCCATCGATCTCTTTGCGCCCATGCTTCTCGAGGAACTTCTGGTAGGCGTAGTAGGCGATCTTGACGCCGCCCAGGTCGGCGATGTTCTCGCCTTGCGTCAGCTCGCCGTTGACGTGCAGCGTGTCGACGCCGACGTAGCCGTTGAACTGGTCGACGACGCGCTGGGCCTTCGCCTTGAAGTGCTCGTTGTCCGCGTCGCTCCACCACATCTTGAGGTTGCCCACCGAATCGAACTTGCGGCCCTCATCGTCGAACCCGTGCGTCAGCTCGTGGCCGATGACCGTGCCGATGCCGCCGTAGTTCATGGCGTCATCCGCCGTGGGGTCGAAGAACGGCGGCTGCAGGATCCCTGCCGGGAACACCACTTCGTTGAACGTCGGATTGTAGTAGGCATTCACCGTCGACGGCGTGATGCCCCACTCCGCGCGGTCCACAGGCGTGTCGATCTGCTTCCAGGTGCGCTGCTGCTCGAACGCCACGGCGAGGCGCATGTTCTCGTTCGCCGACTTCTTCGCGTCGATGGCCAGCGCCGAGTAGTCGCGCCACGTGTCCGGGTAACCGATCTTTTCCATGATGGCCGTAAGCTTTTTCTGCGCGGCCGCCTTGGTTTCAGGTCCCATCCAATCGAGTGCCGCGATGCTTTCGCCCAGGGCGGCGCGCAGGTTGGCGACCATCTCCGCCATGCGCGCCTTGGCTTCGGGCGAGAACGCCTTCGCCACGTACGCCTTGCCCACCGCCTCACCCATCGTACCGTCGACGGCCTGCGTCGCGCGCTTCCACCTAGTCGAGGGCGCCTTCTGCCCGGAGATCGCGGCCTGGTACTTGAACCGCTCGTTGAAGAAGTCGTCGCCGATCCAGCTGGAATTGCCGCGCACCACCGCGAAGCGCATGTAGGCGCGCCAGTCTTCGACCGGCGTGTTCTTCATCAGGTTGCCGATCTGGCGGGCGAACGAGGGAACGCTGACGTTGAGCCTGCCCGTGGGGCTGGCGAGCGTCGGCAGGCCGGCGGCCTTGAAGTAGCCGGCCCAGTCCATCCCCGGCGCCATCGCCTGCAACTCCGCCACGCTCGTGTTGTGGTAGATCGCTTCCGGCTGGCGCATGGCGACACGGGTCATCGAGGAGTCCGCCAGGGCGGTTTCGAGCTTCATCACCTTCTGCGCATCCGCCTGTGCCTGCTCGGCCGTCTCGCCCAGCATCTCGAACGTCTTCACGGCATAGTCGGTGTAGGCCTTGCGCACCGCTTCCGACTTGGGATCATTGCGGAAGTAAAAGTCGCGCTCGGGCAATCCCAGTCCGCCCTGGTTCAGGGCGCCGATCATGCGAGAGCTGTTCTTGAAGTCCGTCTCGCTCGCCAGCGCGAACGGGAAGCTCATGCCCGAAGCATTGAAGTCGGCGATCACGGCCTGCAGGTCCGCCGCCGTCTTGATGCCGGAGACCTGCGCCAGTAGGGGCAGCACCGGCGCGATCCCTTCGCGGTTGGAGCGCACCGAGTCCATCAGTGCCGCGTAAAGG
>JANMAY010000356.1:0-24466 GCA_031360095.1 Gemmatimonadaceae bacterium
GTTCATCGTCATGACGTCGGGCGCGCTCGAGCTGCTCGAGAGCGACGACGAGCGCCGCTTCCTGCTCGCTCACGAGCTCGGACACATCATGAGCGATCACATGACGTATCGCACCATCGCGCTCGTGATCCTTGTGTCGGCTCGATGGCGCTCATGCCGGTTGGAATCGCATTCCTGCCCTTCCAATTGGGGTTGCTCGAGTGGCACCGCAAGAGCGAGTTCTCCGCCGACCGCGCCGCTCTGCTTGCGCTGCAGGACAAGGTCGTTGCGCAGAGCACCTTCATGCGGCTGGCGGGCGGTCGCGACCTCGGTGACAGCACGAGCGTCGACGCATTCATGGTCCAGGCGGCCGAATATGAGACCGGCGGCGACACCTGGGACAAGATCCTCAAGGTGTTCAACACCGCGTTTCGCGAGCACCCGTTCAACACCGTGCGCGCCGCGGAGCTCGATCGGTGGCGGACGAGCGGCACGTACGACGCGATCGTCGCCGGCGGCTACCCGCGTCGTGGTGAAAAAGCGCAGGGTCTGGGCGACGACTTCGCCGATGCCGCCCGCTACTACTCCGGAAAGGCCAACGTGGGAATCTCCGGCGTTGGTGACGCGTTCGACCGCGCCAAGAGCGCGTTCAACGATGCGTTTCGCGGCAGGAGTGAGCCGCCCGCCGATCCGAGCGAGCCAACTCCGCCGCCGGTGTAGTCGAGCCGTACAAATGCCACACGGGCCACGCGTAACAACGCGTGGCCCGTGTGCCGTTCGGCAACAAATCCGATGCGACCGCGACTACAGGATGGGCGCCGTCGTTGGAATGGTGAAATAGCCTTCGTTGGGATACACCGTGGTCACCAACGGACTTCCCCATTTAATCGTCACTCGCACGCCGATGGATTGACCCGCCGTGAGTGCGATGTCGTTGACGTCGCCGCTGTTGAGCGGGTGCACCATCTCCACGATCACACCTCCCTCGCGGAATCCCCACGCATGCGCGCCATTCGTGCGCCCGCCTGTGATGCTGATGTCTTGTGGCGCACAGCACGCCGTCCGCACGTCGTCGAACAGGGTAAACACCGAGCGATTGGCGACGATGGCGTCGTCACCAACAGATGTCGGACTGCCGATCGTGTGGAAGTCGAGCCCCACGCTTGCCGTGGTCACGTCGGTGGCATGCGGCAACTTCAGGGTGACGTACAGGTTGGTCGCGTCATTGCGATAGCACAGTCGCCCGTTTGCCGGCGTTCCTTCCGGCTGATTGACGGTGATCACGACACAGGTGTTGGCGGCATACTCAGCGACGCTGACGACGCCATCCACCCCGGGATAGCCGACCGTGAGGGGAACGCTCGCCGTGTTGTTGCTTTCATTGCTCTCCCCTGCGGCATTCCCCTGATCCGCATACACTCGCACGTTCACGACGCCCTGCGGAATGTTCGGAACCGTGAGCGGCACGGCGATCGCAGCGGAGGAGCCTCCCGCCGGTATTGCCGGAATGACAACCGTGGTCTCCAGCAATGCCGGCTGGCTCAGGTCGGACGTCGCGTCCAGCACCAGTCGCGCCGTTGTCGCCGGTGCACCACCAGCTCCGACATTGCTGACCGTTACCGTCGCCACCACGACTTCGCCTTGGCCGGCGTAGGGCCGGCTGCTGGAAATCGTCGTCACGAGATCGGACTGCAATCCTTGAACTGTGAGCGCGACCGGCTGGGTGTTGTCGCCAAGGGTGCCGCCAGTCTCCGGCAAGCCACCCGAACTGGTCACCACCCCGCCGAGCGAATAGGTCCCCCCTGCAAGTCCAGTCGGGATCGTAACGACCGCTGAGTACGTGTGACTGCCCTCGGGAAAGAGCGGCCCGCTGAACCCCAACGCCGGCGAGGCGACAAGGTCCAACGGCGTACCGGGCGTCTCCCCAGTGGGTGTCAGTCGAATCACGGCTCCGACGATCGGGCTGGGTGCCGTTCCGACGTTGGTGACCGTAAATGAAAGCGTGACGGGGCTGCCGGGGTTGACCGCACCTACGGAGCTGGTGCTCAGCGACACCCGAAGATCGGGACGGCCGGCTGTATCCGCGTTGGCGAAGGAGCTGAAGATGTCGGTGTTGTGCTCCTCTCCGTTGTCAATTGCGTACGCGGACTTTGGCGTGAGAACACCACTCGCAGCGCGCAACGCGCTGTTTCCCATGCGGGCGGCCATGGCCAGCATCGTCCCGACGGCGCCATCGCGCTGCGGCGCGCTGACGAGTGCGACCTGCGGATACGTCGTGCCTGGGCACGCGATGATGGGCTGAGTGGGGTTGGAATTCGGATTGCGCGGCAGCACCTCGATGCCTTCGTCCGGCACCGGGTAGCCACCGGGGGTGTAGTTCGCGGGATCGCTTGGTTTGTCGTGGACGACGACGAACTGCTCGTGACTCACACCGGGGAGTGGTCCGTAGTTGCTGCCGGCGGGCACGTGACAGACGGCAACGTGCACGGATTTCTCGAAGCGCACGTGCGGGAACGACTCGTAGTGATAGAACAGCGGATAGAGACAGTACTTGGTGGTGAACGGCCCGCTGCACTTCGCCTGATAGAAGTTCGTGTTCTGCGACACCACGACGATGGTGGGCTGTACCACCGATCCCGCGTCGAACTTCGCCGCCGCATGTTTGAGCGGTGTTTGCACCAACGCTGGCGCATTCGGCGTCACCACAGCGACGACGGCATCGGAACCCGTACCGAACGACGAAGGAACTGGCGTGTTGGGTCCGCTGTACACGTAGAGCGCCATGTAGAGCGACAGACGCGCCGCCGCGCTCGTCCTGGTTTCATTGTTCGGGGGAGTATCCATCTGCGGGATCTTCTGATCCACCCACTGCACGAGCGCCACCAGCTGGCTCTTGGCCACTTGCGGATTGCTCGGCAATTGCCGCTTCACGTTATCCCATCGCGTCCCTGACGCGTTTTCGAGACCCCCGGGAAAGAGTGCGACGATCAGCGCCTGAATCTCGCCGTCGAGCGTACCGGTTTGACTGAGCTGATAGCGCGGGGCATCAGGTACCGTGAACACCCGAGGCGACGACGTCGCGTCGGTACAGGCCATGAGAGCGAGTAAGAGGCATCCGGCGAAAATCGAGTGGCGGCGCATTGGTTCCCCGGAGGGGTAACGATGCCGAAACGACGGAAAGGCATCAGCGCCTTCCGTCACTCCGATCATCTGGTTCATGCTTCGGTGTTCGGCACTGAAATCGCGCGATGTGGACCGTTGTCTCGCGCTCGAAAAAAGAATCAGCCGGCGCCGGCGATCAGACGCTGGAAGTTGGGATTGCCCTGCAGATCACGCCACCACCACACGGTGCGCGCGGCGAACCCCTTCCGATGCTCGGGGTTCACGGTGAGATAATCCTCGATGAGCCGCACCGCTTCGTTCTGCTCATGCAACATTACGCGCACCACGACTTCGTATCCCTGCACCTCGTGGCGGGGGTCTTCGGCAGGAGTGGCGCGGCTGCGCAACAGCACGTGTCGCGCGCTGTCTACAAGACTGGTGCGCGCAATGGTGCCCGCCACGAACACCGAGGCCTTTTTCCGTTGCAGTGGGCGCGCCGTTTCGGGGAACAACGCCGCGTACTGGGCCGCGTAGCTCCACGCACTGTCGACGTCCGGAGCGCTGTACTTCGAGAGGTACATCATGAGCCGGCATTGCACGAAATACGGCTCGCGCGGGAAGCGGCGCTGCCCCTCGTTGCACCACTGCATTGCCTCCGGAAACGACTCGAGATTATACGACGTGGAGAAGAGTCGCGTGAGAATCGTCTTCGCCGAGCTGAGATACGCGTCCGCCTTATACGCATTGAACGCCGCGGCATTGGCGCGCTGTAACTCGGAGTTCCGGGCATAGATCGCACTCAACGCCGCCCATGCGCCCGCCTGATTCTTCTCCACCGACACCGATTGCGTCAGCGTCGATTCCGCAAGCGTCAGCGCGCGCGCCGAGCGTGATGGATCGGTGATGAGATGCTTGTTGTACTGGAGAAACAAGAGCGCGCCCTTGTATTCGAGCGCATCGGCATTGCGTGGCTCGCGCGCCAACGCGCGCGACGCATACGCCAGGCCGCTGTCCACCAGGATCGCCACCTTCTCTTGTGGCGCGGCCTGCGCACGCGCGAGCGCGAGCCCGGCACGCACCGTCGGAGCCTCGAAGCCGCCGCGGTCCACGACCTCCGCACGGGCGAGAAATGAATCCGCCTGGGCAAAGGCGAGTTGCGCCTGCGCGTCGGCGTGGGCGACCAGCAGCGAGTCCGCGTCCTTGCGCCGCTTCTCAGCGCGTTGGACGAGCATCCACCCGCCATTGGTCTCGCTGCCCTTGCGCTGCGCACGAAGGCGAATCTGACCACCGAGCTGTTCGCGCAGGAAATCCGCGATCTCGGATGCGACCGACCGCTGCATCGTCGCCACGTTGCTGGTATCGAGCGCAATGCTTTTCTTCGCGAGGTCGACGTCCGAGATCGGATCGACGAATCGCACCGTGAGCTTGACGCCACGGTCTGTAGACTCGACGGTTCCCCGCACGACGCTGCCAATGTGAAGCGCGCGCGCGACGCTATCCAAGCCAACGGTCTTGCCCCGGAACGGCCGCACACCCTCGGCTGAAACGATGTCGAGCGCCGCAACCTCGGAGAGCTGGTCGATCAACGATTCCGTGAGCCCATCGGCAAGATACCGCAACTCGCCATTCTTGCTCTCGTCGCCGAAGTAGAGCACCGCAATGCGATTGGCGTTCGTGTCGCCGGCGAGGGCGCGCCGCGTGGGCCACACGCGCGTGCCCGCGGCGCCGGCGGCGAGCGCAATGACGATCCCCGCAACCGTCAACACCAGCTTGCCCTTGAACCGCCGTCGCTGCGGATGGTTGGCGCGATAGGCTGCGGTATAGGCGCGCGTCGAGCGTACATAGGTGCCCGCATCATCTCCGCTGAGCAGGGCATCCTTGAATTCGGCAACGGTTGCGAATCGATCCGCAGGCACCTTCTCCATCGCGCGCATGATCACGCCTTCGACAGACTCCGGTACCGTCGAGCGCACCATGCGGATGGAGGGCACCGCCTGCATGGTATGCCGCGCCATGATCGCCATCGCATTCGGACCATTGAACGGCGCTTCCCCCACGAGCATTTCGTACAGCATGCACGCCAGGCTGTACAGATCACTTCGCCCATCCACCCTGTCGCCGCTGAACTGCTCGGGGCTCATGTACGCCGCTGTGCCTATGGACAGGCCAGTGCCCGTCAATTTCTCAGCGCCGGCGTCCTGGAACAGTCGGGCAATACCAAAGTCGGCCACCACGGCGTGGCCACTCTGCATCAGAATATTCTCGGGCTTGATATCGCGATGGACGATGCCCTGCGAGTGCGCATACTCGAGCGCGTCTGCCACCTGGCAGGTGATTGTAATGGCCTCTTCGATGGTGAGCTGCGACACGCGGTCCAACCGCGCGCGAAGCGACTCGCCCTCGATGAACGGCATCACGTAGTAGAGCAATCCGTTCTCATTGCCGGAGTCGTAGGCCGGCAGGATGTTCGGGTGCGTGAGCCGCGCGGCGATGAGGATCTCGCGCTTGAAGCGCTCTCCATCCATCGCCGAGGAGAGCTCCGGAAGCATCACTTTCACGGCGACATCCCGCTCATGCGGAATGTCCTCGGCGAGGTACACAACGGCCATGCCGCCGCGGCCGATCTCGCGTTTCACGCGATACCGATCGGGTAGAGCCAGTTGTAGTTCCTCCGTCACCATACCCGTCACCCGTGCTGAAATCGGCAAGGCTAACTTAAGGTTTTCTTACGATAGCGCCAGAGTTGGTGACACCGGGCACTGAAAAGGGAACAAGCGGTTTGGCCAGGGCGAGCAGCCTATATTCCGCCCGATGCGCGCCCTGATCATCGGCGGCGGCGGCCGCGAGCACGCCCTCGCCTGGAAGTTCGGCCAGGAAGATCCTACCATCGAGCTCCTTGCTGCCCCGGGAAACCCGGGCATCGCCGAGCTGGCCGAGTGCGTCGCCATATCCCCCTCCGACATCGCAGAACTGGTCGATCTCGCGCGCGATCGCGACGTCGACATGACGATCGTCGGGCCCGAGGCACCGCTCGCCGCAGGGATCGTAGATCACTTTCGCATACAGGGCCTTCCGATCTTCGGGCCCACGCGTGCCGCAGCCGAAATCGAGACGTCCAAGGCGTTCGCCAAACAGCTGATGCTGGACGACGGCATCCCCACCGCACGCGCCGAAATGCACACGGTGCCCGCCCTCGCGAAAGCTGCCGCCCGGCGTTTTGGCGCGCCCGTCGTCATCAAGGCATCGGGGCTCGCTGCCGGAAAGGGGGTGATTGTTTGCGGAACCCTCGCCGAGGCCGAGCACGCGATCGACGACATGCTCTCGGGCAACCGCTTTGGCGATGCTGGCAGCGAGGTGCTGGTCGAAGAATTCATGGACGGCGAAGAGCTCTCCATCTTCGCCATCACCGACGGTTCCTCGTTCGTCCAGTTGCCCGCGCTGCAGGATCACAAGCGCCTCCTCGACCAGGACGCGGGGCCGAATACCGGTGGCATGGGGGCGTATCTCCCCGTTTCGCTCGCGTCACCCGCAATTGCGACCGAGGCCGCGGACCGAATCATCGCCCCCACGCTGCGCGCCCTCGCCAAACGCGGACGACCCTTCACCGGGTTGCTGTACGCCGGGGTCATGGTCACCCGGGACGGTCTGAAAGTCGTCGAATTCAACTGTCGGTTCGGTGATCCCGAAACACAGGCACTGATGCCGGCACTGGGCAATTTTCCCGTGCTCGACATCATGCGTGTCGTCGCCGAGGGCCGTCCACTCGACGGCGCCGCTGCGAACGTGCCACCAACCGGTGAGGCCTGTGTGACAACGGTGCTTGCCGCCGCCAACTATCCCGACACGCCGCGCACCGGCGACGTCATCAGCATCCCCCCGGCCGAGGCAGGCGTATTCGTCTTCCACGCGGGAACTGCGCGCGATGCTGACAATCGGTTGGTCACGGCCGGCGGGCGCGTACTCGCCGTGAGCGCCGTTGCGCCGACAATCGAGGAAGCGCACCACCGGAGTTTCAATTTCGCGCAACGCGTCCACTTCGCCGGCAAGCAGCTCCGCTCGGATATCGGCTGGCGCGAGATCGCTCGGCACCGATCCTAGCCATCCGTCGTGCCCGAGCTCCCTGAAGCCGAAACCATCGCCCGCGATCTCGATGCCGCGATCAGCGGCCACACCATCCGCGATGTGGTGGTGCGCCGCCCCGATGTGCTCCGTGAGGTCTCCGCGCTCTCCCTGGCACAGCGCCTCACCGGAGTCACGATCGTGCGGTGCTGGCGGCGCGCCAAGCTCGTCGTGCTGGATCTCGATTCATCGTCGCGCATCGTGGTCCAGCCGCGCTTCACCGGTGCGCTGCTGATCAGCCGCGGACCACTCCCCGAGTCCGAAGCGCCGTATTCCACTCTGCACTTCTCGCTCGCCGACGGTCGCGACCTCCACTACCGCGACATTCGTCGTCTCGGAACCGTCACGCTCATGGATGTTCGTCGCTTCGACGAGTACGTCGGTGCACTCGGCATCGAGCCTCTTGACCCGGCATTCACCAGCACCCATCTATCGGGACTTCTTCGGGTATCGAAACAGGCGGTGAAAAAGGTGTTGATGGATCAGCGGATCGTCGTGGGGATCGGAAACATCTATGCAAACGAAGCCTGCTGGCGCGCGGGGCTGGATCCCTCTCGTCGGGCCTGCGACGTCACCGTCGCCGAGGCGGAGTCGCTGCGCGACGGAATTGTCGGAGTGCTGGAGGAATCGATCGCGGCCCGCGGCACCTCGTTTCGCGACTATCGCGACGCTTCGGGCGGCAAAGGCGACTTTGCGCGTTCCCTCGCTGTCTACGGTCGCGGCGGTGAGCACTGTCAGCGGTGCGATGCACGCCTCATCGAAACACACGTGATCGACGGACGCTCAACGGTCTTATGCGCGCGCTGCCAAAAGTAGAGCTGCTTCGCCCTCCCACCTGCGACACGCAGCTCGCCGTCATGCGCACCGCCGTGCGCGCCGGCGCGCACGATCGTCCCGGTGTCTACCGCATGATCTCGAGCGACGGGGAGATCGTGTACGTCGGCAAATCGAAGCGGATTCGCACGCGGCTGCTCAGCTACTTTCGCTGCGACTTCCCCGCGGACAAAGGCGCCCGCATCGTCCGCGAGGCCGAGCGCATCGAGTGGGAGTACATGCCGAGCGAGTTCGCCGCGCTGCTCGAGGAGCTGCGGCTCATCAAGCGCTTCCGGCCGCGGCTCAACGTCGCAATGAAGCGCGACGCACGGCATTTCGCGTTCATCAAGCTCACGCGCGGGCCGGCGCCCAAGCTGCTCGTCGTTCGCGGCGCCGGCGCTGACGATGCCCAGATTTACTATGGTCCCTTTCATGGAGCGCAGCGCGTCGGCGAGGCAGTGCGCGAGCTGAACGATGCGCTTGGGCTGCGTGATTGCCGCGCCGATCAACCGATGCACTTTGCCGATCAGCCGGAGTTGTTCACCGGATTTCTTCGCACGCCCGGCTGCATTCGCCATGAGATCAAGAAATGCCTCGGCCCGTGCGTCGGCGGATGTACCGCCACGCAATACGACGAGCGGGTGAGGTTGGTGCGTGGGTTTCTCGATGGAGCCGACGACGGGCCGATGGACGTCCTGCGCGGCGAGATGGTCGACGCGAGCGAACGACTGGAGTTCGAACGCGCGGGCATGCTTCGCGACAAGCTGCACCGGCTCGAATCGCTTCGGGAGCAGTTTCTGCGCTTTCGCTTCGCCGTCGAAACGTTGTCGTTCGTGTATTCGGTTCCCGGCTTCGACGGCGACGACCGCGTGTATCTCATCCGGCGAGGTCGCGTGCGAGGCGAGTACCCCACTCCTCGCAGCGAACACGACCGCACGCGTTTGCTCGAGATGGTCGAAGGTGTGTTCAATCCTGTCGAGCGCGACAGCGCACAGGTGCCCGCGCACGAGATCGACGAACTGCTGTTGCTGTCATCATGGTTTCGTCGCTTTCCAGCGGAGCTCGGCCGGTCGATGCAAGCGGGAGAGTACCAAGCGGCGTGAGTTGATTTGGCTCCCCTCTTGCACATTGCAGGGGCATGGCAACGTCCTGGCAAGCGACGACACTCGTCCGGTGCGTCAGTGTAAAACCTTGGCTGACGTATCCGGGATGCGACGAGCCCGGTGGCTGTCACGATCTCACGCTCGGGCGCATTTACGAGATGCTCGGCGTCGAAGCCAACGGCTCGTTCCTGCGCATTCTCGACGACTCTGGTGAGGACTACCTCTACCCCGCGTCGCACTTCCGCGAAGTCTGACCGCACCGCCGTTATTTTGGGCGAGCGCAGCGAGTCGAGGGTCCTGCACGTCGCTACTCAGCGAGCTCGATGATCTCCACGTCGGTATTCCCGTTCGTGATCGTCAACCGTGCGACACTCGGCTCGAGCTTGAACCGTCGCGCACCCGCCGCTCCCGGGTTCACCACCAGTCGTCCGCCCGCTCGCACTACCAGCTGCCGGTGCGTGTGGCCGTACACGATGACATCGGCCGCATAGCGCTCCAGCAGCCGAGTCGGTGTCGGGCTCCCCACCTCGTGTCCGTGCGATACATGGATGCGCACGCCCTCGATGGTGCGCTCGATCGCCGCGGTGAGGCGGAGATTGTCCGTCGGATCCGTGTTGCCGAAGACCGCTGTCACCGGTGCGATGAGTGCGAGCTCGTCCAGTATCTCATCACCTCCGACATCACCGGCATGCAGGATGAGATCGACGCCGGCGAGCGCGGTGTGCACACTGGCGCGCACCATCCCGTGTGTGTCGGAGATGAGACCAACGATCACGGTGACCGCTCACCGCTCATCACTTCCCGTTCACGATTCACGGTTCACGGTTCACGGTTCTTCCCCCCAACGCTTGCCGAGCGAGTGCTCCACCTCGACGTGATCCAGCACTCGCGCCACGACGAAGTCGACTATTTCGGCGAGCGATGTTGGCCGGTGGTAGAAGCCTGGGCTGGCCGGAAGCACGATCGCTCCCGCGCGCGTCACGCGGAGCATGTTCTCGAGATGAATCGCACTATACGGGGTCTCGCGTGGAACGAGCACGAGCCGGCGCCGCTCCTTGAGCGCGACGTCGGCGGCACGTTCCACCAATGAGCGCGACGTTCCCTGCGAGATGGCGCTGATGGTACCCATCGAGCACGGACAGATCACCATGCCCCGATTTCGCGCGGAACCGGATGCGGGGGCCGCACCGCGATCCCCGTCGTCAAAGACCGTGACCAGCGAATCCCACCGCGCCGCCCCCACCGTGGTCCGCAGATCCGCCTCGGAGGAGATTTCCGTCTCCGTGTGCAAGAGCCGCAGGCCGTGCGCCGAAAGAATCAGCTGCACGCGCTGCTGCGCGACGAGGAGCTGCTCGAGCAGCCGCACGGCGTATGGCGCACCCGACGCACCCGTGATCGCCAGAACGATTGGCAGGTCATTGCCGCGCATCAGATCACCACCGGTGAGTACGTATGCGTCAGGAGTCGGCCGGCGAGCACGAACGCGAAGAGCGTCAGACTGATCACACCATTCATCGTGAAGAATGCGGCGTCGAGCTTGGTCAGATCGTCCGCTCGCACGAGCGTGTGCTCATAGACGAGCAGCAGCGACACCACTCCCACGCCAATCCAGTACAGTGTCGCCGCCGCTGGGCCGACGTGAAAGAAGGTAAATCCGGTAGCGACCAGACACGACACGGTGAGTGCATGCAGCACACGCGCGACGAGAATGGCCCGCGCGGCACCCAGAGCGGCAGGAATGGAGTACAGGCCATGCGCACGATCGAAGGCGATGTCCGGCAGTGCGTACAGCACGTCGAACCCAGCTCCCCAGGTCGCAACGGCCGCGGCGAGCACGCCGAGCAGCCACCATGGCTCGCTCCACCGTCCCTCCACCGCGAGATATCCCCCCACCGGCGCGATCGCCATTCCGAGCCCCAGCACGAGGTGCGCGTATCGGGTGAATCGCTTCGTATAGCTGTAGAAGAACACCCAGGCCAGTGCGAGAGGAGACAACGCGAAGCACAGGGTGCCCAACGCACCTGCCGCGGCAACGAACGTCGCCGACGCGAGAACCACCGCGATCCACGCCTGGCGCACGGACAACACACCACGCGGAATCTCGCGCATCGACGTCCGGGGATTGTGCGCGTCGTATTCGCGGTCGACGATGCGATTGAACCCCATCGCGGCGAAACGCGCCGAGGTAAATGCCACCACGACCCATCCCACGGTGTGCCACGTGATGGCATGCCGGTACGACGCAATCGTGACGCCGATGAGCGCAAACGGCAGCGCGAACACCGTGTGCGGAAGCTTGACGAAGCTCGCGTATGCGGCGAATCGCGAGCCGTCGCGAAAGGTTTGTCCTTCGCGCACCGGATGCGGGGTCGTCTCCGTCACGATGCTACGCGGTGATCCCCAGCGCCGGCCACATCGCGTCGACTCGTGCCTTCGTCGCGTCGTCCATCACGATCACGGCCGGCCAGTCGCGCGTGAACCCCTCTTCGGGCAGCTTGCGCGTCGCGTCGATGCCCATCTTCGATCCATAGGTGAACGCGCGCGACGAATGATCGAGCACATCCATCGGTCCCATCGTGAATCGCGTGTCGCGCTCCGGATCCATG
The DNA here is from genome assembly GCA_031360095.1 of Gemmatimonadaceae bacterium. GTDB lineage: Bacteria > Gemmatimonadota > Gemmatimonadetes > Gemmatimonadales > Gemmatimonadaceae > AG11. The sequence continues at coordinate 11,723 of JANMAY010000356.1, forward strand.
TTGTTCAACGCCACCCACCACGCCTCCTGCGGATTGCGCACGTTGACCCAGTCGTCCACCACGATCAGCACCTTCGCCAACGACATGAGTCCCTGCCCCCAGAGCGCGTTCATCACCTTGTATGCCTGCCCTGGATATTCCTTCTTGATGCTCACGAACACGAGATTGTGGAAGATTCCTTCCGCCGGCATGTGATAGTCGACGATCTCGGGAATGGTGAGCTTGAGCAGGGGCAAAAAAATGCGCTCCGTGGCATGGCCCAGATAAAAATCCTCCATCGGCGGACGGCCCACGATCGTGCAAGGAAGGATCGGGTCGCGACGCATCGTCACCGCCGTCACGTGCACTGCAGGGTACAGGTCCGCGAGGGAATAAAATCCGGTGTGATCGCCGAACGGTCCTTCCATGATCAGCGCTTCCGCGGGATCGATGTACCCTTCGATCACGAAATCCGCGTCGGCGGGAACCTCGAGATCGCAGGTGATTGCTTTGGCGAGCGTCACCGGTGACCGGCGCAAGAAGCCGGCGAAAATGAACTCGTCCACGGTCGGCGGTAGCGGCGCGCTCGCGGAATACATCGATGCCGGATCAGCACCAATGGCGATCACCACGGGCATTTTCTCACCCCGCTCCGCCATCTCCCGCCAATGCGCCGCACCGACTTTGTGTCGCTGCCAATGCATCGCCAGCGTGTTTCTGTCGATCTGCTGGATGCGATACATGCCCACGTTCCGAATGCCACGCTTCGGGTCCCGTGTGATCACCATCGGCAATGTGATGTACGGGCCGCCGTCCTCGGGCCAGCACGTGATGAACGGTAGCTTGTCGAGGTCGATCTCGTCGCCGCGCCACACGACGTCCTGACAGGCCGGCGTGGCGGACCGCATCCGCGGCGGAAACTTGGCCACCTCCATCAAGCGAGGGAGCATCGACAGCTTGCCGAGCAGCCCTTCCGGAACCTTCAAGTCCATCAGCTTCGTGATGCGATCTCCGTGATCGTCGAGCCGTTCGACGCCAAGGGCAAACGCCATGCGCGACATCGACCCGAAGAGGTTGATGCCAACCGGATACGCCGACCGTGAACCATCGCGAAGAATCACGTGCTCGAAGAGCAGCGCGGGGCCGCCGCCGGGCATCTTCATCACGCGATCGGCGACCTCGCAGAGCTCGAGGTGGGCACGCACGGGGTGGGAGATGCGCACCAGCTCTCCGGCAGTCTCTATTGCGTCAACGAATTGTCTGAGCGTATCGAGTGACACGGTGTCTCGAGCGGCAAATGTGTGGACGAATCACTGAAAAAGAATGCACGGAACCAACGGAACGGGGTGAACGAGCAGATCGACAGGGCGTCATCCGCCGTTTCCGCAGCTCTCGTCGTTTTTGTGCATCCCTTCGTCTTATTTGAAATGTTTTTGACCAACGTGAATGGCCGCAATGCCAAACGTCTGTGATTCCCACCGCACGTTCGAAAAGCCAGCAGCTGTCATTCGCTGAGCCAGCTCCGCCTCGGCGGGAAAATTCGCGACGGATTTCGGAAGATACTTGTACGCCGTGCGGTGCCCGCTCACGAGTCCGCCGATGAGCGGGAGCAGATGGTGAAAGTAAAAGTGGTAGACCAGCCGAACCAGCAACCACCGCGGCGTCGTGAACTCCAGGATGACGAAGCGTCCGCCGGGGGCGAGCACGCGATGCACTTCCAGCAGCGTCGTGTCGAGCGCTGCCACGTTGCGGATGCCGAACGCGACCACCGCGCCGTCCATCGACGCGTTTGCGAACGGCAGTTCCTGCGCGTCGGCGCCGACCGGTGCGAGCCGGTCCAGTGGTGCCTTGCCCTTCCCCGCGCGCAGCATCGGCACTGCGAAGTCCGCACCGATGATGAAGCCGCGAAACTCACCCTGGCGCGTGAGCTCAGCCCCGACGTCGAGCGTTCCGGCGCACAGATCGAGATATCGTCCCGCCGGGGCGCGTTTCCATTCCAGCGCATCGAGCGCACGACGGCGCCACATCCGGTCGACGTTGAAGCTCAGGAGATGATTGAGCAGATCGTACCGCGGTGCGATCTCTTCGAAGACGGTGCGAACATACGCCCGCTTCTCGGCGCCACCCTCCGCCGCCTGATCGGCTCGGCGCGCTTCAACTTCGGTGTCGTGCATCGACGTAACTTCACCGACGGCCAAGAGCCAAGCAAGCACGCGGCTGGATTGCGACGCGAGGCACCGATAGGTTTCTCGCTGCGCAGCGATGCTCGCACTCTCGAGCCGCGCGGTCCCCGCTCACCCCGATGATCCGCGCCCTCGACCTCGCGAATCTCCCCGATGCCGACGTTGTCGCCCTCGCTCTCGAGGGGCGGGAACCCGCGCATCGTGAGCTGATCAAACGCTACGAGCGACCCGTCTTCTCGCTCGTGTTTCGTATGGTCCGCGATCGTGAGCTCGCCGAGGACCTCACGCAGGACACGTTCGTCAAAGTGCTCTCGCACCTCGACCGCTATCGGACGGACTTCAAGTTCTCGTCCTGGCTGTTCAAGATCGCGAACAACGTGGCGATTGATCATCTCCGGCGCCGGCAGCTCGACACCATCAGCATCGACGGCTCGCCGCATGCCATGACCGCCGACGCGGTCGAGGCTTCGCGCTTCGATATCGCCGACGGTGGCGAGACCGCACTCGACGAGATGCAGGCCAAGGAGCTGGGGTCCGCCATCGAACGGGCGATCGCCAGCCTGCGCCCCGAGTACCGATCCTGCATCCTGCTGCGCCACGTCGAGGGGCGCTCGTACGAGGAGATCGCCAGCACCCTCGACCTCCCCCTCGGCACCGTAAAGACCTATATCCACCGCGCCCGGCATGAGCTCCGCCGGGCGCTGGAGCATACCCGGGAATGAACCGCCCGAAAAACGACCGGCACCATTTTGAAACCAGGGCCCCCCGGCTCGCGTACATTGGTCCAGAGGCCACGTGAATCACAGACATCTACTCCCCAACGAGATCGACCTTCTGGTCGACGGCGAAGCCGGTTTCGGCGTCGCCCCGCTTCGTGCGCACATCGACGAGTGCCTGGAATGCCGGGCGCGACTCGAGGAGGAACGGAGTATCGTCGACCTCCTCGAAGCCGTGCCCCACTTCGCGCCGGACTCCCGGTTGGCCGACCGGGTCATGTCCCAGGTGCCGGTGTTCGTGCCCGCCCACGTCGCAGCGCGTGATTCGATCGCTCGCTGGCTCCCCCAGCCCGGCCCGGCTCGAGTTGCCGCAGCGGCCGTCTTCACCTCGGCGGCAGGCCTTCTCACCCTAGCACTGGTCTGGATCGCCACGCAGGGCGACGCAGCGGTGTTCATGACCGGCCTCCTCGGTGATCGCCTTCGCGGCCTCGTCGTCGGCGCGGCCCGCGATCTGGCGGTCACGCTGCTCGGGGAGCCGGCGCTCGCCGCCATCCAGGCGACAGGCGCGATCGGCGCATCACTGCTCGTGGCGGGGTTCCTCCTCGCAGCCTTTGGAACCGTCGCGGGAATTCGGCGTCTGGCCACTGCCGGCAGCCGCTAGGATGCCGTCCCATTTTCAACTCCGGGCCGCTGCTCTCTTTGTCTTGATCCCCTGCGCGCTCACCGCGCAGGGACAGAGCAGGGGCGCCCTCGACCGCGATCTCGAGCGCTTGCGCACGGGCGAAGCGATCAAGGATCTGCCGCCCGTGGATAGCGTTGCACCAGGCGCCCGTACGATCGCGGCGGGGACAACGGTCAAAGGCACCGTCGTCGCTCGAGGACCCGTTGTCATTGCGGGGCGCGTCGATGGATCCGTCGTCAGCCTCGCGGGAGACGTCACCGTGCGTCCCGGCGGATGGGTAACCGGCAACGCCATTGCCGTGGGTGGGCATGTGATTGCCGATAGTGGCCGTGTCGACGGCGAAATGCGGTCCATGGCGACGCTGCCATCGGCGCTGGGGGCGCCGTTGTTGGTCGCCGATGTGCGATCGCCCGCCCGGCGAACTATGGACGCCGTGACGAACGTGTTGGGAACCTTCTGCATCCTGCTGATCATCGCCGTCGGGGTCGTACTCTTTGCGGACCGAAATCTCGACGAGGTCGTCGCCGCCATCGAAACGAAATTCGCGCGCGCGTTCTGGTTTGGATTGCTGGGCCAGTTGGTCGCTCTGCCCGCGCTGCTCGTCCTCATCGTCGGCCTGGCGCTCAGTCTCATCGGAATTCTTCTCATCCCGTTCGCCATCGTCGCCTACGCCATTGCATATGCTGGCTTGGTGACCCTCGGCTTCATCGCGGTGGCGCGACTCGTTGGCGGTGCAATCTGGCGCGGCGGAGAGTCCGCGTCTCGAACGCGTACGTTCCTGGCTCTGGCAATTGGGCTCGCTGCCTTCATTTCGTTGTGGGTCCTGGGTGCCCTCACGACCTCGGCGCCAATGGCGGCCACGATTGTTCGTGCGGCGGCGCTGGCGGCCACCTGGGCCGCGATGACGCTGGGGCTCGGCGCCGCCCTGCTCTCCCGCGCCGGTACCCACCGTCGCATCGCTGGAATCACTCGACCCGTCGAGCTCGCCGCCTGGCAAACGCCGACGCCGGTCGTGGGCGTCGTGGCGGCTCGCCGGCCCGTGACCTCCGCACGCGAGGCTCGCTAACCGTGCGCGCTCGCATCGCTGGCTACCTCCTCGGTCTTCTGCCGCTAGTGGCGCAGGCGCAGGGCGCGCCGCTCTGGCGCAGCGTTGACATCGCGCGTCAGCTCCACGACACGCTCCCACAGCGCGTCAAAGTGCAGTACAACGCCGGACGAGTGGATGTGCGAGGCACGAGTGAGGCGCTCCTGTACTCGATGCATTTGCGGTACGACGAGTCGCGCGCCGTGCCCCTGCACCGCTACGACGTAGAACAGCGCAGCGTCGCGCTCGGCGTCGAGTCGCGGGATGGAGGAACGCGCGGGTCTGCCGGCCGCAGCAGTGACGGCGAGCTTCGCGTCGGACTTCCGCGAAGCGTCCCGCTCGACCTCGAGCTCGATTTCGGCGGAACGCATTCGACCCTCGATCTCGGGGAGATGTCGCTCCAGTCGCTGCGCCTCGAGTACGGCGCCGCGGACGCGAGTCTCATGTTCAGTCGACCGAACCGGGTTCGGATGCGCGATCTAGAGATCAACGTGGGGGCGGCGGATTTCTCTGCCTTCTATCTCGCGAACGCGAACGCCGACCACATTCGCGTGCGCGGCGGCGTCGGAAGCATGGACTTGGATTTCAGCGGCGCGTGGACGAAGGATTTGTCGGTGACCGCGCGGTTGGCGCTGGGCAAGTTGACATTGCGTATTCCCTCGGATGTGGGCGTCCGGATGGAAGTGCAGCGCATCGCCGCGGGATTCGAGCGCGCTGGCTTGGTCAAGCGCGGCGACGCCTGGTACTCCACCAACTTTGATTCCGCGCCACACAAGCTCCGCGTGCACGCCGAAACGTATTTCGGAAAGATCGAGGTGCTGCACCCCACGCGCTGACCCCGCGCGCTGTGGCCCGTGCCTTGCCCCCGGGTGGGAGCATCCCGAGCGAAGTCGAGGGACCTGCACCGCTTGCCCCCACTCATGATCATCAAGGGCTACAACCTCGTTCCGCTCGTCAAAAAGACGGTGAAGGAGATTGGAGAGGATCGCATTCCGTCGCTGGCAGCAGAGACGGCGTACTACTTCTTCTTCTCGCTCTTTCCGCTGCTCCTGTTCCTCACCCCGCTTCTTGGACTCGTGGGGAACGGGCAGGAGATGATGGCATCACTGCTCTCGCGGCTCGCGACGACCCTCCCGGCGGACGCGCTGTCGCTGCTGGCGCGAACCCTGACTGAGATCATGACGGCGAGCGGCGGCGTGGGCGTCATGTCCGCTGGAGCGCTGCTCGCCGGATGGTCCGGCTCGAACATCTTCGGCTCGCTCATGGACGCGCTCAACGTGGCGTACGACGTGACGGAAACGCGTCCGTGGTGGCGGCGCCAGCTGTTGCGCCTCGCATGCCTGGGGCTCGCCGGCATCATCGTCCTTGCCTCGACGTTCGTGTTGCTCGACGGTGAGCGCCTCGCCCAGTGGGTGGGACACACGTTGAATCTCGGCGGCGTGGGAGTCGCCGTGGTCGCTGTCGTGCAGTTTCTCGTCGCGATTGCGCTGGTCGTCGCGCTGTGCGTGGCGTTATTCAAGCTGCTGCCGAACGTGCAGCAGCGCTGGACACATGTGCTCGTCGCGTCGGTCGTGACCACAGGCCTGTGGATGGTCGCGACTCTGCTCTTCCGTCTGTATGTCCAGCACTTCGGCGCGTACAACACGACGTACGGCACCATCGGCGGCGTGATCATTCTCCTGACGTGGATGTACTACACCATGTTCGTGGTGCTCGCAGGTGGCGAGCTCGCGTCGGAGATGCACCACGGAAGCGGGGCTCTCGACCCTGCGAAGGGCGCGATTTACCTGGGGCGCATCGTGTCTGAAGAAGGGCCGGGGCGCGCGTCGATGGAAAAGGTGAAGCCGTCGCGCTAGGGCTGTCGCAGCACCACCGAATCCCCTCGCACCACGCCCAGCACGGCCGCAGCGGAGCCCTCCCGGACCGCGACCTCCACCAGCCCGTTCGATCCGACCACGGCCACGCACTGCCCTGACGCGACGTCCTCATACGTGCGTGCAATGCGAACCGTCCGTCCTGCGAGCTCCACAGTTCCACCGCGCCTCGCGACGAGATTCGTCACGACATTGCCGAAGCGGTCGATGGTGATCACGACCCCCCTCGTCGAGCCATCCGCCTGGCGCGCAGCTTCCGGCGTGCGGCGCACCAACGGCTCGAGGAAGGCGACGCCGAGCGCCTCGAGCGACACCCCGTGCGCAAGCCGCGCCGCGGCCGGCGCAAAGACGTCTCGGCCGTGGAAGGTCGGCGCGGCCGAGCGTGACACCGGAAGCGACACGCATCGCGCTCCGGGATGCAACAGCGCAGGCGACAAGACCCCGTTGTCCGGGCCCACGAGCAAACGACCTTCGCTCTCGACGATGATTCCCGCGCGGGCGCCTCCGACTCCCGGATCCACGACGACGATATGGATGGTCCCGACCGGAAAGCGCTGCCAGTAGCGCGCAACGGTGAGCCGGCCGGCTTCGACGTCCTGCGGAGGAAGGTCGTGCGCAATGTCGATCATCGAACAGTCCGGCGCGCTGGAGGCGAGTATGCCTTTCACCTCGCCGACGTACCCATCCGCGGTGCCGAAATCGGTGAGCAGCGTGATCACTCGTGACATGTCGCCGCCCTGCCTCCGTTCAAGGAATGGTGCTGCGTTTCCAGCGGCCCGCGCGCCAGATCGCGAGCATCGCGGCCGCGCGCGCGAGCGCCGTGATCGAGATGGTCCACCACAGTCCCGTGCTCCCAAACCGCGCCGCCGCCCACACTGCAATCGGAATGCGACTCGCGGTAATCACCGTCGAGGTCAACATCGGCGCGAGCGTGTAGCCCGCTCCGCCCAGGGCACCCTCCAACACGATCTCCGCCGTGATTCCCAGCTGTGAGTAGGCGGCAATGCGAAGATACTTCGCGCCCTCCGCGATCACCGCCGGATCGTGGCTGAATATCGCGGCGAACCGTTCGGGAATCACGAGCTCGATCGCGCAGGCGGCAAGCCCGAACACCGAGCAAAATCCTACGGAAAGCCATCCCGCCCGCGCCGCACGGTCCGTGCGCCCAGCGCCCATGTTTTGTCCCACGATCGCGGCGGTCGCCGCGCCACACCCGACGGCGATCATGTACAGCCAGCTCTCTACGCGATGGCCGATCCCGAGCGCGGCAAGCGCTGGCGTCCCGAACTGCGTGGCCGTGCGCGTCACCATCACATAGATCAACGAGAACACCACACCGGTGACCGCCGTCGGCAGGCCGATGCGTACGATCTGCCGGAGCGTGCGCCAATCGGGCCGTCCGAACCGCAGCACTCCGCGCCGCCCCACGATGGAGAGCCCGAGCGCGAACGCGACGGCACGCGTTCCGATCGTGGAAATCGCCGCGCCCGCAACACCGAGCGGTGGGATGGGCCCCCATCCCACGATGAGCAAGGGGTCGAGGACCAGGGTGACCGCGACCGACGCGCCCAACAGCACGAACGGCGTTCGCGTGTCGCCGGCCGCGCGAAATGCTGCGTCGATTGCGAAGAAACCAAAAATCAACGGCGCACCGAGGAGATACGTTCCCAGGTAGCGCATGCCGAGCGCCGTTACGTCTGGCGACGTGTGCATCACGCTGAACAGGGTGGGCAGAAGCGACAGGCCCACCGCGGTGCACAGGACGCCGAGTGCGACCGACAACAACAGGGCGTCACCAGCAATTCGTGCGGCCTCGTGTCCTCGGCGTTCGCCGTGACGTCGCGCCGCGACCGCCGTGAGTCCCACATTCACCATTTCGGCGATCGAGACGACGAGCCAGATCCAGAACACCGCGGTCGACACCGCGGCGAGTGCCGTCGGGCCCACACGCGTCCCGATCCAGAATGCGTCGACCGACACGAAGAGCGTCATCAACAGGGATGACGCGATGGCCGGCAGAGCGACGCGAGCGATTGTCCGGGGAAGCGGGTCGTTGACGAGCTGCGCCCGCTCCCCCTCGCTCGTGATTGCAACAGTGGCGAGTCCGTCGTGCGGCTCGAACGGGAGAGAACCCTCCTGCGTCATTCCGGTAGCAGTCGAGGGATCGGATGTCATCCCGGCCGCAGTCGAGGCACCTGCACGTGCGAAATGCTCACGCCTTCGTCAGTGCGGCAACGGCAGCGGTGACCCGGAGGGCGATCTTCTCCAAGGCCTTCGCGGCGGATGATGTCGGATGCGCGGCGACAATGGGCGCACCGGTGTCGCCGCCTTCCATTACCGGCGGGTACAACGGAACCTGCCCCAGTAGCGGAAGGTCAACTGCCTTGGCGAGGCGATCCCCTCCGCCCGCGCCGAAGATCGATGACGGCTTGCCGCAATGCGGGCACTCGAACCAGCTCATGTTCTCGACGATGCCCAGTACCGGAACTCCGACACGCTGGAACATCTTCACGCCGCGCAGCGCATCGCCGACGCTGACGTCCTGCGGCGTCGTCACGATGATCGCACCATCCACTTGTGTCGCCTGCACGAGTGAAAGCTGAGCGTCCCCCGTGCCGGGGGGCATGTCGACGAAGAGGTAGTCGAGCGTGCCCCACGCCACGTCGGCCAGAAACTGCGTGATGATCTTCATCACGATCGGACCACGCCAGATCGCCGGCTGATCCGGCTCGATCATCATGCCGAGCGACATGAGCTTCACGCCGTACGCTTCGAGCGGGATGATCTTCTCGTCGATCACCGGCGGTTGACCCGTCACCCCCATCATGCGCGGAATGTTGGGTCCGTAGATGTCTGCGTCCATCAAGCCGACACGAGCGCCGCCGCGCGCGAGCGACACCGCGAGATTCACGGCAACCGTCGACTTCCCTACCCCGCCCTTGCCCGACGAGACCGCGAGAATTTTGCCGAGGTTGGGATAGTGCTTCGGCGTCGGCGCAGATGGGCGCGCCGGCGCGGCAGGCGTTTGGTCCATCACCGGCAGTGTACGGCTCTTCGCTGGGGCTTTCGGCGGATCCGGGAGCTTTACCGGCTTCACCTCGAGCTGCACGTCGTGCACGCCATCGACGCCGGCAACGGCCTGCCGGACCGTGCGCGCGAGCGTGGGATCATCGTCCTTTGTGAGCAGCAGCGTGAGATGCACGCGCCCGTCGGCCGACGTCCCGATGTCGCGGACCTGTTGCGTGGAGTAGACGTCGGCGCCTGTGCGCGGATTCCGTATTTGTGAGAGCGCTTTGGCGAGACGCTCCTGTAGAGTCGTTGACATGCCCGGAAGGTTACCGGTGCGCAACATGAAGTGGCACTGCCGACCGCTATGGTTGGCGCTCCGTCCCCCCATTCAGATACCGTCGCGCTGCCGTGACGACCGTGTCTCGCACATCCGCCAACTCGCCGGAAATCAATGCTCCGGCGGCTTTGACGTGTCCTCCCCCGCCGAACTCGCGCGCAAAAGCGTTCACGTCCGTCTGTCCGATGCTTCGGAACGACACTTTGACTTTACCGTGCCCCAGGTCCCGGAACAGCAACGCCATGCGCGTGCCGGCGATGGAGCGAGCATGCTCCACAACGCCATCGAGATCCTCCGATTTTACGCCGTAGGTCTCCAGCGCATCGGCGTGCATGGACAACCATGTCAGCCCGTGAACGTCATCCACCTGGAGCGTTCCCAAGACATCGGCCATGAGGCGCACGCGTCCCGCCGGCGCGGACGCGTAAATGCGCGTGTACATGTCCTCGGGATCCACGCCATGCGCGAGCAGCTGCGCCGCAACCGCCAGACACCGCGGCGAGGTGTTGCTGAACCGAAACCCGCCGGTGTCCGTGAGCATGCCCGTGTAGAGCGCCCGCGCGATATCCGGCGTAATCTCCCAATTCAACACCATGGCGACGTCGTAGACCAGCTCAGCAGTCGCGCACGCCGAAGTGTCGCTGAGCCCGAGGATTCCGGCGGGATCGTCGGATTCGACATGATGATCGATCACGATCTTCGGCACGCGAAGCGCGCGAACGCTCTCCGCGATGTTGCCAAGGCGCTTCACGTCACTGATGTCGAGCACAATCAGCAGCTCGACGTCACGCAGTGCCTTCGATCCCCGCGGCGTTTGATCGTCGATGTCCTCGCCGAGGAGGAACGTGAACATCTCCGGCCACGGCGTCGGATTCACGATGCGTGGAATCAGTCCGTGCCCCGCGAGCATGCGAGCGAGCGCCGTCTCCGACCCGCAACCGTCGCCGTCGGCGTTGAGGTGCGTGCTGAGCGCCACCCGCCGGCCGGCAACGAGCTCGCCGGCGAACGCGCCGATGGCCGAGCGACGCGCCGCAGGAACTGAGAGCAAATCGAGAGTCACAGAAGACCGCACCGAAAAAGAGAAGCGGCGTTCCGAGGAACGCCGCTCTCAAATCTAGCGTGGCTTCGGGCGCTGGGTCAGCCCGCGTGGTGGTCGGTGATGCCCCGACCGATGTGCGAGTGCGACTTGCCGTACAGGAAGTACACGGCAAAGCCGATGATCAGCCAGATGATGAGCCGCAGCCACGTATCGCCAGGCAATCCCGCCATGAGGCCCAAGCAGCTCAGGATGCCGAGGATGGGGACGAGCGGAACGAACGGAGTCTTGAAGACGCGCGGAATCTCAGGCGACCGTACTCGGAGAATCCACACGCCCGCGCACACGATGACGAACGCGAGCAGCGTCCCGATACTGACGAGCTGGCCAAGCAGCCCGATCGGGAACAGTCCGGCCACCACTGCCGCCACGCTGCCGGTGACGAGCGTCGTCACGTACGGCGTCCTGAACTTGGGATGCACCTTGCCGAAGACCGGAGGCAGCAGACCATCGCGCGCCATCGAGAAGAATACGCGCGACTGCCCGAGCAGCATCACGAGGACGACCGATGCGAGTCCGGCGAGCGAGCCGATCTCGACCGCATAGCGCAGCCACGCCAGCGACGAGCCCGCAGCTTGGACGGCCACCAGAATCGGCGCGGGATCGTTGAGCTTGGAGTAGTGCACCATACCGGTCATGACGAGCGCCATGAGGATGTAGAGAATGGTGCAGATGAACAGGGAGCCAAGAATGCCGATTGGCATGTCGCGCTGTGGATCCTTCGCTTCCTGTGCCGCCGTACTCACAGCGTCGAAGCCGATGTAGGCGAAGAAGATCACGCCTGCCCCGCGCAGCACGCCGGACCATCCGAATTCTCCGAACGTGCCCTTGTTCTCGGGAATGAATGGGTGCCAGTTCGCCGTATTCACATACATGAAGCCGACTCCGATCACCAGGAAGATGATCGCCAGCTTGATGAACACGATGACGTTGTTGAAGCGCGCCGACTCCTTGATGCCGATGACCAGGATGATGGTCATGAGCAGCGTCAACAGCATGGCGGGGATGTTGAACACCGCGCCGGTTCGCGAGAAGTGATTCGCCGCGTCCACCGCGAATGGCGCGTCGGTGTACGACGTCGGAATGACGATGCCGAATTCGGCAAGAAATTTGACGAAGTTGCCACCCCACCCCACCGCGACCGTCGCGGCGCCGAACAGGTACTCCAGCATCAGATCCCATCCGATGATCCACGCCACGAACTCGCCAAGGGTGGCGTAGCCGTACGTGTAGGCCGAGCCGGCGATCGGAATCATGCTCGCGAACTCGGCATAGCACAGTCCGGCGAATCCGCATGCGAGGCCGGCCGCAACCATCGACAGAACGACGCCGGGACCGGCGTACTGCGCCGCCGCGTTGCCTGTCAGAACGAAGATGCCGGCGCCGATGATGGCGCCGATGCCGAGCAACGTGAGGTTGGTCGCGCTCAGCGTCCTGCGGAGACCGCCTTCACCTTCTTCTGCGGCCTCGCGCTGGAGCACGGCGACACTCTTTCTCGACCACAAACCCATCGGGAGATCTCCGGAGCTGGTGCGTGATGGCGAATTGTATACAGCGAACTTCGTCCCCGGTCGGGGTGAAGTCAAGCAAACCTACACAACGGACAGTGTTTGGCGACCAAGCGGGTGAAAAGGTGAACCGTGAACGGTGAACGGTAAGAGCTCAGCGGTTACCGTTCACGGTTCACGGTTCACAAGCTGTAATTTGGCGCCTCTCGAGTGATCGTGACATCGTGTGGGTGCGATTCGCGGAGACCCGCCGCCGTAATGCGAACGAAGCGCGTC
>JANMAY010000358.1:0-4576 GCA_031360095.1 Gemmatimonadaceae bacterium
TGGTCTCGAAGCTCGTGGACGGACCGCGATCGGTGGAGAAGGCGATGGTGCGGCTATCGGGCGACCATGTCGGCTGGATGTCGCCGTACCGGTCGTTTGTCAGCTGCCGCACGGTGCCACCCTGCAAGTCGATCAGAAAGAGATCGCTCAATCCGCCGAGCTGACCCGAAAATGCGATGGTACGGCCGTCGGGCGACCAGGCGATGTTCGCGATTGCGCCCACGCCAGGCACGCGCACGCGACGCTCGATCTTTGCTGAGTTCACGTCGAGCACCGCGATCTCGTGATCGCCATTGGCCTGCGCGATGAACGCGAACTTCTGGTTGTCGGGCGACCACGCGCCCGACGACGAGATGAAGCTGATCGCGTCGAAATGCGAGTTGCTCGTGGGGCCCGCCAGCTTCTTGATCACGCGGCCGGTAACCGCGTCGGCGACGAACAGCTCGATCTCGAACAAGCCGCGCCGAGCAAAAAAGGCGACGAGCTTGCCGTCAGGGCTGACCTGCGGCGCGAGGTTCATCTCGCCGCTCTTTCGCCCGACCTGGAGCACCGGGTCGCCCGCCTGATTTGGCCGAGTGCGCCCTTCGAGCGCGGGCAGATATGCGCGCCGCGTGGCGGCGATCCAATCCTTCGACAGCGAGTCTGTGCTCACGCCGAGGACGCGCCGAATGCCTTCCTCGAATCCGATGCGCAGCGACGTCCGGTACACGTCGACCACCGCGCGATCACCCCACCGCCCGCCCACGTAGGCCCAGAGCGCCTGACCATAGCGATACGGGAAGAATCGCGCATCCGTGTTGAGCTGGTGGATGGTCGGCAGCTTCTCGCGCTCCGACGCATCGCGCAGCCACATGGCCGTCAGCGGATTCTCTCGGCCCAGCGAGAAGTACTCCGCCATGCCTTCGATCAACCAGAGCGGCAGCGAGTTGAGGCGTGCGAGACCACCAGGTCCGGCTTCGGCGACGCTGTACTGGAATACGTGCACGAGCTCGTGACCGAGCACATGGTCGTTGTCGGCGTAGATGCCCGTGAAGGGCATGACGACACGCGTCCGCAACCCTTCGGTGACACCGCCCGTGCCTTCGGACAGTTCGTCACCGATGACGTTCGTCTGCTGGAAATCCGGCTGGTCCGCATAGAACACCACCGACTTGCGATCGAAGGTGTGCCGGAAGCTGTCCGAATGCCGCGTGTACCATCGCTCGGCCATGCGGCCGGCGTCGTGCACCGCGAGTGATTCGGCCGGATAGAAGTAGAGGTCGAAGTGCGGGGTTCGGATGATGCGGAACTGGAATTTCTCGTACTGGACTTTGTTGCGGCCGAAATACTGTGCTCCCCCGCTCGCGGGGAGTCCTGTCAGGAGCGCGCCAAGCACGGCGAAAAGCGCCAAGCGGCGGGGAGCGTAACGGGTCATCGGGTGTCCCGCGGTCGAACCGCAATAGGGTCGTGTCGATCGACGCCGTATCCCGACGCCGGATAGCCTTAGGGGCAATCTTGGTGCCCCAGCCGTTGCCGTTGCTGTCGGCAGCAGGCACTATCAAGACACGATGCGCACCCCTCCCCCTGTGCTCCCACCGGACGACGAGAGCGGTCCACGCTACAAGTCGACGTGGTTCGACCGCGCCGGCCCCGATGGTGAGCTGAAGCTGAAGGCGATGGGCTACGGCCTCATGGTGTTCGGAATCACCGTCGGCGCGGCGTTTTTCCTCATGGCGCAGGGAGGAAGCGGAGCAACTGGCGGCGCCGCCGTGCTCGGCGTGTTCGTCATTGCCGCCATTCTTGGCTCCGTCACCATGGTCATCGGGCTGCGCCTCGCCGACACTGCGGGCGCGGTTGCCAAGGCGTTCACCATGCCTTCGGGAGCGTCCACCCCCTACGAGGACCAGTTCTCGTATCAGGAGGCGATGGTCATGAAAGGAGACGTCGCCGGTGCGCTCGCTTCATATGAAGCGGTGATCGCGGAACGACCGGGTGTAGCGGCCCCTCGCCTGAATGCCGCAGAACACTATGCGAAGGGGAATCGCGATCTTGCGCGCGCGGCCGAGCTGTTCCGGGAGGTCCGCGATATGGCGGGCGCTTCGCAGCGCGACGCCGTGTATGCCTCCAACCGGTTGGTCGATCTCTACGACGGACCCCTGTCGGATCCGGGACGTGCCCTCGTCGAGCTTCGACGAATCGTTGAACGCTACCCAGGCACGCCGGCGGCCGCGCACGCTCGGTCGGCGCTTCCCGCCATGAAGGCGCGCATCCAGGGACCGTCCAGCGGCGCCACTTAGTCGAAAGAATCCGGCCGACGCTGCCGCTTGGTCTCGCCGCGCTGCTTTTTTTCGGTCAATCGAGCCTCTTTCGCTCCGCGCGACGGTTTAGTGGCCTTCCGGCGCTTCGCGACAACGAGGGCCTGCCGCACCAGCTCCACCAGGCGCTCCTCGGCCGCTTCCCGATTCTGGGACTGACTTCGCCGGGCGCTGGAGACCACGCGCAGCCACCCATCGCGATCGATACGAGTCGAAAGCTTCGACTCCACGCGTGCGCGGGCATCGGCGTCCAGCGCGCCCGTATTCCGGACGTTCCAGAGCAGTTCGATTCGTGTGGACGACGTATTCACATGCTGCCCTCCCGCGCCTCCGGCCCGGCTGGCCCGATAGGACAGCTCGGACCGGGGGATCTGCGTAGTCTCCGACAGCGTCAAACCATCATCACTGCCCATCCGTAACCCCGCTGAGAGCGAATCGTCCCTGACAATGTACTGTGGCAGAATGCCGTAGATCACGTGCCCACGATTCTGTGGCACTTTGCGAGATGGGCCTGTGCGACTCTCTGTCCGAAGCACCGCCGACAACCGCGCCATCCTATTAGATCCCGCGCGGCTCGTGCGCTGGGTCTACGTGGCGCGGATGTCGGTTGCCGCGGCGATCCTGCTCGCGGCATTCGTCGTCTCCCTCGAAGACACGCTTGGCGAGACGAGCAATCTTCTCGCCGCGCTGGTGACGTTCGCCGCCACCGTGACGGTGACCGCGCTCTCGCTGTTCTACAGCCGCTTCTCGAAGCAGCGGCCGCTGCCGCCGACGTTCTATTACCTGCAGTCTGTCTTCGACCTTTTGCTCGTCACGGCGGTCGTGCACCTGACTCGGGACCCGCGCGCGAGCACATCGCAGTTCGCGGCGATGTACATCCTGGTCATTGCGTCTGCGTCGCTGTTGCTTCCGGTGGGAGGCGGGCTGCTCGTCGCCGCGTTGGGCAACGTGCTGTTCGTCGCGGATGCGTTCTACAGCGCGGATTCCGCCTTCACCCCCATTTTGTGGGCACAGCTCGCGGTGTTTGCCGCCGTGGCGCTCGGCATCGCCTACCTGAGTGCCAAGCTTCAGGAGGTCGGGGCGGGAACCGAAGCGGAGCTGGCGCACGCTCGCCTTCAAGCAGCCGACATCCTCTTCAATATCCGCAGCGGCGTTCTCACCATCGACGCCGGCGGCAGGCTGCTCTACGCCAATCCAATGGCCGAGCAGCTCCTCGGTGTCGAGCTCGAACAGTCCATTGGAAAGCCGGTGCTCGTGCAACTGAAGAACATCGCGCCCGAGCTCGCGGACGCACTGGAGCGATCCGTCAAGAACCGTGTGCGGACCACACGCGCCGAGGGGATCATTGCAACGGTCGACAAGCGCTTTCCCATTGGCGTGACGACGACCTACATCGATGGCGACGGGCAGCGCACCGACACCACCGCCACGGCCATCTTTCAGGACATCTCCGACCAGAAGCGCATCGAGACGCTGCGTCTCCGCGCCGAACGGCTCGAGGGCATCGCGGAGTTGTCGGCCTCACTGGCGCACGAGATCAAAAATCCCCTCGCGTCCATTCGCAGTGCCGTGGAGCAGTTGTCGCGCTCTCCGTTCTCGGGGGCCGACGAGAAAACGCTCGCGCATCTCGTCATGCGCGAATCCGACCGCTTGAGTCAACTGCTCACCGAGTTTCTCGATTTCGCACGCGTGCGCGTGGCGCGCCGAGAGCGACTCGATCTCGCGGATCTGGTGGCCGGTGCCGTGCGCCTCGCGTCGTCACACCCCGACCGCTCGCCTGGCGTATCGATTGTCTCACGCGTCGAACGGAACACCTTCGTCATCGAAGGCGACGACGACTTGATGCATCGCGCCGTGTTCAATCTGCTGCTGAACGCCATTCAAGCGTCGCCGCCGGATGGCGTCGTCACGATCGACGTCAGCGAACCGACGGCGGAGCAACTCGGTGCGAGCAACACGTTCCAGGACGGCGCAACGGCGCTGAGCATCAGCGACATGGGCGGCGGTATTGCGCTCGACATTCGCGATCGCCTGTTCGATCCGTTCTTCACCACGAAACCAGGCGGCAGCGGGCTCGGTCTCGCGGTGGTCCATCGCGCCATCGATGCGCATCGCGGCCTCGTGTTCCTCGACAGCAGCGCCTCCGGCACGCGCTTCACAATCGTTCTTCCGTCTGCTCCCCGCGTCGTGCGGGATGATGCGCCCTAGAACGTCTAACCAAAAACCGTGTACTCGTGTGCGCCAACCCCATTACCACCGTGCTCGTGGTCGACGACGAGGCG
>JANMAY010000364.1:0-8965 GCA_031360095.1 Gemmatimonadaceae bacterium
TGCCGCCGAGCCGATTCGCACCGTGCAGTCCCGCAGCGCATTCGCCGCAGGCAAAGAGACCCGGCACGGTGGACATCTGCGTGTCGCCGTCGACGCGAATACCGCCCATCACGTAATGCGTGGTGGGCCCAATCTCCATCGGCTCCTTCGTGATGTCGATGCCTGCAAGTTGCATGAACTGATGGTACATGCTGGGCAACTTCTTCTTGATATGCTCCGCGGCGTTCGGCAGCCGCTCCTTGATCCACGAGATGTCGAGATAGACGCCGCCATGCGGGCTGCCGCGTCCGGCCTTGACTTCGCTCACGATCATGCGCGCTACGTGGTCGCGCGTGAGGAGCTCGGGTGGACGACGCGCATCCTTGTCGCCCTGCGTGTAGCGCCAGCCCTCTTCTTCGCTGTCCGCCGTCTGCGCCTTGTAGTTGTCCGGGATGCTGTCGAACATGAAGCGCTTGCCATCCTTGTTGCGCAGCACACCGCCTTCCCCGCGTACGCCTTCTGTAACGAGAATTCCGCGCACGCTCGGCGGCCAGATCATGCCGGTGGGGTGGAACTGCACGAACTCCATGTCCTGGAGTGCTGCACCCGCCAGATACGCAAGTGCGTGTCCGTCGCCGGTGTACTCCCAGCTGTTGCTGGTAATGCTGTATGCGCGCCCGATGCCGCCGGTGGCGAGGATGACGGACTTGGCGCGAAAGAGCTTGAAGCGTCCGCGCTCGCGATCGTACGCGAACGCGCCCGCGATGCGTTCGCCGTCGCGCAGGAGGGCGAGCACCGTGCACTCCATGTGGACGTCGATACCCTCGTGGATGCCGTGATCCTGAAGCGTGCGGATCATCTCGAGCCCCGTGCGATCGCCGACGTGCGCGAGACGCGGATAGCGGTGTCCGCCAAAGTTGCGCTGGAGAATGCGTCCGTCGGCGGTGCGATCGAACAGCGCACCCCACCCTTCGAGCTCGCGCACACGATCCGGTGCTTCTTTCGCGTGCAGCTCCGCCATGCGCCAGTTGTTTAGGTACTGTCCGCCGCGCATGGTGTCGGCGAAATGGACGCGCCAGCTGTCGCGATCGTCGACGTTGGCCATCGCGGCCGCCACGCCGCCCTCAGCCATCACCGTGTGCGCTTTGCCGAGGAGCGATTTACACACCACACCCACGGAGACGCCTTGTGCCGCCGCTTCGATGGCGGCGCGAAGGCCGGCGCCGCCTGCGCCGATAACGAGAACGTCGTGGTCGACTGTTTGGTAATCCGTCATTCGATGCTCACAGAATCCGCCAATCGTGCCAGATCCCCATCGAGCACAGACGAACGTAGATGTCCGAGAACGCAACCCAGAACAGACTCGCCCATGCCCAGTTCATGTGGCCGCGATTGAGGCAGCTCACGCAGTCATACGCCTTGCGCCGCACCGGGCGTCCCGACAGCCGATCCAGATACCCGCCCACGAGATGACGCAGTGAATGGCAGCCGAGGGTGTAGCCGCTCAGGAGCGCGACGTTGGTGGTGAGCACCAGGGATCCCACGCCGACGCCGAAGCGTCCGTCGAACCAGAAAGCACGGTACGCGTCCAACGCGAGAATGAAGAGAAATGCGATCGCCGCGTAGAGGAAATAGCGGTGAACGTTCTGGAGAATGAGCGGAAATGATTTTTCGCCGAGGTAGCTGTTGCGCGGCTCGCCGACGGAACATCCCGGCGGATCGGCCCAGAACGCCTTGTAGTACGTGCCGCGATAGTAGTAGCAGGTGAAGCGAAACCCGGCGGGAAAGGGGAGGATCAATAGCGCAGGTGAGATCGCCGGAATGAACCACGGGGCCTGCTTGAACAGGGCATGTGGCGAATCGCCGACGAGGAGCGGCGAGTAGAACGGCGACAGATATGGGCCATACTCGTAGTGCGCGTTCTGGAAAGCGGCCCACGTGGCATACGCGAGAAACGAGCTGAGAACGACGAGAGCGCCAAGCTGTGGGACCCACCATGCGTCGCGCCGCATCGTTTCGCCGAACTTGCGACGTGTGAGCTGTACGACTTGCTGTGCCATGAAGCGTGCGTCTCCAGGGAGCGAGTGGCGCTAAGGTATGGATGGCGCAAAGGCGCGGGAAGAGGCGCCGACGCCCCTCATGGTGCGAGCGGTGCGAGGTACTTTTGCATCCACGAAAACACCGTCTCGTGCCAGCGCTTGCTACCAAGCGCACTCAGCACCCAATGGCCCTCGTTCTCGAACACAAGCCCTTGGGATGGAACGCCATTGCGACGCAGCGCCGTAAAGAGCTGAAGGCCCTGATCGACTGGAACGCGGAAGTCCTGCTCGTTCGTGATCACGAGCGTCGGCGTTTTGATCTTGTTGGCGAACAAGTGCGGCGAGCATTTCGCGAAGTTCTTGCGCGCCGTACTGCTCCATGGCGGCCCGCCGAAATCCCACTCGACGAACCAGAGTTCCTCGGTGGTGAGCGCCATCGATTCGAGGTTGAAGACGCCGTCGTGAGTCACGGCCGCCTTGAAGCGGTTCGTGTGTCCAATGATCCAGTCGACGGCATAGCCGCCGTAGCTCGCACCCGCGATTCCGGCGCGGCCCCGATCGACGTATGGCAACGTCGAAACGGCGTTGAAGACGGCGTCGAGGTCCGTCATCACCTTGCCGCACCAGTCCTGGGAAATCTCGTCGACGAACTTCTGGCCGAAGCCGGTTGACCCGCGCGGATTTGGTGCCGCGACGACCCAGCCGTGCGCGGCCCACAGCGACGGATTCCATCGAGACGACCAGGAGTCGAGCCAGGCACTCTGCGGTCCACCATGGATCAGAAAGACGACTGGATACTTCTTGGATGCGTCGAAGTTGGGCGGCTTGAGGAGCCAGTACTGTACGTCGGCTCCACCTGCCCCCTTCACCGTCAGACTGGATGGTTTCGGAATGTCCGCCGCCGCCAGCCAACTGACGTTCTCGTTCGTGAGCTGGCGTATCGTGCCGTCCGTGGAGACGCGATACACGTCCGAAGGAGCAACGAGCGACGACTTGGCGAAGATGGCGAATCCATTCGCGGGCTGGAACGCGCTGACTGCGCCACCTTGCACGGCGAGCGACGGCACGCCGCCGGCTGTTGGAATCGTGTAGAGGTTCTCGCTGCCGTTCCTGGTCGCGGTGAACCAGATCGCCTGTCCATCGGGAGAGAACTTATAGTCGTCGACCGACAGATCCGGCGACGTGAACACCGTGCGCTTGGCGCCAGTAGAGCGATCGTATGCGTCGAGATACCAGCGATCTGCCTCGAAGCCCGCGCGCCGCTGCGCCCGGACAACGATCGTCTTGCCATCGGGCGAAAATACCGGTTGGAAATCAGCGGCGGGATTGGGCGTCACCTTGGTGATGGCGCCTCCACTCACGGGGACCGTCCACACGTCGTGGTTGGTGGTCCACATCTCGGAATCCTTCGCGCCGCGCTTCGAGACGAACGCGAGCTCGCGCCCATCCGGCGAGAACGCGATGGCGCCATCCTCATAGTTGTGCGGGGGAGAGTCGAAGTCCCCTGGGGTCAGGTCGCGCGTTGCACCGCTTTCGACGTCGGTTACGAACACATGATGCCGAACCGCTTCCCACCACTCATTCCAATGGCGATACGGCAGGCGGGTCAACGTGTGCGTCTTGACCGGATCCTTCTCGACCGCGTCGCGCAGACGCGCATTGCACGCCTCATCCGTGCAAGTGGGAAATGCATCGGAGACGAAGGCAACCCTGCGGCCGTCCGCAGAAACGATCATCGGCGGCTGAACTCCGGCCGACACATTCGTGACAGCTCGCGCGTTCTTCCCGTCTCCGTCGGCAATGTAGATCTGCGGCGCGCCGTCACGCGTCGAGATGAACGCCACTCGGCCGCTGGAGAGGAACCGCGGGGAGTCGTCGCCCTTGGGGCTCTCGATGAACGGCTGCGGCGCCGCGGAGCCGTCGGCCGGCACCGTCCAGATGTCGGAATTTCGCTTGCCCGTCGACAGGTCCGTCGTCGTGCGCACAAACAGCACGCGTCGCCCGTCTGGTGACAGCTGCGGATCGCCGACGCGCACGACGTTGAGCAGGTCGTTCAGCACCATGGGGCGCTTGGATTGCGCTTGGGCGACGGATGGCACACTGAGGATCAGCGCGGCGATGGATAGGGGAAGTTTCATTGAATTCCGTGAGAAGGTGCAGGAGGCCGCGTACGGAGTGCGGCGTACGGCGCACGGGGTCGCACGATATATTTAAGCATATGTGCGCTCCACTGGAGCCGCACTTCCTCTTCTTCCCTCTGTGATGGCAGACCCGCTCACCCTGGTGAGCGCCGCACTCGGCGAACGGTTCGCCATCGGGCGCGAGCTCGGCCGCGGCGGCATGGCCACCGTGTATCTCGCCAACGAGCGCAAGCACAATCGCCAGGTGGCGATCAAGGTGCTGCACGCGGAGCTGGCGGCCTCGGTGGGCGCGGAGCGGTTTCTCCGCGAAATCGGCATCGTCGCCCGTCTCGCGCATCCGCACATCGTCCCGCTCATCGACTCGGGCAGCGCCGACGGCATGCTGTATTACATCTCGGCGTTCGTGGCCGGCGGTTCGCTGCGCGATCGGCTCATTGTGGAGAAGCGCCTCCCTGTCGCCGATGCCATCCGGATCGCCGAGGAGGTGGGAACGGCGCTCGACTATGCGCACCGGAACGGGTTCGTCCATCGCGACGTAAAGCCGGAGAATATTTTGTTCGCCGACGGGCATGCCGTGCTCGCCGACTTCGGCGTGGCTCGCACGTGCAGCGGCTGTGTCGTTGAGGAAGATGGGCGAGTGACCGAAGCCGGAATGGCGGTTGGAACGCCGGCGTACATGAGCCCTGAACAGGCGGCGGGTGATCCGAACATCGGCACGGCAAGCGACATCTATAGTTTGGCGTGCGTCGTATTCGAGATGCTCACCGGCGAGGCGCCGCTGGTGGGCGCCACTCCCCGTACCACTCTCATGAAGCAGGTGACGGACCGGCCGCGCCCCGTGCGGTCGCTGCGTCCTGAAGCACCGGTGGAAATGGAGCTCGCAATCGCGCGAGCGCTCGAGAAGTCGCCAGATTCGCGTCACGCGAGCATCACGGACTTCACGCGCGCACTGAGCGCCGAGGACCGCGGGCTCGGGCGGGCGCACGCGACGGTTACGCGAAGCATCGCCGTGCTTCCGTTCGTCAATGCCAGCCCCGATCCCGAGAACGAGTATCTGAGCGACGGCATCACCGACGAGCTCATCGATGCGCTGTCCAAGGTCGAGGGATTGCGCGTTGCCTCGCGAACGTCGGTGTTCGCGCTCAAGGGCAAGCCCCAGGACGTCCGCGCAATCGGAGCGCTGCTGGGCGCAACGGAAGTGCTCGAGGGCACGCTGCGAAAGTCAGGTGACCGGCTGCGCATCACGGCGCAGTTGACCTCCACGGACGACGGACGACTTGTCTGGTCGCACCGCTACGATCGCACGCTGCTGGACGTTTTCGACATTCAGGACGAGCTCGCGCGCACGATCGTCGACACGCTGCGAGTCACGTCGTTCGCCGATCTCGCCGCGCCGGTGGCCCGCCGGTATACGGAGAATGTCGCTGCATACGGCCTGTATCTTCGCGGCCGCTATGAGTGGAACAAGCGGACGGACGAAGGTGTCAGTGAGGCCATTCGCTACTTCAAGCTGGCGATGGCGGAAGATCCGAACTTCGCGCTTGCGTACACGGGCTTGTCGGACGCGTACGCTCAGCATCAGGACTACCGCAGCGTCCCCGTTGCGGTGGGCTTCGAGCAGGCGAAGATGTACGCGCAGAAGGCCCTCGCCCTGGATGAGCGGTTGGCGGAGGCGCATACGTCGCTGGGCTGGTGCCTCTTCATCTATGATTGGGACTGGGCCGGAGCGGAACGCGAGTTCCGACGCGCGATCGAGCTCGACCCTCGCTATGCAACCGCACATCAATGGTATGCGTTCTTCCTGTGCTCCTCCGGAACACTCGAGGAGGCACTCGTGGAAGGGCACACAGCACAGGAACTGGACCCGACGTCGGTGTCGGTGCGCCGCAGCCTCGGCTGGGCGTATGTGTATGCGCGACGCTATGCACAGGCGCGCTATCACATCACACGCGCCATCGCGATGGACTCCTCGGCGGAAGAGAGCCATCGCGTGCTCGGCCTCGCGCTCGCGCTGGATGGCGACTTCGCGGAAGCCGAACGTGTGCTTCGCGCCGCAGTGCTCATGCACGGTGCCGGGTCGTACACACGAGCGACACTCGGCTACGCGCTGGCGCGCGCCGGCAAGCGCGTCGAAGCAGAGGCGCTGCTGCACGCGCTCGAAGCGCAACGCGAGCGCGGCTACGTGTCACCCGTAGCGCTGGCGACCTTGCAGATTGGCCTCGGGAATTACGAGCAGGCGCTCGATTGGGCGGAGCACGCGTATACCGAGCGGCGCGGATGGCTCGCCTATTTCCGCGTCAATCCGCTCGTGGATCCGCTGCGTGGAATGGAGCGGTTCGAGGCGCTGGTCGCGCGAATGGGACGGTAGAAGAACAAACTCTTGAAAGTGGAGTTGACACCTATGCCGGCGCGTCAGCGAACAGCGCAGTCGAGAGATAACGCGTCCCTGAATCGGGCGCGATGCACGCGACACGCGCATCAGGACCGAGCTCACGCGCCAGGCCAAGCGCCGCCCACACGATCGCGCCGCTCGACATGCCCACGAACACTCCTTCCTCGCGCGCGAGCCGTCGTGCGAGCGGGAACGCGTCCTCCTCCCACGCGCGCACGATGCGGTCGACAACCGACCGATCGAAGTTGTCGGGCACGAAGCCCGGCCCCATGCCCTGAAACTGATGCTGCCCGCGCTCACCGCCGGAGAGCACCGGTGATCGTGCAGGCTCCACCGCCACGACGAGGGTCTCGGAATTCTGCTCCTTCAGGAACCTGCCCACGCCGCTGATGGTGCCGCCCGTCCCTGATCCGTATACGAACGCATCCAGCCGGCGATCCATCTGCTCCCACAACTCTGGACCTGTCGTCTCGTAGTGGACGCGAACATTCGCCGGGTTGTTGAACTGGTTCGGCATCCAGGCACCGAGCTCGTCGCGGATGCGCTCTGCCTCCTCGATCGCGGCGAGCATACGCCGTTCCGGATCAGTCAGCACCAACTCGGCGCCGTAGGCCAGGAGGGTTCGCTTGCGCTCCTCGCTCATCGACGCGGGGAGGCACAGGATCAACCGATAGCCGCGTGCCGCCGCGATCTGCGCCAGCCCGATGCCGGTGTTGCCCGACGTCGGCTCCACGATCGTCCCGCCGGGCGGAAGCAGGCCGCGCGCTTCCGCGTCGAGAATCATGCCGAGCGCCGTGCGGTCCTTGATCGAGCCGCCGGGATTCTGTCCCTCGAGCTTCACCCACACTTCGGCCATTCCGGGCTCGGTCACTTCCGTAAGACGCACGAGCGGAGTGCGCCCGACCTGCGCCGCGATACCGTATCGGCGCCGCAGCTCGTGCGTGTCGGACACAGGAGTGTTGACGGCGGTCACGACACTACTTCCTCCGCGGCCGCCCCACCATCGCGTACGCCTTCGGTGAGAATCGCGCGGATCTGCTCGTCGCCGAGACGCGTGGTCCAGCTGCGGAAAATTTCCGCGGGCGCGCGGGTCGTCTCGAATCGCTGGAAAAGCCGCTCCAGCACGTCGGGGACGTCGTCGGCCGGCGCGCGAAAGCCCACCCGACGGGCGATGCCGCTGTTCGCACCCAGCCCGCCCCCGACGAAGAAGTCGAATCCTTCTACCTGCGTGCCGTTCTGATTCAGCAACACTCCTTGCAAGCCGAGCTCGGCGATCCAATGCTGGCCGCATGCGTTCGGGCATCCCGTGACGTGCAGCTTGATCGATTCCGTGAACCCCGGAAGCCGGTCCTCGAGCTCTGCGGCTAGCCGGATGCTGAAATGCTTTGTCTCCGTGATGGCGAGCTTGCAGTACTCTCGGCCGGTGCACGAGAGCGTGCCGCGCTGGAAGGGTGATCCGCCGACCGACACGCCCGTGAGCTCCGCATCGCGCACGAGCGCATCGATGCTCTCGCTCGGTACGTTGAGCACGAGGATGTTTTGCGTGGCCGAAAGGCGCAGGGTGCCGTCGCCGTATCGCTGCGCGAGCGCGGCAATTCGGCGGAGCTGCTCTGTGGAGATACGGCCGGAGACGATCGAGAAGCCGACGTAGTTGAGTCCGGGCTGCTGCTGCGCGTGCACTCCGATGTGGTCGCGGTAGCTCCCTTCTGGCGGTGTTTCGGAAGCGGGCGCCTCCAGCGCGTATCCGATTCTCCGCTCGATCTCCGCCAGGAACAACTCGGCCGTCCAGCCGTGATTGATGAACAGGAACTTCATGCGCGCCTTTGCGCGATTTTTTCGCAACTCGTCGGAATCGCGGAAGATGCCCGCGATCGCCGTGGACACCGCGAGCACCTGATGCGGATGGATGAACGCGGGTATCAGCAGCGCGAGGTGCGGACGCGTGGAGAGCCCGCCACCCACACGCGCGTGAAATCCAACCACGCCGTCGGCGCGACGCACCGCGGTGATGCCGATGTCGTTGATCTCCGGATAGCTGCACCAGTGGGCGCATCCGGTGATGGTGATCTTGAACTTGCGCGGGAGGTTCGCGTAGTCCGCGTTGCCGTTGAGAAAACGGTCGACTTCCACCGCGATGGACGACGCGTCGATCAGTTCATCGTGCGCGACACCGGCGACAGGGCAACCCGTCACCGAGCGCGTGTTGTCGCCGCACGCCCCCTGACTGCCCCATCCGACACGCTCGAGCGAGTCCCACACCGTAGGAATGTCCTCGATCCGCAGCCAGTGGAGCTGAAAGTTCTGCCGGTTGGAGATGGTACGCACGATTGCCGACCTGTCGGACAAGTACGCACGTTCGAGCATCGACATCACCAACCGGCAGAACTTTCAGCTCCACTGGCTGCGGATCGAGG
>JANMAY010000397.1:0-2377 GCA_031360095.1 Gemmatimonadaceae bacterium
CGGCGGGCGCGGCAATCGCCATGATGAGCTTCACCCGCGGGTGCACCTTGAGCACCGTCTGCGTCTCCGAGAACGCGCGGTCGCGATCGCCATCACTGGGTTGAATGGCGACCAGCTCGAGGTTGGGATACTTCGCCGCGACGCGCTCGCGGATGTACTTGATCCATTCGTTCTGATTGGCGGCGCTCAAGCTCGCGGTGATGATCGCAAATTCACCGCGTCCATTCATGATGCGCGCGGCTTCGTCGGTCAGCGTGTAGCCGATCCCCTGCGGTGTGGCCTGATTCACGAAGAAGTCGCGCGCGTCGCGATCGGCATCGGCGTCCCACGTCACCACTTTGATGCCGCGACCGCGCGCCTTGCGGAGCACGGTGGAGATGGCGGCCTTGTTTTCGACGCTCACGGCAATGGCGTCGACGCCCCGCGTGATCCACGCCTCGACGATCTCGTTCTGCTTGGCCGGATCGAGATCGGTCGGCCCGTCCCACAGCAGCTCGACGCCGAGTGCCTTGGCCGCGGAATCGGCGCCCTGACGTGCACTGATGAAGTACGGATCACCTTTCGCCTTCGGCATGAGCGCGATGACGAGTCGCTTCGCGCTTGCGGTTGAGGTCGCGCTCGCAGGCGGAGTGCTCGTGCCGCGGAGCTCCTGTCGAAGCGAGCGAACGAGTAACCAGTTGCTGCCCGCCACGATGAGCGAGCCCGCGAGAATCACCGCGCTGAGCGCGGCCACCTGTGAGTTGCGCACGTCGCTCTCGTCCTCGGAAGTGTCGTGAATGACGGATACTGCACGCGGACGCCGTGAGAGGACGTCTACGAGAATGGTCGCGATCAGCAGAAGCCCGGTGAGAATTCCAGCCAGCTCGGCAGGCTGGCCCGCGAGGCGGAGTCCGTTCTGAAGCAGGATGATGCTGAACAGCCCGAGCACGGTGCCGAGGATCGTGCCGCGTCCGCCAAAAATGGACGCGCCGCCAAGCAGTACCGCCGTGATGGCCATCAGCTCGAATCCGGTGCCCGCGTCCGACTTGGCCTGGCCGAGATGTGCCACGTAGATGATCGCGGCGAGACTCGCTGTGAAACCGGACAGCACATAGATGATCGTCAACCGTCGGCTCACGCGCACACCGGCGTATCGCGCACCCTCGGCGGAGTGCCCGATGGCGTAGAGCGTGCGCCCGAAGCTCGTCCGGTGCAGCCACCATGCGGCGCCGAGCGCCGCAAGGACGAAGACGAAGAGCTGCGTCGGCACCAAGGCGCCGACATAGCCCTGGCCGAGCAGCAGGAATCCCGACGCGAAGCCCGAGTAGTTCTCGATGCCGCGGGTCAGCCCCTCCGCGATGCCACGGAAGAGCGACAGTGTGCCGAGCGTAACGATCAGCGCCGGAAACTTGAAATGCGCGATCATCACGGCATTGAGTGCGCCTCCCAACGCTCCACACGCGAGGGTGATGAGGATCGCGAGCGGCATCGCGACGTCCGCGTCACGCCACAGATACCCGAGCAGAACGGCCGACAATCCCATCATGGATCCAACCGACAGGTCGATTCCGCCCGTCACGATGATTGGCGTGAGCGCCAGGGCGAGCAGCCCGACTTCCACTGCGAGCCTGGTGACCTCGAAGGCGTTTCCCGCCGTCCAGAAGTTGTGCCCGACTGTCGCAAATATTGCGCACTCGACAATGAGCACGAGCAGCAGCACCCATTCCTTGTTCGGAAAGAGTCGCACGTGCAGCGGCGGCGCGAACTCAGGGTGCGACAACGATCGCCTTCCGCGGTGGACGGTGGCCCCTGGCGAGCCGAGCGAGGGCAACGTCGACCGCAAGTGCGGCCAGGATGATTGCGCCCTGCACTGCCTTCTCCCAAAAGGGATTGATGCCCACGTATGAAAGCGCGGTTCCGATGGTGCCGAGCAATGCGACACCGATCAGCGTGCCGAACGGCGTGCCTCGGCCGCCGGTGATTACCGTGCCTCCGACAACCACTGCCGCAATGACTTTCAGCTCCAGTCCTGTGCCCGCATTGCTCGGCACTTCGTTGAAGCGCACAGCATTGAGCAGCGCGGCGAGCCCCACGAGCGCGCCCATCACCGCGAAAAGGCCGACGACGACGCGCGGTGGCTCGATACCGGCGAGTCGCGCAGCTTCCGCATCGGATCCCACTGCATAGATCGCGCGGCCGATGCGGAGGTGACGCAGCATCCAGCCCGCGGCCACGGTGACTGCGATGGACGTCAGCACGATGACCCAGTACGCAGACGATGGCGACAGGCCGAGCCATTGAAAGTCCGCGGGCAGCTTCTGCACCCACGCACCTTCGGTCTGCCAACGCAGACCATCCCGCCAGGCGACGAGCATCGCAAGCGTGACGATGATCGAGG
>JANMAY010000404.1:0-4187 GCA_031360095.1 Gemmatimonadaceae bacterium
GAAGGTCAAGGACATCACCGCTGCGCCGGACGATGCGCCAGTGATGGACGAGACGATCCTCGCCCTCTGCAAATGGATTGCGGACTACTACATCGTGCCGCTCGGTGTTGCGCTGCGAACCGCACTTCCCGCGGCGCTCACGGGGGCGAGCGTGCCGGTACCCTCGCGAAAGACGCGACGCGTCGTCCAGCTCAAGACCGAGCTGCCATCGCTGCTCCGGCGCGATGAAGTGTTTGCGCGTGCGCCGCAGCAGCGCGCGCTCTACGAGCTACTCGAGGCGGTTGGCGGGCGAGCCGCGGTCGAGCTCCTCAACGAGAAGCTCGATTTCTCCGCGTCCGTGTTGAAAGGACTCGTGTCGCGCGAGCTCGTCGACGTACTCACCGAGACCGTCGAGCGCGATCCATTTCTCTCCCGCGCACAGCGTCTGCCCGATGCGCACGTGCCGAGCGACGCGCAGCGCAACGCGATACAGCAGCTGGCTGCGGCACCACCGGGCCAGGTCGCGCTCTTGCATGGCGTGACTGGCAGCGGGAAAACGCTCGTCTACATCGAGCTGTTGCGGCGCGTCGTTCTGGAGGAGGGAAAGACGGCGATCGTGCTCGTTCCCGAGATCGCGCTCACGCCGCAGACCGTCGATCGTTTTCGCGCTGTGTTCGGCGACAGCATTGCGGTGCTCCACAGCGCACTCTCCGACGGTGAGCGCTACGACGCTTGGCTCGCGCTTCAGCGCGGCGACAAGCGCATCGCCGTTGGCGCCCGGTCGGCGATCTTCGCACCGCTGAAGAACCTCGGTGCCATCGTCGTCGACGAAGAGCACGAGGGCAGCTACAAGCAGGGAGAGTCGCCGCGCTATCACGCGCGCGAAGTCGCCATTGTGCGCGGTCGCGAAGCGGGCGCGGTCGTCGTGCTCGGCAGTGCGACGCCGAGTCTCGAGAGCTGGGTCAATGCGCAGTCGGGGAAGTATGCGCTGCTGACGCTGCCCGAGCGCCCGGGCGGCGCGCAGCTCCCGTTCGTGGAGGTGGTGGACCTTCGCGCGGACGCGTCAAAGCCGGGGCCGACCGACATCTCCAACGCCGACGCGGCATTCGCCATGGCGGTCAGCGCGCCGCTCGATGCGGCGCTGCGCGATCGTCTCGCCAAGCAGGAGCAGAGCATTCTGTTGCTGAACCGCCGCGGCTATTCCGCGTTCGTGCAATGCGGCGAGTGCGGCGATGTCGCCGTCTGTCCGAACTGCAGCGTGAGTCTCACCTATCACCGCACGCCGGAGCGGTTGGTGTGCCACTACTGCCTCCATTCGGAAGCGCTTCAGCTCACCTGTGCGCGCTGCGGCGGCGTGCGCCTTCGCCGGCGTGGACTCGGGACGCAACAGGTCGAGCAGCTGCTCAGCGAGCAGTATCCGAGCGCGCGCATCGCGCGCATGGACGTCGACACCACCAGCGGCAAGTGGGCGCACACCGAGATTCTCGACCGCGTGAGCAGCGGCGAGGTCGACATCCTCCTCGGCACGCAGATGATCGCGAAGGGGCTCGATTTCCCGAACGTCACGCTGGTTGGCGTGATCGACGCGGACGTCGGCATCAATCTGCCGGACTTTCGCGCGTCGGAGCGATGCTTCCAGCTTCTCAGTCAGGTCGCGGGTCGTGCGGGACGCGGTCCGAAGGGCGGCGCGGTGATCATACAGACGCGCTCACCATCGCATCACGCGGTGCGCTACGCGCTGACTCACGACTATCACGCGTTCGTCGCCGAAGAGCTGGCCGGCCGAGATCATCCGGCGTATCCGCCCAACGTGCGGATCGCCAATGTGGTGTTCAGCGGAACGCAGGAGGCCGCGACGGCGAAGACGGCGACACGTGCCGCCGCGTGGCTGCACAAACTCCTCGCCGCACGCCCCGCGCCGGGAGTGACGATCATCGGTCCGGCGCCATGTCCTGTGGAGCGCGTGAAGAACCGGTGGCGCTGGCATGTGCTGATCAAAGCGGAGCGCCCGCAGGAGCTCGGTCGCGTTGCGCGCTATCTGGTGGAACGGTTCGAGGTGCCGAAGCAGCTCGGATTGCGGATGACGTTGGATCGGGATCCGGTGCAGCTGCTGTAGCTTCACGAACTGTTGCTCGAAAGCGCGGACACGCTTGTTACCCATCATCCCGCTTGCTCAAACGCGCTGCCGGCGGAATTACGAACCGGGGACGCGCGGCCGTGGGCATCTGCGGAGCGCCGGCCTCAACGCACGGGTTGGGTCAGCTGCTGCACGAGCCAGTCGGCGATCGTGCCGCGCACCGCAGCCGGCGCGATGAGGGATGGCACCGCGATGTAGCGCCTCCAGTCGCCGCTCGAGTCCGCCATCAGCACGTGATCGACGCCCGGGAACACCCGCACCGTCACACCCGCATTGCCTCCTGCCCGGAGCGCGGTCGCGAGCTTGGCCGCGTCCTCGACGGGCACTTGGAGGTCTGTGGCCCCGTGCACCACGAGGACCGGTACCCGGACACCGCGTGCGGCGGCCTCGGGGTCGAACGCGAGCAGCGCCGCCTCGTGACCGCGGCCGAGCCGTAGCACCGAATCATCCTCCGCCCGTGCGGCTGCGAGCGCCACCGTCAGGGCGGAGTCCCTAAGCCCCATGAAGCGCTCGGCGCGCACCTTGTTCTGGTACGCGCTCAACTCGCGCCCTGTTCGGCCAGGCGACGACACGAGCACGGCCGCGTGCACAAGAGGCTTGTATGCGACTTTGCTGTTGGACGGCTCCCCCGCGATCACGCCCGATAACGTTCCGGTCGCGGCAGCCTCCTCCGAGGCGGCAACGAGCATCGCGGCCAGCGCGCCCTCACTGATGCCGAGAACGCCGAGGCGATCGGGGGCCACATCTGAGCGCCGACGTAGGTAGGCGAGCGCCACCCGAGCATCCGCCGCCCGCACTTGCACGGTGGCGTCGTCCGACTTGCCGCTCGATCCGCCAATCCCCCGCTGATCGTAGCGGAGCACAGCGATCCCGCGGCGCGCGAGCGTATCGGCGAGCTGCCAGAACAAACCCGGGAGCGGTAACCGTCCGTTGTTGCGATCGCTCGCGGTGCTTCCGTGCAGGAAGACGACGGCCGGCACGCGTCCGGATTCCGCCAACGCGCGAACCGGCCGCGTAAGCGTGCCCGCGAGTGTCACCCCGCCGCCAACGTCGAGGCGCACCTCCTCTGCGACATACGGCGCGGTGCTAGGCGCTCCGTACGCGGGCGCGAGTGGGTAGGCAGACGCGGGTAATGCCAGCACGCGCTCCACCGTCCAGCCCTCCGCCGGTGCCTCGGCCCGCACGAGGCGGCCCTGGTCATCGACTTGGGCGAGCAACTCGACCGGCAGTGCGCCATCGGTCCGAAGCTCTACCCGCGCCGAGTCGCGTCCCACGAACGTGACCACGGCCGTATCGCGAGGGCTCGCCGCCCCGAAGCGGAAGAGTGGCACTGCAACGGTATCGGCGTGCCGTTCTGTCGCGTGTGTGTCGCGCACACGTGCACGCGCACTGCGAAGGAGCACGTCGTACAGCCCCGGCGTGGCGTTCCAGAGCGGCATGCGACCGCGGCTAACCACGCTGGCCGGCTTGTCAGTCGAGGGCGGTGCGAACGTCACGCTGTCCGCCACCGCGCGCGCCGGCGGGCTGATCTCGAAGGCGTAAGTAGTGACCAGCCCGTCCGCGTCCAGTGCGACGCGGTAGTCGACGCCCATCGTGCGCGCAACGACCGCGCGCCCCGTCACGGTTCGCCCGGCCGCAGGCGCATCCGCCCAAATGATACGGTCCACCGCCGCGGTGTCGCGGCCGAACCGGAGCACCACGGCCGCCGTGTCACCGATCGTCCTCGCCGCCGCCTGCGCGACACCGCGCCGGATCATCGGCTGTTGAAACGGAGCGCAGCCGCCGAGTGCTGCTGACGCCACCGCGAACACTGCCGCCAGGGTGCGATTGTGCACGAACGATCTCCGAATCGAGAGGAGCCGAGACACGAGAGGACGATGAGCCAGGTACTTCCGGGAGAGGATGTTGGTGTCTAGCAGGTGGCTGATGGCGGCCTCGCACGCAAGCGCCGCCCCCGTGTTACCGATTTTCTTGACCGTTCAGCGGGCGGTCGTCGATGTACTTGGCTGAAGTCGAGCGATCACTTTCTCGGTGAAAGCAGCGACGCGCTGTTTCCGTTCCTCGATTTCGA
>JANMAY010000470.1:0-15564 GCA_031360095.1 Gemmatimonadaceae bacterium
ACGTTTGCTCCCTTCATTGCCGGCGCCGCCGCCGCGCTCATTGCGCTGCCGATTGTGGCGCTGATTCCGCTGGTCGGTGTTGGTACGGCACTGACTCTTGGGCTTGCCGTTGGCGCAGGGGTCGCGGCGGGAGCGCGTGAGGTGCGACACAAGTTGCCGGGATACTGAACGACTGTAGGACCGTAGGACCGTAGGACCGGAACTACAAACGGCACACCGGAATGAATTCGGCGTGCCGTTTTGCTTTTTACGGTCCTACGGTCCTACGGTCCTACCGTCCTACTAGCTTTCAAGCATGTCCCAGCTGCTCCCCACCGACATCTCCGATCCAGTCAACGCCCGCATCCTTGCCGTGAGCGAGGACCGTATTGCGGGCTTTCTCGACGATCCCTTCGAGGAAATCGCTCGCCTGAGTGAACTGCCGATCGACACCGTGCTGGAGCGGTTGCGCGGAATGCTGGAGGCGGGCGTCGTGCGTCGCATTCGTCAGACGCTCATGGCGACGAACCTCGCGCCGGGCGCACTCGTCGCATGGCAGGTCCCAGCGGAGAAACTCGAGCCCGCGTTCGACCTGCTTGCCGCGGAAGACCCGTTCTCCGGACACGTCGTGATCAGGTCGACGGACGCGGAGACCCCCGGATCGGTATACCGGTTGTGGACCACGCTTAAAGTGCCGCAGGGATTTTCGATGCAGCGGCACTGCGAGTATCTCGCCAGCTGGATCGGTGCCACCGCATTTCGCATCATGCCGGCGAAGCGTTTATTCGCGCTGGGCGTGGGCCACGTGCGTCGAAAGGGCATGGAACCGGGAAGTCGGTCGGACGCGCCGGGCGCGGTGCTCGACACGAAGATCGCGCAGTTGTCCGAGACTGAATGGCGAGTGCTGGACGCGCTCAAGAAGGAGTTTGCGATCGATGAGATCGCGAGCGACCCCTGGCGTGCTCGGGCGCACGCGGCGGGCATCGCGTACGAGGAATTTCTCTCGACGGCACAGGGCCTGGCGCAGCGCGGCGTCATCGGGCGCTTTTCGACATTTCTCGAGCACGTGAAGCCATCGGCCACGGGAATGCGCGTCACGCGCTACAACGCGCTCTTTCATTGGCGCGTGCCGGAGGGACGCGAGATCGAAGCGGGCCGCGAAGTTGGACGTCATCACATCCTCACGCACGCGTACTGGCGTGAAGGCGGACCGGAGTTCGCGAACGTGAACGTCATGGCGGTCGCGCACGGCACGGAGAAATCCGTTGTGCTTGCACACAAGGACGCGATCGACCGGCATCTCGCCGAGGCGGGTATTCCGGTCTCGTACACGAATGTGTTCTGGGGGGGGCGGAGCGAGATTACGCCATCCGAGATCATGCCGCAGGCGTACGAAGCATGGTGTCGGCAGCGGGGTATTGATCCGCAACGACTTCGTGAACCGTGAACCGTGAACCGTGAACCGCCATCCGGAACGGCTCGGCGCTTACGGTCCCCCGTTCCCGGTCCACGTCCCGTAAGGATGCGCCTCCTCGTCATTGTCTATCGGCTTCTCCCGTTCGCGGTCGCGTTTCGCCGCGATTTCCGGCGTTGGTTGTTCTTCGGTGCACCCACACTGCGAAGCGCCGACGAGCACGAGCGTCGCGCTGCTCGTCTCGTTGCCACGCTCGCCGCGCTCGGTCCCACGTTCGTGAAGATGGCGCAGGTATTCGCTGGGCGCGCCGACCTGCTCGCGCCTGTCTACGCGCGTGCCCTCACGACGCTCACTGACCGCGTCCCCGCAATTCCGGTGGAGCAGATCGAGCAGACGATCCTCGACGAGTATGGCGCACCCGCGTCGGAACTATTCGAGCGCTTCGACCGCGAGCCACTCGCCGCAGCGTCGCTGGGTCAGGTGCACCGTGCGCGGTACGATGGTGAGGAAGTCGTCGTAAAAGTTCTCCGGCCCGGTGTCGAAGCGCTTGTGGCGGCGGACATCCGTGCGGCCACCGCCATCGTCGCACAAGTCGAACGGTGGTGGTCCAATCCGCACGTCATCGGCACGCGGGTCGTCATCGAGGAGTTCGCGGCGCGCGTTACAGAGGAAATGGATTTCCGCCGAGAGGCCGCGCATGCGGCGTCGATCGGAGCGAGCTTCGCGGGCTGGGCCGCGGTCAAGATCCCGCGCGTCGTCATACCCATGGTCCGGCAGCGCGTGCTCGTGCTCGAGTACTGTCCGGGCCAGCGCATCGATCGCCTCGACGCGTGGATCGCTGAGGGCCGCGTGAACCCCGACCGCCTCGTGCGCCAAGTCATGGAGCTGTACGCGCGAATGATGCTGGTGCACGGCGTCTTTCACGCCGATCCGCATCCCGGCAACGTGCACGTCTCCGCCGACGGCCGCATCATTCTGCTCGACTTCGGCATGGTCATACACGTGCCGCTCGAGCTGCGGCGCGAACTGGTGTCGGCGATCTTCGCTGCGATCAAGCGCGATCCCGATGCACTCGCCGCGTGCTTTCACCGCCTCGGTCTGGTGGTGACGGGTGCGGACCCACTCGTCGTGCAGCGCCTCGCGTCCGCGCTGCTGTCCGTTGCGGCGCAGCGAACGACGACGCGGGAGCGCGTCGAGCTGCTCGCGACGGACGTGCTCGCCGAGCTCTACGACTGGCCGATCGTGCTGCCGAGCCAGCTCGTGTACTTCGCGCGAACGGCGACGCTCATCGAAGGTCTCGGGACGCACTACGACCCGCACTTCAACGCGCTCGCGTTCGCCACGCC
Organism: Gemmatimonadaceae bacterium; assembly: GCA_031360095.1. GTDB lineage: Bacteria > Gemmatimonadota > Gemmatimonadetes > Gemmatimonadales > Gemmatimonadaceae > AG11. The sequence continues at coordinate 2,740 of JANMAY010000470.1, forward strand.
CATCGCGCTGTCGCTTCGGTCGCGCATCATGAGCTCGCTCTATCCCGACGGCGGTCAGCCCACGCTCGACACCGCGCGCGTGGTGGGCAGCACGCTAGGCGCGGTGGCGCGAATCGTCCGAGATGCATCTCGAGACGTGGTGGATGCCGTGCGCGGTGCGATCGCCGGATCGCTCATCACGCTCGACGATCCTGCCGAACGAACCAACGGATCGCGCGTGCGCGCACGTACTACAAGCGACTGAGACTGCGCACGACCGGCGCGTCCAACTCCTCGTTCCAGGCTGTTCGTGATGCGTCCCCGTTCGTTTGCTGCGTCGCTGCTTGCAACACTTGCGGTGGTCGTTCTTGCCGCATTCCCTGTGCGTGCACAGGTGGGATCGACGACGGACATCATCATGGGCAAGGTGACAACGCCCGACTCTCTCCCGGTCATTGGAGCACGCGTCGAAGTCAAGTCGCTGGAAACGGGCATCACGCGTCGCAAGACGACGAACGAGCGCGGCGAGTATTCGGTGCTGTTTCCGGATGGAGGCGGATCGTACGAGCTGCGCGTCACCTACATCGGGTTCGCGCCGTACTCTACTACCGTACAGCGCCAGGCGGATGAAGACCGGCTCGTCGCGAACATTCGGCTGTCGCGCAATGCGCAGGTGCTCGCGGCGGTGCAGGTGCGCGCGACGAACAACCGCGGCGACCAGAACGATCGTCCCACCGCGGGCAGCACGGAACGCAATCTTTCACCGGCGCAGCTCGACCGGCTTCCCGTCGACAAGGGCGATTTGGCGTCTGTCGCCGCACTGATGCCTGGCGTCGTGGGCACCACCGCCACCGACTCCACCGTGGCCGCATTTTCCGTGGCGGGCCAACCGACGAATCAGAATCAGATCACGCTCGACGGATTGAGCTTCGGCTCGGGCACCGTGCCGCAGGAAGCGGTGCGAAGCACGCGCGTCATCACCAGTACGTACGACGTGAGCCGAGGGCAATTCACGGGCGGACAGGTGGCGTCGACCACCCGCGGTGGGACCAACAACCTCCAGGGCGTCGTCACCTACGCGCTGCGCGATCCCGAGCTGGAATTCGTCGACGAATCATCCGTCACCTTTGGACAGAAATATCAACAGAACTCGCTCAGCTTCGGCGCCGGTGGTCCTATCGTAGAAGACGAGGCGTTCCTGTTCGGCGCCGGCTCGGTGTCCCGTCGCACCAATCCACTCTCGTCGCTGCTCGCCGCGAACGCGGTGACGCTCTCGCGACTCGGCGCCAGTCCCGATTCGGTGAGCCGATTTCTTGCGCGCCTGAACCAGCTCGGCGTCCGCGCAACGCTGCCCGGTGTGCCCGACGAGCGGCTGGTGGACAATGCGTCCGCGATCACGCGATTCGACTGGTCGATTGGCGATCTGCACACGTTGACGGTGCGCGGTGACTGGCGCGGCTCGCTTCAGGACGGAACACGCATCTCCGCGTTCGCCGTACCCAGCACCGGCGGCAATCTGCGGACGATGGGTGGCGGCGCGATGGCCACGCTCACCTCGCACCTCAATGGATTCATCAACGAGGCGCGACTCTATCAATCCTCCGATCGGCAGAACACGGAGCCGTATCTCATCGCACCCGATGGACGGGTGACTGTCGCTTCGATTCTGACCGACGGCACGCGGAGCGTCACGAATCTCCAGTTCGGTGGAAATCCGTCGCTGCCGCAGGAGTCACGAAGCCGTTTGTTCGAAGCCAGCGACGAAGTGAGTTGGGTCAGCACCGGTGGCGCCCATCGCGTGAAACTCGGTGCGCTGGTCAATGGCGATCGCGCTACCGTGGGAACAATTCCGAATCGGTACGGGACCTTTTCCTATAACTCGCTCGCCGATTTCGAGGCGAATCGTCCGTCGCAGTTCACGCGCACCATCTCCGGGCGCGATCGACTTGCGGGAAGCAACAATGCTGCGCTCTACCTGGGCGACGCGTGGCGTCGGTCGACCGCGCTGCAGCTGACCTACGGTCTCCGCCTCGAGGCCACGCGCTTCCCGCGCGATCCCGACTTCAATCCAGACGTAGAGCAGCTGTTCGGTCGTCGCACCGATCATTCACCGTCCGAAGTGCATTTGAGCCCTCGTGTGGGATTCACGTACTTCGTGGGGGTGCCCGCCGAAGCGCCAGGGCGTGGTCAGGGGAATCGCGGCGGCGGTGGCGGCGGCGGAGGAGGATTCGGCGGCTTCAACGCGTCGAGCTGGATATTGCGCGGGGGTATTGGCGAGTTCCGCGGACGCATCTCGTCCAACCTCGTCGCGACGGCGGTCGACGCAACGGGGCTCGTCGGCAGTCAGTCGCAGATCACGTGCATCGGGAGCGCGGTGCCGACTCCTGATTGGAGCGCCTATCTCGCCGACCCAGCGAATATCCCGAGCGAGTGCACAGCGAGCGGACCGATTACACTTCCGGCGCAAAACCAACGGCGCAACGTGACGATATTCGAGGACGGCTTCAGTGCGCCGAAAGTCTGGCGCGCGTCGCTTGGCGCGAGCCGACGCTTCTTCGATCGCTACAACCTCTCAATCGATGGTTCACTCGCCTACGGAATCAATCAGACGGGGTCGCACGATCTGAACCTCGATGCGACTCCCGAGTTCACCCTGTCAAACGAAGGGCAGCGGCCCGTATTCAGTCCTCCAACCGCCATCATTCCATCTACAGGCGCCACGTCCATCGTGTCATCGCGCCTTCAGCCGCGGTATGGCAGCGTGAGTGAGCTCACGTCACGACAGCGCTCCATCTCCACGCAGGTGACGACGTCCATCGGCGGAGTCACACTGAAAGGTCTCACCGTCAGTGCATCGTACACCTTCCTTCGCGCACGGGATCAACAAAACGGATTCAGCGCTGGTGGAGGTGGTGGCGGCGGTGGAGGCTTTGGCGGTGCGTCCACGGCGGGAGATCCCAACGTGCTCCAGTGGGGGACTTCTGACCTGGAGCGCCGGCATTCCCTGATCAGCACGATCACGTTCCCGGCGCGCGCGTGGCTCGACGTCACGGCAATCGCGCGAATGGCGGGCGGGCAACGGTACACGCCGACGGTCAGCGGCGACGTCAACGGCGACGGCTCGCGCAACGACCGCGCATTCATCTTCGATCCGGCGGCCACTTCGGATACCGCCGTGGCGAACGGAATCGCGCGCGTGATGTCGAATGCACCGGGCCGCGTGGGCAACTGCCTCACGTCACAGGTCAATCGCATTGCGACACGCAACAGCTGCTCGGCGCCGTGGACACCATCGCTCGACATGCAGTTGAACTTTCGTCCCTCTGTGCTCGGCCTGGCGCGACGCCTGACGCTGTCGCTGCAGTTGCAGAACGGGCTCGTCGGATTGGACCAGCTGCTGCACGGTGCCGACAACCTTCGGGGGTGGGGGCAACCGATCATTCCCGACCGCACACTGCTGTTCGTGCGAGGCTTCGACGCGACGCAGCGCACGTTTCGCTATCAGGTCAACGAACACTTCGGCGTCGCGAACGGGAGAAACAGTCCGTATCGCGTGCCGTTCCAGGTCGGTCTCCAGGGCCGGCTGAGCGTAGGACAGGATCCCGCGCGTCAGAACCTCGCTCGCATCTTCGGCGGAGGGCAGAACGGCCAAACGCAAACACGCGAGGACTTCAAGGCGCGCATGGCTCGCCTCGTTCCGAATCCGTTCCTCACGACGATCTCGCTGGATGATTCGCTCAAGCTCGCGCTCTCGGCGGACCAGAAGAGGCAACTGACGGCGCTGTCCGATACGCTCGCACCGATTGCCGACAAGCTCATCTCACAGATCGCCGACATCCTAGCTGGAGCCGGCACGGCACCAAATCCGCAGGTGATTGGCGCACAGGTGCAAGGCAAGACGAACGACGCGCGCAAGCTCGCCGAGCGCGCAATATCAGAGCTCAAGGCTGTGCTCACGCCGGAGCAGTGGGACAAGCTGCCCAGCACGGTGAAGACCGCGCCGCAGGGCCGCGGACTTGGCGGCGACGGCGGTGAACGCGGCGACGGCGAACGCCGCCGACCGCCGGTGGAGTAACATCGCGGTCACACCTGGGGCGGTGGCATCGTGTCTGCGAAAGAGAGCGGTATGACGCTCATGCATATTCGCCGGTCCACCGCGCTCGTCCTGATCTCGCTTGCGGTCGCGCTCGCATCGCCACTCGAGGCGCAGCGCGGACGCTCGCGTCGTCCTCAAGTGCCCCCCGAGCTCCATGGTTCCAAACAGAGCGTGGAGAAGATGTACGAGTTCGCACGTTCTCGGCGGATGCCGTTCTATCTCACGCCCACCAACGTCACGGACGCGATTGCCAAGGGGCGGCTGGTGGCACTCACCGGCGACGCGACGTACGAGCTCACGCGCGGGGTCGGGTTCTCGTACGCCACGCGCGAAGCCAAGGAGTTCGTGCTCGCGTTCGCGCCGAGGTACCTCGAAGCATGCGGCACGCCGCTCACGGTCACGAGCGCGGAGCGTCCGCTGAGCCGACAGCCCCACAACGCGAATCCTCATTCGGTCCACCCAACCGGCATCGCCGTGGACATTCGGCGTCCGCCCCCTGGACCGTGTTTAACGTGGACGCGAAAGGCGCTCGCCGAGCTCGAGACGCAGGGCATTGTCGAGGCCACGGAGGAGCGCCATCCGGTGCACTTGCACGTTGCCGTTCTCGTCGAGCCGGGTCGGCCGGTCAAGCTGCCGGCGCTCGCACAGGCGACCGTTGCGCTCGGGTCGGCCGTTGGAGCGGGGCATCCCTTACCGGTGGAACGGCGCGGGCAGTAGCTTTTCTCCGCGCGCAGCTCTGTGCCGCGCGCGGATCCCGCAACCATCGAGGCCGGTCCCAAATGTCCTCCGACGAGTCCACTCCCGTCTCACGCCGCACCTTCGTGAAAGGCTCGGCGACCACTGCTGCCGCATTCGCCATCGGCCCCATGATCGTTCCGCGCCACGTGCTGGGCGGCAAAGGCTACATCGCTCCGAGCGACCGATTGAACGTGGCCATGGTCGGTATCGGCGGCATGGGGATGCAAAACATGACGCAGCTGGTGAACGCCGGCGAAAACATCGTCGCCATTGCCGACGTTGATTTCCCATACGTCGAGCGCTCGCTCGCCGGCCGCATGCGGCCGCCGCAGGGAAAGACCGAGGCCTCGCCGCAGGCCGTCGCGCTCAAGGATGCCTACGAGAAGGCGAAGAAATACAACGACTACCGCGAGATGCTCTCGAAGCAGAAGGACATCGACGCGGTGGTCGTCGCCACGCCCGACCACACGCACGCTGTCGTTGCGTATACGGCGATGAAGCTCGGCAAGCACGTGTACGTGCAGAAGCCGCTCACGTACTCGGTGCACGAGGCGCGCATTCTTGCGAAGACGGCGCGCGAGATGAAGGTCACCACGCAGATGGGCAATCAGGGGCACTCGATGGAAGGCACACGCCGCATCGTGGAGCTCATCGCAGCGGGCGTCATCGGCAATGTGAAGGAAGTGCACATCTGGACGGACCGGCCGCTGCGCTACTGGGCGCAGGGAATTCCGCGTCCAACCGACCCGTCTGCTCCCATAGCGACGCCACCCGCACCCGCGATGGGCGTTCCGAATCCCGCACCACCGCGGTGGAACATGCGCACGGTGGACAATGCCGTTCTCAAGGCCATGTCCGAGAATCCGCAGTCCCCGCCGGCTGGACTCGACTGGGACCTCTTCCTTGGACCCGCGAAGGCCTATCCCTATCACCCGGCCTATCATCCGTTCAGTTGGCGGGGCTGGGTGGACTTTGGTGTGAGCGCCATCGGCGACATGGGCGCACACCTCATCGACCAGCCGTTCTGGGCGCTCGGTCTCACGTACCCCACGAGCGTCGTCTCGTCGTCGACACCCTGGGGCGGTGGCGCAGAGAATCCGGGCACGTATCCGCTCGCCATGATCTCGCGTCTCGAATTTGGCGCGCGCGGATCGCAACCGCCCGTCACGCTGCATTGGTATGACGGCGGCCTCACGCCGACGCTCAGCGAGGACATTCCGAAGCCGAAGGGCGACGGCGGCGGCGGAATTTTCGTCGGCGACAAGGGTTACATCACGTACGAGACGTACGGCAATAATCCGATGGTGTATCCCGAGGCGGCAGCGGCTCGTGCGGCGCAAGTTCCGGTCACGATTCAGCGCGTGACGGGAACGCACGAGGCAAACTGGGCCGAGGCGTGCAAGGGGAAGACGACGGCAAGCTCGCCGTTCGACTACGCCGCGCGCCTCACCGAGACGATGCTGCTGGGCATCGTCGCGTTGCGCGCCGGCACGTCGACGAAGATCCTGTACGACGGCGCGGCAATGAAGATCACGAACATTCCCGCGGCGAATCAGTGGCTGACGCGCGAATATCGCCCAGGTTGGCAGCCATGGAGTGCCGCCGAGGCGTCCTCGGCGATCTAACGCTTTCGGAACTGCGACTCAGTCGCGAACGAAGCGCCACCGTCCGTCTTCTCGCCTGAGAAGCGCACGGTGGCGCGTCGTGTCTCGTGCAGCGTCGAGCGCCGTTCCCGACGCATTGGGCACGATGGTGACGAGATACTCCGCGGTCGCCGAGTCTTTGCCCGTGAGCACTGGCTTGTCCGCAACGTCCAGCTTCTGACGGCCGGCGGGCACGTCCCATCCCCGCCGGAGAAACCCCATTGGCTGCGAATCGCCGCGCACCGCGCGCCACCCGTCGCTGACCCGTGCGCTCTCGTTGCGAAGTGTCGCGACGCACCAACCGGGATCGACCACCTGCCCAGCGGTCGAGTCGCGGAGCTTCACCCAATCGGCGAGCAGCAGTGCGCGCCAGTTCCCGACCTGATCGCGAACGAACGCATTGTCGGAAGTCGAACGGAACTTCGCGATGACTTCGGCACAGGAAAACCAGGGCGGTCCATCGGTCCACACTCGGCGCACCACAGTGGTCGTATCGACCGCGGGCTTTGCGAGCCGAATGGCTTCCAGCGCCTCGGCTCGGCTCGGCGCGCGTTTGCACGCCGCGATGCCGAGTAGCGTGGCGAGCAGGAGGGCGAGGCGGGGTGGCACGGCAGAACCGTAGGCGAATTGTGTTCCGCTTGCGTCTTCGGTGTTTATTCGGTAACTCTCGGGGTGATCTTCCAACGCACTCCACTTGGCCAAACGTCGCTGTTCGAGGAAGCCGCACCGGCGCGGCGGGTCTTACCCGTTCTCCACGAGCAAAAGGACATCCGATACTTCGCAGCGGCGCCGCGGAGCGTCCTCAATGGACCTGCGGCCACCGGCATGGGCTTCTGGTCGATCAACCCGTACGTCGGATGTGCGTTCGGATGTGCGTACTGCTATGCGCGCTACGCGCACCGTTATACGGCCGAGCGACTGGCTACGGCGGCGGAGCGGGGCGGCGGCGATGCCCTTCCGGTTGACGAGTTGCCGCCGTGGCTTTCGTTCGAGCGGCGCATTCTCGTCAAACGGGAAGCCCCGGAGCTAGTGCGCCGCGCTCTTGCCCGACCTGTCGTGCGCGAAGCGCTGCATCGTGAAACCATCGTGATTGGTACCGCTACCGATCCATATCAGCCTGCCGAACGGCGCTTCCGAACCACGCGCGGAATTTTGGAGTCGTTGTCGGTGCATCGCGGGCTGTCGATCACGATCATCACGAAGAGTCCACTCGTGACGCGCGACATCGATGTGTTGGCGCGCCTTCGCGAGCGCTCCTCTCGCTTGTCGGTGCACGTCTCGCTCATCACCGTCGACCGGGAGCTCGCGCGCCGGCTCGAGCCTCGCGCACCCACCCCGGAGGCGCGGCTGCGTGCCATCGCACGGTTGCGCACTCACGACATCGAGGTAGGCGTGAACTGCATGCCGGTGCTCCCGGGAATCACGGATGCTGTGGAGCAGATCGAGGCCTTGGTGACGTCGATCGCCGCGACAAAGGCATCGTATGTCGGTGCATGCGCACTTCGGCTGCAATCCTCCGCGCGAGACCGATATCTCCCCTTCATCGAGGCTGAGTTTCCCGAGCTCGCGGCGAAGTATCGTCGCGCGTACGCGCGCAACCATCAGGTGGGCGAGCGATACCGGGAGGGATTGCATGCGCGGTTCGCGGCGGTGTGTGCGAGTCACGGTGTGAAGTTTGGGCGGTACTACGAGGAGGGCGATGCTGACGAGACACCGCTGACCGCCGAAGCTGCGCCACAGTTTGGATTGGCGATCTGAGTCGTGTTGCAGTCATCCATGCGCGCGTTCGCTTATTTTCACTGAATGGAACTCTCAGACGCAATTCAGAACCGCCGCTCCATCAAGCGCTTCACCAGCCGACCGGTCTCCCGCGAAGAGATCGAGGCCATGCTCGCCGCGGCGACGCTCGTCCCGAATCACAAGCTGTCGTTTCCGTGGCGCTTCTACGTCCTCGGCCCAGATGCGCGGTACGCCTACGGGCTCGCACTCGGGAATCGCAAGGCGAAGAAGATTGAGGATCCAGAGGCTGCCCGGTCAATGCGGGAGACGGTCGGCGCGGAGCATCGCGCGCTTCCGGGGATGATCGCCGTCGCTGTCGTCAGCAGCGACAACCCCGAAACGGCCGAAGAGGATTATGCGGCAGTCATGATGGCGATTCAGAACATGTCGCTCAAAGCAGTGGAGCTCGGGCTCGGCACGCACCTCAAAACCGGCGCCGTGATGAGTGATCCCACTGCTCGCGCTGCGGCGAGTGTTCCGGAGGGGCAGCGCATCATCGCGATCGTGAACGTCGGCGAACCCGCTGACGTTCCACCAGCGAAAGCGCGCCCGGCGGCGTCGGCACACACGACCTGGCTGCCGTAACCGCCGGTTGTGCCCCTCAGTGCTGCTCGCCGCCTCCCGGGGTCGGCACTTTCTCGTTGGTGCTTCCTTCGTCCGCCCGTTTCTCCTCGCGCACAGACGGCAGTGCCTCGGCGCTGATCCAGCCGTTCTCCGCCGCGTGCTTGGCGGCGCCGAGTGTGTCCTCCGACAGCACGAGCGTCGTGCGTGAGGCCTCGAGCTCCTGCGCGAGCTGCTGAATGGCCGCCGAGCGTTCGGGGCTGCTCGTGACGTCACGGATGTAGATCGCGCGAACACGGTCGGGAAATTCACTGACGACCCTTTGATAGATCTCGGGATCGTGCTGGCTCGAGTCGCCGATCAGGATGAAGGGGAGCGCAGGATAGAGCTGCATGATCTTTTTGATTGCCACGCCCTTGTGGTCGAAGTGGCGCGTCGCCGCGAGCGTGCCGAAGCCGATGTCCCAGTCGCGCAAAAGCACCGGTCCGCGTGGAATCTTTTGCAGGTCCATGAACTCGGTGATCACATCGTAGATGTTCCACGGGCTGCTCGACACGTAGAAGATCGGGTTCTTCTCGTCGCCCGTGGCTCCATCATGGAGCGCTTTATAAAAGGCGGCGACACCAGGGAAGGGCAGACGTGTGCGCGCATTGCCCAACATCACCGTTCGTGCGGCCTGGAGGAAGTTGGAGACGCGGCTCTGAATGACCGTGTCGTCGAGATCGCTGATGACGCCGAACCGCGCGGTGGCTGGCGGAACGAGAATCTCCCCGGTGGCTTTCGGGCTGGGAATTCCGGCAGTCGTCGGCGACATCAGCTCGACTTCGTACTCGTTCCACTCCATGTCGAACGTTGCCTGGCTCGGCACTGCCACATGGCCGGTGAAAAAGCCTTCGTCGTCTGCTTTGACGAGCGCGCCCGAGCCGGCGAACTTCACCGCGAGCTGCGCGAACGGCAGCGCGTCGCTGTCCACCCGGCGATAGGTGTTGAACAGATTCTTGAACGCGGAATCGCCTTCGCTGCTTGGTCCCACGTTGCGATTCGCGAGTGCGCGCCCGTAGAAGTGCGCTTCACGCGCGTTGCCGAACCCGCGGTAGGCGAGGAGCTCGAGCGGGCCTTCGTTGAAGACGGAGCGCACGACTCGCGCGGCCCCGCGGAGCTGTTTGTCCAGCTCGCCCAATAGCGAGTCGATTCGCGGAATCCAGTCTGTCATGAGACGCGGAAGAGGAGCATATTCGATTGCGTGAAGGATTCCTCATTCGACAACCAGGCGCAATTGCCACTCGATCTCTTCAACAACAACCGTGCGTGGGCCGCGAAGATGACGCGGCAGGACCCCGAGTTTTTCACGCGATTGTCCGGACAGCAAGCGCCGCAGTACCTGTGGATCGGCTGCGCGGATAGCCGCGTACCTGCCAACGAGATCGTGGGGCTGCTGCCGGGCGAGCTGCTCGTGCACCGCAACGTCGCCAACGTAGTCGTCCACACCGATCTCAACTGCCTCTCGGTGATTCAGTTTGCGGTCGAGGTTCTCCGTGTGGCTCACATCATCGTCACCGGCCACTACGGATGCGGCGGCGTGCTCGCCGCGCTACGCGACGACCGGCTCGGCCTCGTAGACAACTGGCTTCGCCACGTGCAAGACGTGCAGGGGAAGCATCGGGCGGAGCTCGCGGCTCTCGAAACCGAAGTCGAGCGGCACAACCGGCTCTGCGAGCTCAACGTATTGGAGCAGGTCACCAATGTGAGCCAGACGACTGTTGTTCGCGACGCGTGGGCGCGAAAGCAGCCGCTGACGGTCCACGGGTGGATCTACGATCTGCACGATGGACTACTGCGCGACCTCGGGGTCGAGGTGAGTGCGCCGGGCTAGTCCGTAGGCACAACGGTTCGGCGCGCGCGTCGGTTCGGTCGTCAGCTTTTAAGAATCGACTCGAACAGATCCAGCGCTCTGGGGTCCCCACTCTGGCCCAGCCAGAACAGCGCCTGGCTGCGCACGTGCCGGTCGGGGTTGGATCGCGCGATGTCGAGCAGTGCCGGCACTCCCTCGCGATTGCGCAGCTGCGAGAGCACGAAAACCGCGTGCGTCTTGAGGCCGCCCTTTGAGCGATCGTCATCGTCGTCCTCGCCCACCGTGGGATCGGCGGGACGGCCGACGAGCGCGCCGGCCGCGAATCGCGACAGCCACATCATGGCTTCCTGTAACGTCGCTTGGCTCCGCGTGTCGGTGTCGCGAGCGATGGTCACCAGAGCCGGCCAGATGATCGCGCTGTCCGCAAGCACCGCGGGAAGGATTGCCCGCGCGCTCGGCGAGCCTGAGGCGCGCGCGGCAACGTCCATGAGAAACCGGGCTGCCTCAGCCGTGGAAATGGGACCGAGCGACTGGCCGTCGCGCTCACGGAGCGGTCCGACCCAGAACTCGAGCCGTTCCACGACGCCGTCGCGCATCGCCAGCCGAACTTGCACCGGCCCGGGCACGCACGTGAGGTCGCGCGTGTTGCCAAAATTGCTTCCGATGTACGACCGGCCCATCCGGATGAACTGCTGTCCGTCGCCGCAGATGCCGGGACGCGCGGCGAAGTGAAAGCCCACGAAACCGTTCTTCACGGCCGCAATACGGTCGGCAAGCGATTGACTGCGAACTGGTGTGGCGTGCGTCGCCAGCAACGACAATACACACAGCGCTCGACGCGTGCCTCGCATGGTCATTTCACCAGGATGTCGCCGATCATCTTCGTCACGCGCGCATCCTTTTTCTGGGCCAGCCAGAACATCGCCTTGCCGCGCATGTCCTTGTCAGTGTCGTCGCGCGCGATGCGGAGCAGCGCGTCCACAGCCTCGTCCTCGTGGCGCTGTGACAGCACGAAGATCGCGTGCTCGCGCAGCGAGCGTTCCGTGGCATCGCGGTTGACGCTCACGATCTGCGCATTGGTCGTGACGTCGCGTTGGCCGGCCCAGAAGAGCGCGTTCTTCCGAACGGAGAGTGATTCGCGCGAATCCTTTGCACGTGCGATCAACCAGCGGCCGCCGGTCGCTTTGTCCTCCGCCATGCCCTGGATAATCGCCTCCTTCAGCTTCTCGTCGTTCAAGCGCGGATATACCGAGCGCAGATAATCGAACTCCGCGTCTGGCGTGTCGCCGTTGTGCGAGAGCGCAAAGATGGCGTGGCTCCGCACTTTGCTCTCCTCCTTGTCGTCCTCGATCAATTGATGGAGACGCCGCAGCCCCCGCGGGTCGCCGCTCTGCCCAAACCAGAAGGCGGCGTTGCGGCGCGTTTCGACACTTCCTGTGCGCGACAGCTCGATCAGCGGTGGAATGCCGAGGCCGTTCTCGAGCATGCTCAGCGCGGCGATCGCGCCATTGCCGATGCCCGACTTCGAGTTGTCGTCGTCGTCCTGTCCGGCCTGGCGAGCGAACCCAACGAGCACCGGCAGCACGCGCGCGTCGCCCAACAGACCGATCCACTGCACGGCCTGCCGCCGCGTTCGCACCGCGCGCGCGTCGTCCCGCGCCAACTGGAGCAGCGAGGGCATGACGTCGTCGTCGTCGCCGACGACTGCGGGCAGGAGGAGCCGATCCTTGCCCGTCGACGCCTCGAGCGTGGGCACGAGGGAGACGAAGTACAGCGTGGCGTCGTGCGGGGCGACGTCACCAAGATCCGTGACGCGCTCCGTTGTGCTCGACCAGTTCCCGCCGACGAACGTCTGCGCGCGCACAACCCGACCATCCGCGATCGTCAGCGCGACTCGCACCGGTCCGGCCACGCACTTTACCCCGCTCCAACGTCCGTACGACTGAAAATTGTGCGCGAACAGCGCGTTGCGGAAACCCACCATGTCGCGCCCGTCGCCGCACACGCCGGAGCGGGCAGGATACTGGAGACGCACGATCCCGTCGGGCGCACGCGCGACGCGCGACGCCAGGGATACTTGTGACTGTGCGCTTGCGCCGATGGCGCTGAGACCGAGTGCGGCGACCACGTATGAGAGACGCATAGGGCTACCGTCCGTTGATGATGTCGAGCAGCAG
>JANMAY010000478.1:0-22016 GCA_031360095.1 Gemmatimonadaceae bacterium
AGCAAGTATTTGTTGCGGCTGTTCGTCACGGGCGCGAGTTCGCGCACCGGCACCGCCATCGCCAATCTCCGGCGCATCTGCGAGCAGGAGCTCGAGGGGCAATACGAGCTCGAGATCATCGACGTACTCGAGTTTCCCGACCTGGCGGAGGACGAGAAGATCCTGGCCACGCCGACACTCATCAAGTCGCTTCCGCTTCCCCTGCGTCGGGTGATCGGCGACCTGTCGAATACGGAGAAGGTGCTGCTGGGGCTGGAAGTCCATCCTACACGCGGCGGTGCCGGCGGGGGCGCCTCGTGACCGCGGCGGGATTGCAAAAGGCGGTCGAGAAGATCGCCACCGGAATCTCGAGCTTCGACATCATCGCCAAGGGCGGTCTACCGAGAAACCGCACCACCCTCATCTCCGGCACCGCGGGCAGCGGGAAGACCATCTTCGCGGTGCAGTTCCTCGCAGCCGGAATTGAAGGAGGCACGCCAGGCGTGTTTGTCACCTTCGAGGAATCGGCGAGCGACATTCGCAAGAACATGCTCAGCTTCGGCTGGGATCTCGAGAAGTGGGAGACGGAGGGTAAGTTGGCGTTCGTCGACGCTTCTCCCGACCCGTCGAGTGAAACCATCGAGTCGGGAGGTTTCGATCTCGGGGCACTGCTCGCCCGCGTCCAGCACGCGGTGCGCAAGGTGAAGGCGGAGCGGGTTGCCGTCGACTCGCTCGGCGCGGTGTTCTCACAATTCTCCGACCAGTCGATCGTCCGCAGCGAGCTGTTTCGCATCGCCTCGGCGCTCAAGGGCATGAGCGTCACCGCCGTTCTCACCGCCGAGCGCACCGAAGACTACGGGCCCATCGCCCGATTCGGTGTGGAGGAGTTCATCGCCGACAACGTCATGATCCTGCGAAACGTGCTCGAGGATGAGAGCCGGCGTCGTACGATCGAGATCCTCAAGTTCCGTGGCTGCGACCACCAGAAGGGCGAGTATCCCTTCACCATCGTTCCCGACGGCGGTGTCATTGTCATCCCGCTCTCGGCGATGCACCTGAGCATGAAGTCGTCGGACGTGCGCATCTCGTCGGGCAACAAGTCGCTGGACGAGATGTGCGGGGGAGGACTGTTCCGCGATTCGGTGACGCTCGTGTCGGGAGCAACGGGCACTGGGAAAACGCTCACCGTAACGCAGTTCCTTCAGGGCGGCGCGACGAACGGCGAGCGGTGTCTGCTCCTGGCATTCGAGGAGAGCCGCGACCAGCTCGTGCGCAACGCCACCGGCTGGGGCTTCGACTTCGACAAGATGGAGCGCGACGGGCTGCTCCGCGTCGTGTGCGACTACCCCGACGTCTCAGGTCTGGAAGACTGGCTCGTCACGATCCAGGCGGCGATACGCGACTTCAAGCCGCACCGGGTGGCGCTCGACAGCCTCTCGGCACTGGAGCATGTGGGCACCGCCAAGGCTTTCCGCGAGTTCGTCATCGGCCTCACCTCGTTCATCAAGCACGAGGAGATCACGGGCCTGTTCACCTCCACGACGGAGAGCCTGATGGGGGGTGACTCAATCACAGAGACACATATCTCCACGCTCACCGACTCGATCATCCTGCTCCGCTACGTGGAGATGTTCGGCGAGATGAAGCGAGGTCTCACTGTGCTCAAGATGCGCGGCTCGGCGCATGACAAGGCGATTCGCGAGTTCACCATCGAGAAGGGGGGGATGATCATGGGACGCCCCTTCCGGAACGTGACGGGCATCCTCGCCGGCACGCCGGTTCATCTGTCGCCGAGCGACGTGGAGCGGGTGTGGGAGAAGGCGGACGCGGGAGCAGAGGAGAAAGAGCGGCGACGGAGTTAATAAGATTGTCCTACGGTCCTACGCTGTTAGAACCGAACCCCTACCGTTAACGGAATCGCCAGCAGCGGCTTCGTATCCGCCAGCATGACATGCAAGCGGATCTCCGCCACGGCGGAGAAGCCGGTCAAGGGGATCTCCACACCGCTTCCCAGATTGAACCCCGGCCGTGTGCCTTCGCGCGTGGCGTTGTAGATGCCGATGCCGCCCACGACATACGGCTGCGCGGCCGCCTGCTGCAGGCGATAGACCACGGACGTGCCGATCGACAAATAGTTCACGTCATCACCCTGGCGCCCCGACTTGAGCGGAAAGCGTTGGAACAGCGCTTCGCCGCGCAGCGAGTACGCCTGCCCCGTCACCGCGTACTCCACGAGTCCACCCACCGCATAGCCGGCCGAATGGTCGTCGGACAGGCGGCCGATGGGGATGCTGATGCCGGCCGCTACGCCGTACAGCGGGACATACATGTCCGACTGGGTGCGCGGCGTCGGGATGGGTGGTGGTGTTTGCGGCGGGCCCTGTGCGATGAGGGTTGGCGCTGCAACGACGGAAAGTGCGAGCGCCATAACGATGCGCCGAAGTGCGTTGTGCATTCGCTCGAGTGAGTAAGGGAAAAACAGCGGACCTTCGCCGCGGGCAGGGACAGCCCTACAACATCTTGGCGATCCACTCACCTACATAGTACCCCACGGCCGCAACGCCGAGTCCCACGACGAACATGTCCATTCCCGACTTGAACACGCTGCGGCCGGTGAACACCGACCGCGCCGCGCCGACCAGCCAATGCGACAGCATCGCGACCGCGAACGCCACGATCGCCGCGACACGTCCCGTGAACAGGAAGAATGGCACCACCGGGATCAGTGCGCCGATCGCCGTCGCCAGTCCGGTGATCCACGCTTCGCGCATTGGGGACGTTCCCGATTCCGAGATCCCGAGCTCCTCCTGTACCTGCTCCGCGAGCATCTTTTCCGGATCGCTCATCACCTGCGTCGCAATGCGGTGCGCGGAGTCGGCGTCCATGCCCTTGGCCTCGTAGATCAGCGCCAGTTCGTCGCGCTCGATCTCCGGCATCAGCGCGATCTCGTCGCGCTCCATCGCGATCTCGTGCGCGTACACCTCGCGCTCGCTCTGCGCGGCGAGATATCCGCTCGAGCCCATCGAGAGTGCATCCGCGATGACACCGGCCACACCCGCCACGATCACGGCATGATACTGCGTGCCGGTCGAGGCGCCGATCACGCCGGCGACCAGCCCAAAATTCGCGGTGAGTCCATCGTTGAACCCGTACACCACGTTGCGAAGGAATCCGCCGGCACCCGTCTTGTGCCACGGTTCACCCGTTCGTCCTGCAACTCCGTTGAGTGTCGTGGCATGTTCCGCGGATTCCTTCGCGAGCAGCAGGGCTTCGTCGCGACCGGCCACGCCGCTCCCGGTGGTGCGGTGCATGTCGAGGTACGCCTTGACCTCTCGGCCCTCCTCGGCGAGCAGCATCGGGAGCAGGAAATTCGGTCCAAATTGCCTTCCGAGAAAGGCGAGCAGCCGAGTGCGGGCGGTGGGCCGGTGTGAGCGAAGCTGCCGCCCATTCGCGGAGAGGAGATTGCCCCACACCTCCACGTGACGGTCCTCGACTTCGGCCAGCCGGCGATAGATGTCTTTCTTGGCGGGGTCTTGCTCGGCGGTCGAGAGCACCCGATACAGGAACGCCGCATCGGCTTCATCCTGCCAATGGTGCTCGAACGCATGCAGATCGGGCGTCGCCGGCGGCGCGGCGGGTGGACTGGTGGTGGCCATGCCTCAAATATGGCGGAGTCCACGACGGAACGCCGACTCCTGGAGCCAAAGGCAACCCCCCCCGCGCCGGCCGTGTCAGAGTGGTACGCGCACCATCCGACCCTGAGGATTCTCCCAATGCGATTCACATCATTTCTGGCGCTCGCCACTGTCGTGGGCGCCTCCGCCCAGCCCGCCGCCGCACAGAGCCGCGTCCGCGTCGAGAGTGAGGCACGCCGTTCACCGGACGCACGCGCCTACCGCGACGGGGACGACGAACACCGTGCCGCACTCGGCGTTGGCACGTCGGTGACTGGAACGCTCCGCGACACGCTTGGCGTCATGATCACGAGCATCACCAAGGGCAGTCCCGCCGAGAAGGCCGGGCTCGAAGAGGGCAACCGGATTGCGGCGATCAACGGCGTGAGCCTCCGCGCGAATGCCGCGGACGTGGAGGATGGCGAGATGTCGGGCACGCTCACGCGCCGGTTGACGCGCGAACTCGGCAAGGTCAAGCCGGGCGACGACGTCGAGCTTCGCGTCTATCGCGATGGGCGCACGACATCGTTGAAGGTCAAGACCGCCGATTCCGATTCGCTGTTCCGCCGCCGCGAGTGGGTTTCCACGTCGCGAGAAGATCGGGACAATCGCCCCATGCTCGGCTTTGGGATCGGGAGCTCGGGCAGCCAGCGCGATACGCTCGGCGTGCTGGTCATGAATGTCGCCGATTCCACACCTGCTGCTCGCGCCGGCATCGAGGAGGGCAATCGGATTGCCGCCATCAATGGAGTCAATCTCCGTGTGGCACGCGAAGACGCTGGCGACCGTTGGCTCGGCAATACAAAAGCGCAGCGTCTCATGCGTGAGATCTCGTCGCTCAAGGCTGGCGACAACGTGACGCTCAAGCTGTACTCGAACGGTCAGTTCAAGGACGTGACGCTCAAGGTGGCGCGCGCAGGAGATCTCCCGAAGAGCATGCGCTCAGGGATGACCTTCTTTGGCGACGGTGGTGGGTTCGGTTTCGCGATGCCCCCAATGCCACCGATGCCGGCCATGCCGGCGATGCCGCACATTGCTCCGATGCCTCCCATGCCGCCGATGGACCGCATGCATCTGGACGAACTTCCCGACGTCGAGCACCAGATGGACGCCGTCCGCGTGCGGCTCCAGGACATTGGACCAGCGCTGGAGCGCATTCGTCCGCAGCTTGACCGTGTCCGGCCGCAACTCGATCGCTTGCGGATGGAGATGCCGGAGCTGCTCGAGCGCGCACGCGTCGCGCCGCGCGTGCGAATGGTGAATGTGATCGTGTAAGCCCTCAGCGTTTTCGAACGGCTGACGTACCGGTCAGCCGTTCGAGCGCCGCCGCAAACTGTTTTTGCTTCGCTCGATCACCCATCGCCGCAGCGGCCTTTCGTGCACCGTCCAGGGTGCGGAACCGGTTCGGATCCTTGATGAGCGACTGCTCATATTCCTTCAGCGCCTGGGCGGGCTGCCCGATCTCCAGCAGCATGTCGCCGAGGAGCTCGCGCATCGGCACGAGCGGTCCAGGGGTTACCGCGGCCTTCTCGGTCGCATCCTCGCGCCGGACTGCTTCGCGCAGCGAGGTCAGCGCATCGGCATTTCGACGCTCGGCGAGCGTTAGCCACGCCGCCGCGCCCAACTGTTGAATTGCGACCTGCTCCGCCCAATACGGCTCGCCGTTGGTGCGCAACCGATCGCGGATCGCCGCCAGTGAGTCGGTGGACGCACGCGCACTCGCCGTATCTCGCAGTTGCGCCGCGCCGAGTGCACGTGCGAAGTACGTCATCGCTTCCGTGTAGGGAAAGCCGCTGGCCTTTGGCTGCAGCGCTGCGGCCTCTGCCCATGCGCGGCGCTCGAGCGCAAACCGAGCGGGGATCGCTGCCATCGCGAAGATGCCGGCGGAGGGCGGCGCGGCGCCCCGCACGGAATTCAGGTCGAGGCGTGCGGCAAGGGCGGGGAGGCTGACGACGATGGCCTTGGCGGCGCTGTCCTGCCGACGTTGGAGATACGCATACGTAGCGTAGTCCGAGGCGTGAAGCGCCTCGCCAATGGCGGAATCGCGGGTCGCCACGTCCATCGATCGCACGTTCGTGGCGATCGATTCACGCCACATGCCAACGCGCGTGAACGTGTGCGAGGGCATGTGCAGCGCGTGTGCGGCGGAGGGCGCGATGCCCGCGTACCGCTGTGCTGCTTTCTTCGCGCGTCCGGCGAGCGGCGGCACGTCGTAGGCGTGAATGATGTAGTGGGCCAAGCCGGGATGATTTGGCTGCTTCATCCAGAGGGCCTCGAGCAGATCGCCAGCCTTTATTTGATTGGCGTACGTTTTGTCCGTCGGCGGAGCGGCGGCAACGAGCGCGATCGCATAGAAGATCTTCGCTTCCGTATCAGCGGGCTGCTTCGCGACCAGCTCGCCCATTGCTCGCGCGTACGCGACGGCACGCGTGGGCTGATCGGCACGCTCGTAGTTGGCGTACAGTTGGCCAACGGCGCTCGCATAGCCGCGCTCACGCTCGGTGCTGCTCGCGGCGAGCCTCGCCGCCACAGTCGCGATACGGCGCCCTTGCTCGAGCACCGCGGGGGCACGACCAGTGGCCGACATGGGATTTCCCCACCGGCTGAGCGCGATCCCCCAGTGCGCCATGGCGCAGGTGGAATCGCTGGCCAGCACCGCGTCGAACGCGCGGATGGAAGCGCCGAACTCGAAGGAGTGGAGCAGCGCGACGGCGCGATCGAACTGCGGCGCGACCGACGCGCTGCACGATGTCGCGAAGTGGACGTTCCCGAGCCGCTCGGCGGGGTTGGGAGCGTGACTGTGGGCCTGTGCGGCAAGCCGCGCTGGCGCAAGGGCGATGAGGACGGCAAGGGGGATGGTGATGCGCATGTCGAAAGGTGCGCGCGACCGGAGTGAGATGCCAGGGCGTTGCCGGTCACACCAAGCGGCCGCATACTTTCATACGCTTCGGAAACCTACAATCCCACAGGGAGTGCTCCATGCGCCAACTCGTCATCGTCGCATCGGCAGTTGCGTTGCTCGGCTGCGCGAAGGCCGACAAACCCGCCGACACTACGGCTGCGGCTCCGGCCGCGACTCCGGCGCCTGTGCCGCCACCCGCCATCACCCTCGCGGAGGTCGCGGGGAAATGGAACGTCGTTGGAAAGAACGAGACTGGAGACAGCACGCTGGTGAACTACGCGTTCACCGCGACCGCCGACACAACCGGTTGGACCATGACGCTGGCGGATCGGCCGCCAGTTCCGGTGCGCGTTGTTTCCGTCGCTGGCGACAGCATCGAGATCGCCGCCGGCCCGTACGCCAGCGTGCTTCGCAAGGGCGTGCAGGTCACGACGCACGGAATTCTGCGCATGCGGGGTGGGAAGCTCGTTGGAACGACGCGCGCGCACTACAGTGTGAAGACCGCCGACTCCGTGCGCGTGGTCATGACCGAAGGGACGCGCGCCCCGTAGGAGATCACGTTCCCAACACGGCGAGGTAGGCCGTCCACGGGCCTACTTCGCCGCGCAGCTGACGCGCCATCGTGCGACTGACCTGCACGATGTGACCGAGGTCGTGCACGATCCAGCTCGCGAGCAGCTGTCGCAGGGTCACCTGCCCGAGTCCCGGATGACGCGCGGTGAGATTCAACTCGCGCTCCCCGATGTGCATAGCGTCGAGCGCCGCGAGATTGTCGGTGCGAAGGCGCGCGAAGAGTGCCAGCAGTTCCAAAAGCGGAGTGGCGCGACCTTCGACAAAGAATCCCTCGCGATCAAACGGAACGAACGCCGACTCGGCATCGCGCCGGAGAATGAGCTGGGCGCGCGGGATCCAGTCCGTGCGCTCGCCATTGATCAGGTGCGCGATCACTTCGTGTGGACTCCATGTGTTCGGCCCCTCGTTCGCGCGAGTGAGCGACTCCGGAAGTCCATCGAGGAGCGTGCACAGTGTGCCAGGAGTGCGTTCGAGGATGCGCCGTCCCTCTGCAAGGTCGAAGCTCATGTGATCCGTGCTCGGTGAAGGGTGTTCATTGGATCACCGTCTCCATGAACAGAGCAAGCGTCGCGAGTGTCGGTTCCGCCCGGCTCTCCAAAATGCGGACACGCACTCTCGATGTACGCGCGGTGTCGATCGAGAGCAGACGCTTGTAGCCAATGGTTGTCGCGGCTGCGACTTGCGTCCACGCAGATCCGGTCCACACGTCGACGGCAAACGACTCCACGCGCTGACCGACCGACATGCTTTCCCCGAGCATCACCCGATTGAACTTCGCACTCTTGTGCAGATCGACGATCAACTCGACGGATGTGTGTGCGTCACCCGCCTGCCAGTATGTATCGGCGCGTCCATCAACGGCCTTTTGCGCGGCGAACCGGCGATCCCCGCGATAGATCGAAGACGCAGTTGCGGAGGCGCCAAGTGCGACGTTGGTGGCGAAGGTGGTGCGGATGCGGTGGCCGAACTCCTTCAGGCGCTGCACGTCGAGGTCGGTGAACAGCCCGCGGCGATCCGGCGGCACGTTGAGCATCAGCACCGCGTTCCGTCCGACGGAGCCGTAGTAGATCCGCATCAACGCATCGAGCGACTTCACGCTGTCGTTCTGCGTCGCGTGCCAGAACCAGCCCGGGCGAATCGAGACATCGGCTTCGGCGGGGTACCATGAGAGAAAGCGAACACCAGGTGCGAGCAGCTTGCTCCGGCTGGCGAGATCCGAATCCGTGAGGTCGCCCGACGGTTGCACATCATAGTCATTGGGGAGAGGGATGACGCTCCACTCGCTCTCGCGAGCGAATCCGTCCTCGTTGCCGGGCCAGCGAACGTTCTGATTGAAGATCACCGCATTGGGGGCGAGCCGGTGTACGATGTCGTACCACGCACCGAATGCGTATGGCTGCCTGGTGCCCGCGGCGGGCGCGCCGTCGAGCCACACCTCGGAAATCGGACCGTATTCCGTGAGCAGCTCGTACATCTGATTCATGAAGTAGCGGTTGTAGTCGTCGAGCTCGTACGTGAGGAACCGGCGCGGTCGACGAGTGTCGCCAGCTCCGAGTTCCGGAATGCGCGTCGTTCTGGGCGCGCTGCCGTTGGCGAACGTGCCGCCGGGCAATGCCTCGTGCCGATCGGCGGGCGAAAGATAGAATCCCACCTTCAATCCGTACTCCCGCGCTGCGTTCACGACGTCGCGCATGACGTCGCCGCGGCCATTGCGCCACGGACTCGCTCTTACCGAGTGAGTGGTATAGCGGCTCGGGTACAGCGCAAAGCCGTCGTGATGCTTGACGACGAGGACGATTTCAGTGAGGCCCGCGCTCTTGAACGCCCGCACCCATTGCCGTGCGTCGAGCGACGTGGGGTTGAATACGGTGGGACTCTCGGTGCCCTCACCCCATTCGCGGTCCGTGAACGTGTTGATGCCGAAGTGGATGAACCCTATTCGTTCGCCGCGCTGCCATGCGAGCTGCCGCGGCGAGGGAATGACGTTCGCCGCTTTCGCGATGATGGTGGCGGGGGAATCGCCGGTTGTTACTGCGATGGTGGTGGCCGGCGTAATGCGCTGCGGCGATGCAGTGCCGGCCGGCGTCACGAGCAGGGCAAGCGCAGCAAACCCAAAGCGAAACGATGTCATCGAGCGATGTTGCACGGCGCTGCGGGCGGGCACAAGGCAGGGACCTGCGCTTACCTGGTCCACCACCGAGGCCGTCGCGGCGACAATCTCGCCATCACGCCCAGCCCCACGCTCACCATCAATCCCTTGAGCACCACGATCGCGATCAATGCGTACAGCCCCAGATCGATGAGCTGCGGCGTGATCTGCGCATCCACGGCATGCATCCAGACCCAGCGGCGTACCGACTGTCCCAGATACCACAGGCCGGCGCCCCCGAGTAGCGTCACACCAACCCAGAGCAGTGCGAGAAGGCGAAGTCCGGCCGCGGCGAATCCGGCTGACGTGCCGACGACCCATTCACCGCAGCAGCGACACTTTTTGGCCTCGCGCGGAATCTGGTCGCAGCAGTAGGGGCATGCCTGAGTGGATGGAGCGAGTGATTCTTGCGACCGGCCTCTGAACGGAATCGGGGTGACCATGGTCAGTGCTCCGCAGGGGTGATGCTCCCCCTACGGAACGAATGCTCGGCGGGTGTCGCCCGCGCGCCAGAACTCGAGGCAACAAGAGTGACCCAGCAGACGAGGTGTTCGCTGCCCGATGCGAACGACTCGGGGTCGCTATTGTTCTAAAATGGTCCAGACCGCCGAGACGTTCGCCGCCGACTCCATCCTCGTGATCGACGATGAGCCGCAGATCAGGCGCGTGGTGCGCAATGCGCTAGCCGATACGGCGCGCCGCGTCCTCGAAGCGGGAACCGGAGCCGCGGGGGTCGATCTCGCGGCGGCCGAGCAACCTGCGCTGATCGTGCTCGACCTGGGATTGCCGGACCGGGACGGACTCGACGTCTGCAATGACCTGCGCGCCTTCACTCACGTGCCGATCATCGTGTTGTCGGCGCGCCACTCGGATCGCGAAAAGGAAGCGCTGCTCGACGCCGGAGCGGACGACTACATGACGAAGCCGTTCAGCACGGTCGAGCTCAAAGCGCGCATTCGCGCGCAGCTCCGCCGCGCAGCGTCGGCCAGCGCTGGGTCGCGGCAGGCCGGCAGCGTGGGTGTGGAGGGATTGACGATCGATCTGGTGGGTCGCACGGTGAAGCGCGACGCGCAGGAGATTCACCTCACGCCAACTGAATGGAATCTGCTGCGCGTCTTCGTCGCACATGCAGGTCAAACGTTGACGCATTCGCAGCTGTTCCGCGCAGTATGGGGCCACGGCGCGGGGGATGCGCAGCAGTATCTCCGCGTGTACGTCGGTCAGCTTCGCCGAAAGCTCGAGCTCGATCCCATTCGGCCGCGCATGATTCGCACCGAGTCGGCCGTGGGCTATCGGTTCGAGCTCGGCGAGTGAGACAGCGATGACCAGCACGCGGGTGCGCCTCGGTCAGTGGCTCGCCTGGATCGCTCTCCTCGCAGGTGTCGCCGTCGCAATGCTGGCGGTGCGCTCGCGGCTCGACAAGGCGCATGTGTCGCTCGCCTTCCTACTCGTGGTGCTCGGTGGAAGCGCCGCGCAGGGACGCGCACTCGGCATCGCGTTGGCCGCGATGGCGTTTGTCATTTTCAACTGGTCGTTCCTTCCCCCGTACAACACGCTGGTGATCGCCGATCCGCTCGACTGGCTCGTGCTGATCGCATTTCTCGTGACCGGAGTCGTGGCCGCCCAGCTGCTCGAGCGCCAACGTCGCGAGGCAGAGACCGCGCGTCGCCGCGCCGACGAGATCGACCGTCTCGCCACGCTCGGCGCGGAAACACTGAACGCCCCGCGCGCCGTCGATGCGTTGGATGCCATCGCCACCGTGATTCGCGACGCGATGCGCGCCGAGCGCTGCGCCATCTTTCAGCATTCCGCCGAGGGCGGCCTACGATTGGCGGGACGCTCGCCCGCAGAGGACGCGCCAGACGAGGAGCACCTGGAGCTGCTGTCGTACATCGTGACCAAGGCCGAAGCGGCGGCCAAACGCGCGGACGGCACGCTGTTGCTGCTCGGTAGGACACTGCATTCGGCAGTCAGCGACGAGCCGGCGTCCGCGTCCTTCTCCGATCTGATCGCGCTGGGGATTCCGCTCAGCGTGCGCGGGCGGGTTGTTGGCGCGCTCCGTCTTTCGTCGTCGCACCCGTTCACGGTGACGGCGGACCAGCGCCGCGTCCTCAGCGCCCTCTCGTACTACGCCGCGCTCGGCGTGGAGCGCATGCGTCTCGCAAGCGCGGAGGAGGAAGCCGAATCGCTGCGCCGAGCCGACCGCTTGAAGGATGCGCTCCTGGCGTCGGTTTCGCACGATTTGCGCACACCGCTCACCGCCATCAAGGGAATCGCCAATGAGGTGTGGCGAGGAGGCGATCCGCTGCGCGCCATGACCATCGAGCAGGAGGCAGACCGGCTGAACGAGCTCGTGAGCGATCTGCTCGAGTTGTCACAGATCAATGCGGGGGTGATGCGCGTCAATGTGGCTCTCAACACCGCGGACGAAGTCGTGGGAACGGCGCTGGAGCGGATCGAGGCGGCGCACGGCGCGGGACGCATCGACGTCCACATCGCCAACGAGGGAAGTATTCTCGTTGGCGAGTTCGATCTCCTGCACACCACGCGCGCCCTGACCAATCTGCTCGAGAACGCGCTCAAATATTCGCCGCCGGATGCGAGCGTGACGCTCCGGGTCGTGGGAGACGGTGGCCGTGTGCGGTTCACCGTCGAAGACGCAGGATCCGGCGTCGCGGCCGGCGATGAAACGCGAATCTTCGAGGCTTTCTATCGAGGGTCGTCCGTTGTCGATGGCGTGCGCGGGACGGGTCTCGGGCTTTCCATTGCGCGACAACTCATCGAAGCGCAGCGCGGCACGCTCGTCTACGAGCCGCGTGCGGGCGAAGGCAGCCGTTTCATCATCGAGCTCCGCGCGGCCACCGCCCCCACCGAATAGCACCGCACCAACGGCCCACGCCGTCTCTGTGAAAGCCTTGTGCGCAGGTGCGATTTCCTGATGCGGTTTTTACGGGTCCGTAATCCCGAGAAGCCTGCCTCGAATTGCCGGAATTCGCCCCGGCGTTCGCCACGCGCTAAAACTCGATCTGCGCCCCCAACTCCACCACGCGATTGGGCGGAATCTGGAAGAACTCGGTGGCCGAGCGCGCATTCCTCGACATCAGGGCGAACAACCGCTTCCGCCACCGCGACATCTTCGCGCGATTCGCCATCACCAGACGCTCCCGGCCCAGATAGTAGGACGTGTCCATCGGCGGGATGGGAACGCCCTGCTGCGACGCACGCGCGAGGAGATCCGGAATGTTGGGCGACTGCATGAAGCCGTACTTGGCAATGATACGATAAAAGCCGTGGCCGAGCTTCTCGAGCGTGAGGCACTGCTCCGCGGGAACTTCAGGAATCCCGCGCGTCTGCACGCTCAAGAGCACCACGCTCTCGTGGAGCATCTTGTTGTGCTTCAGATGATGCAACATGACCACCGGGACGCCTTCCGGGCTGGAGGTCATGAACACGGCAGTGCCGCGCACCCGCGGAATGGGACTCTTGTCGAGATTTGCAACGAACTTGTCGAGCGGCAGGGCACTCGCTTCCTGCAGAACCTGGAGCTGAATGCGCCCGCGCTTCCACGTGTTCATCAAGGTGTACACGGCAATCGCCATCACGATCGGAACCCAGCCGCCGTGCTCGATCTTGATCACGTTCGCCACGAGAAACGACACGTCGATGATCAGGAAGCCGCCCGTGAGCAGCACAACGTGCAGCTTCGACCAGCCCCAGCGCGACCGCGCAACGATCGCAAAGAGAATGGACGTGATGGCCATCGTGCCCGTGACGGCAATGCCGTACGCCGCGCTGAGGTTGCTCGAATTCTTGAAGAAGAGCACGAGGAGCAGGCAGCCGACCATCAGCGCCTTGTTCACCTCGGGGATGTAGATCTGTCCGGCTTCATGCTCGGACGTGTGGATGATCTGCATGCGCGGCGAGTAACCCAGCTGAATGCTCTGCTGCGTGAGCGAGAATGCGCCAGAGATCAGCGCCTGCGACGCCACCACGGCGGCAGCGGTCGCGAGGATCAGCAGCGGCCAGTGCAGGCCCGGCGGCGCGAGCATGTAGAACGGATTGTTCGCGTTGCTCGGATCGCGAAGAAGCAGCGCTCCCTGGCCGAAGTAGTTGAGAACGAGTGCGGGTAGGACCGCCGCGAACCAAGCGATCCGAATCGGACGCTTTCCGAAGTGGCCCATGTCGGCATACAGGGCCTCGCCGCCCGTGATACACAGCACGACGGCGCCAAGCGTGAGAAACCCCGCGATGCCATGTTCCATGAAGAAGCGCACCCCGTGAATGGGGCTCGCTGCCGCCAGCACCGCGGGCGCCGCGAGGATCGACCGCAGTCCCAGCGCGCCGATGGTCACGAACCACACGAGCATGAGTGGCCCAAAGATGTGGCCAACGCGCGCCGTGCCGAACCGCTGTGCCATGAACAGCGCAAAGAGAATCACGAGCGTGATCGGTACAATGAAGAACGCGAGCCGAGACGTGCCAACTTCGAGTCCTTCGACGGCGCTGAGCACCGAAACGGCGGGAGTGATCACCCCATCGCCATAAAGCAGCGCGGCACCAAACAATCCGAGCGCGACCAGCCACATCCGCTTCTTCTGATCGTCATCGCGCCGCTTTTGCTGCAGCAGGAGCGCGAGTAGCGCCATGATCCCGCCTTCGCCGCGGTTGTCCGCTCGCAGGATAAAGACGATGTACTTCACGCTCACCACGAGGATCAGCGACCAGAGGATCAGCGACAGAACGCCGAGGATGTTCTCCGGCGTCGGCATGATCCCGTACTCTTTCTTGAAGCACTCCCGCAGCGCGTACAGTGGGCTCGTCCCGATGTCCCCGTAGACGACGCCAAGCGCAGTGAGGGTAAGAACTCCGAGTCGCCTGCCGGTCGCGGGAGGGCGCGGGGGCGGCTCAGTGCTGTAGGCCGCGGTTACGGAGCTGTATGTCGAAGTCTCGGACGACATGGATGTCGAAGTGATCGCAAGCTCGAGGCGCCATCGAAAACGGCGCAGGCCGGGAGCGATATTCGCCCCCGGCCTCCCTCAACATACGCACCCGCCGCGCAAAAGGCAGCCGCTCAGCTCGCCAAACCTCCTTTGAAATCTTTATGTGGAAGCTGCAATTCCTTGTGCGCCCTTTATGAGGAAAGGTTCAAAGTTCGTTGACCCTCATCATGCTTCCGAATGGAAGCACGTTGGCCGGAACACACCTTAGGCCGCATGCCCTCCCGTTTCAAACGCGTTCTCTATGGCAAACCTCGCGATCCGGAGGACGCCAGTACATACCACGCCGTCTCACTCATCGCTCTCCTCGCCTGGGTAGGACTCGGAGCGGATGGGCTTTCATCCTCGGCGTACGGCCCCGACGAAGCGTTTCGCGCGCTGGGCGAGCACACGTACCTGGCGATCGGATTGGCGCTCGCGACCACCGTGACGGTCCTCGTCATCTCGCTCGCCTACTCCCAGATCATCAGACAATTCCCGTTCGGTGGAGGCGGCTACGTCGTCGCGACGGAACTCCTCGGACCTCGGTGGGGAGTGGTATCCGGCGCTGCGTTGCTCGTGGACTATGTCCTGACCATCTCCGTATCCATCGCCAGCGGCGCCGATCAGGTGTTCAGCGTACTTCCGCCAGACATGGCGCGATGGAAACTGCTGCTGGAAGGCGCCGTCATCATGGTGCTCATCGTGCTCAACCTGCGAGGGGTCAAGGAATCGGTGACCATACTCGCGCCGATCTTCGGCCTCTTTCTCGTCACGCACGCCATCCTGATCATCGGCGGCATCGGGATGCATCTGGATCAGGTACCGGAGGTGACAGCCCATGTCTCACAGGGATTTCAATCCGGGCTGAGCACGATCGGCGCAATGGGCCTGTTCGCGATTTTCGTTCGTGCCTATTCCATGGGGGCCGGCACGTATACGGGAATCGAAGCGGTATCCAACGGACTGCAGATCATGCGCGAGCCAAAGGTGCAGACGGCGCGCAAGACAATGACGCTGATGGCCATATCGCTCGCACTCACCGCCGGCGGAATTCTCGTATTGTACCTCTTGTTCGGCACGCGTCCGGTCGAGGGCAAGACGATGAACGCCGTGCTGCTCGATGCATTTGCGGGTCGCTGGACCGTGGGCGGCGTCCGGATCGGGTACGGCTTCGTCGTCGTGTCGCTGGCCGCCGAGGCGGCACTGCTCTTCGTGGCAGCGCAGGCGGGATTCATCGACGGGCCGCGCGTGATGTCGAGCATGGCGACGGATTCGTGGTGGCCGCATCGATTCGCGCAGCTCTCCAGCCGCCTGACGATCAGCGACGGCGTCCTGCTGATGGGCATTGCCGCGATCGCCACCCTTCTGTACACGCGGGGAAGCCTGACTGCCCTCGTGACGATGTACTCCATCAACGTCTTCGTCACGTTCTCATTGTCACAACTCGGAATGCTGCGCTACTGGCTCAGGCACCGTCGGCCTGGTCGCGGCAAAGGGCTCACGATTCACGGCGTGGCGTTCATTCTCTGCTTCGGCATTCTCGTCGGAATCATTTACGAAAAGTTCACCCTCGGCGGCTGGGTGACGATCTTCGTGACTGGCGCCCTGGTCGCGCTGTGTTTTCGGATCCGCCATCATTACCGGAGGGTGGAGGACAATCTGAAGCGCCTCGACAGCATCATGGAGGCGTTGCCGACGAGGACTCCCGAGAGCGAGCCGGTCATCGACCGCAAACGGCCGACGGCAGTCCTCCTCGTGGGCAGCTACGGCGGTATCGGCGTACACGCGCTGCTCACGATTCAGCGTCTCTTCCCGGGCCATTACAAGAACGTTGTGTTCGTCTCGATCGGCGTGATCGACGTAGCGACGATGAAGGGAGTAGAGGAAGTCGACCGTCTGCGCGCGGCGACTGAGAAGTCGCTCGGTGAATACGTCGCGCTGGCCCATCGATTCGGACTCGCCGCAGAATCGCGCATGGGCGTCGGCACTGACGTGCTGGACGAGGGCGAGGAGGTCTGCCGAGCCATCCTATCGGAGTATCCGCGAGCGGTGTTCTTCCTCGGGAAACTGATTTTCGAGCGCGAACGGTTCTTTCAGCGCATTCTGCACAACGAGACCGCCTATCAGCTACAGCGGAGGATGCAGTTCGCCGGCATGAATGCGATGGTACTTCCCGTACGAATCACTGAGCCCGAGGAGGCGGTCCAATCGTCCGAGGCGGCGTGATCGCCGAAGGCCAGCATCCGGATTCAAATCGTCGTCGTGCGGGCAAGCCCCTCGATCTCCTTCGCCGCCCGGTCGAGGATCTCGGCGATCTTTTTCAGGAGCTCCGGGTTGCTCGCTCCGTCAGAGGCCCGGCTGTACGTCGCCTTGCCGGCGCGACGAAACGCGCCGTGCACCTCGGCCATTGGCTCGTCGAGAAAGTGGCCGACGAGCTTGGCAATCCGCTCGAAGATGGTGTCCACCGTCTCGCGATTCTCGGCCAGATGGGCACGACCCTCGTCGGTGATCTCGAAAACCTTTTTGCCCTCAGCGCCGGGAACCACACGGGCGTATCCCAGGTCCTCCAGTAACTGAAGGGTAGGGTAGACGGTCCCCGGACTAGGCGCGTAGGCGCCGCCAAACTTTTCTTCCAGCGCCTTTATGATCTCGTAGCCATGCCGAGGCTTCTCCTCGAGCAGTCGCAGGACGACGTAGCGGAGGTCGCCCTGCTCGAACATCCTCCCCCCACGCCAGCGCCCGCCACGCGGGCGGCCCTCGGCGCCAAAGAAGCCATTGATGAAGGAGGCGTCCCAGCCCCATTTGGAGCGGGTGTCGTCAGGTCGGTCGTTCCAGAAGCAGTCGCGCATGGTGGCCTCGCCGCTAGCGATATATCGTTGGTAGAATGATATATCGTGCGATATATCGCCGTCAAGGGGAAGTGTCTCTCAACGATTGAGCCCCTCAACGTGTATTTTCGGTCATGCATACCCGCTTGATCGCCGCGTTCGCTCTCTTCGTCAGCGGGGCCGGTACCTCCGCCGCCCAGCGGCCGATCGCGCACGACACCGCGGCCCTCCCACAGGTCACCGTCACCGCGACGCGAAATCCAGCCTCCATCCTCACGACACCGCTCGCCATCACCAAGGTGACCGCCGCAGACCTGCGAAGCGTGAACGGCGTTGGGCTGGAAGACGCTCTCAAGAAAGTGCCCGGCGTGATCGCGCAATCGCGCTACGGCACCAGCGACGTGCGTCTCATCATTCGCGGGTCTGGCGCGCGCGGAGCAGGGGACCGCTCCAACGCTGGGACGTCGCGCGGAATTCGCGTGCTGCTCGATGGCTTTCCGGAAACAGAGCCCGATGGTCGGACGTCGTTCGACCATATCGACCTCGCGACGGCCGAGGCGATAGAGGTCATTCGCTCCAATGCGTCGTCGGTGTGGGGCAATGCGGCCGGTGGTGTCGTGAACATTCTCACCATGCCGACGTCGACCACACCCGTGCTCGAGCTGCAACCGGTTTTCGGCGGCTTCGGCCTCAACCGCTATGCGCTGCGCGCTTCGGCACCGATCATCGGCGGCAGCACATGGATTGCCCTCACCAGTTCCACTTCCACAGGCTGGCGCGCGCACTCGGATGTGCGGCGCAACGTGCTTTCCGCCGGCGCGTCGGGAACGGTGGGCGAGCACACGCGGCTCGGTCTCTATCTCTCCGCGGCGAACAACCTGATGCGCATTCCCGGGCCACTCACGAAAGCGCAATTCGATGCGGATCCGGCGCAGGCCAACGCGGCCTACGCCTCGCGCGACGAGCGGCGCTACAACCGACTTGGCCGGCTCGGTGTCTCGATCGATCGCGACTTCGATACGTCCACGACACTCTCCTCGCAGTTGTACGTCAACCCGAAGTATCTCCAGCGCTCCGAGCGCGGTACCTATCGCGACTTCACGCGCTTCCATTTCGGCGGAAACGTGATCGGGCGCAAGAATGTCCAGACGGGATCCCTGCGCTCGCGACTCACGCTTGGCGTGGATGAAGCGTATCAGGACGGCGCGATTCTGTTCTACAACCTCTCTCCCACCAACGATCGCGGCACCTTGCTGAGCGACAACAAGGGAGAGGGCGCGAACAACCTTGGCGTCTTCGCGCAGAACGAGCTCACGGTGACGGAGCGGCTGTCGCTGCTGCTCGGTGCCCGGTACGACCGCGTGTCGTACTACTACCGAAGCTTCCTGCCCACGGCGCCGGTGCGCTTCGACTCGAGATCCTTCGAGCGCGTGTCGCCGAAGCTCGGCATCAACTGGCGCGTCGGCCAAACGAGCAGCGTGTACGCCAACGTCGGCGGTGGCATCGAGGTTCCGGCTGGCAACGAGACGGATCCCACGCCAGGTGGCGCGACGCCAACGCCGCTTCTCAATCCGCTGCTCGACGCGATCACCTCTACGACGTACGAGGTGGGCTTCAAGACACTGGGGCATCAATTGGGATCGTTGCCGTTGCGCGCCGGACTGGACGTGGCGCTGTACGACACCGAGGTCGCGAATGAGATCGTCCCGTACAACGGCGGTCGCTACTACCAAACAGCCGGCAAGGCGCGCCGGCAGGGCGCCGAGCTCGGGATCAATGCGCAGTCGACCGTGGGAGTATTCGGCAGCGCTGCGCTCACGTACTCGCGCAACAAGTATCTCCGGTACGTCGTCGACTCTAGCGTGCAGTTTCCAACCGATCCAACGAAAGTTGGCAAGCGCGCTGACTACAGCGGCAACGAGGTCGTCGGTGTTCCCGACTTTGTGGCGAATGTCGACGTGGGATCCGAGATGCCGGGATATCGCGCACTTCGTTTGACGGCGGGTATGGAGCATTCTGGGGAGTACTTCGCCGACGATGCGAACGTCGTGCGCGTACCGGCGTACACGGTCTTCAAGATCTCCGCCGAGCTACGCGATCCGCTGGCGGCACGGAACGGGTGGGGTGTGCGCGGTTTCGTGACCGTGCAGAACGTCACCGACAGCAAGTACGTCGGCTCGGCGTTTCTCAACCCCGATGTCGTGGGCGGCGCTGCGGCGGTGTACGAGCCTGGAATGCCGCGCATGCTGATCGTGTCGTTGACGGTAGGCCGGTTGCGGTAGCCCCTCCGTGCGGGGGTAAACGGAAGTGTTCAGCTCGCCAAATGGGCACGTCGATTGCTTTAGTACGGGTCATACGAACGACGCATTTCCCTCGTGACCGTGAGGATAGGACCATGACAGACGATCTTGGAACGGACGGCTTCAAGAACCAGGTCAAGGGCGCCGCGAAGGAAGTTGAAGGCAAGATTCGCAAGAACGTGGGCGACCTCACCGACAATCACAGCGAAGAGCTCAAGGGCAAGGCGAAAGAGCTCGAAGGCAAAGCCCAGCGGAAAGTGGGCGAGGCAGAGAGCAAGATCGATCGCAACACCTGATGCTCTGCGTTCGATGAAGAGGGCGCCGGCGACACGCCGGCGCCCTCTTCATCGTTTCGTCATGTTGCATACAGGAACACGTCACGAAGAGATCGACGATCGCTAATCGTCGCGTCACGAAGCGTTAACGTTCGCATCGTATCCTCGGTGGTGAGTATCACACCTCATCCACGCGGAGGACACCATGTTCACCACCCTGCTCGAATCTCGCACCCAGCGCCCACGCCGTACGCGCAGCACTGCTGCGAGTATCGTCATGCACTCCGCCGGCATCGCGATTGCCATCGCGATGACACACGCAACTCCGAGCGACGCGCGCGAAGAGCCGATAGAGAAGGTGCCGATCTGGGTTGATGTGGTTCGCACACGAGCGACGCCGCTGCCCCGCGCCGCACATGATGCGGCACCGCGCCACATCCCGGATCTCCCGCGAGTCAATCCGCCCACGTTCGTACCGAAGGACCTGCCGCCAATCGACGTCGGCGGCCCGGCGATCCCTGACGATCGACTGCTGATCGGCAACGGCGTGAGTGGGCCGCCGGTCGCGAGCGGACCGATCGGAGGTTCACCGGGTGACCGCATCGTAGACGAGAGGCTCGTGGACCGCGCACCGCGCATGATTGGCGACGCACAATCGCCGCAATATCCATCATCGCTGCGACAGAGCGGAATTACCGGACAGGTGGTCGTGCAGTTTGTCGTGGATACGCTTGGCCGCGCCGAGATGGGCGACGTACAAATCGTGGAGACGAGCCACGTGTTGTTTGCGGACGCTGTCCGCTCCGCGCTGGCGCGCTATCGATTTTCGGCAGGTGAGGCAGCGGGGCACAAAGTGAGAACGCGCGTGCAGCTGCCGTTCACGTTTTCACTCCGGTAGGTGGAGCGCCATTGGCTGCGCTCGGATGACTACACTCATTTCCGGCAGGCTGCCATGATGTGCGCGCGTTCCGCGGCGTGCTTCTGGTCCATCTCGCGGCGACGGACCTCGAGCCGCGAGCGCTGCTCGGCCGTGAGAATCACGTTCATTTGCGCGCGTGTCGCGGACTTGATGGAATCGACCGTCGGCTGGATGCGCGCGTACACGACCTCGAGCTGACAATTGCGCGCGTCGAACATGGAGTCCATGGTGGCGCGCTGCGCGGGTTGAAGTGCGAGATCGTCGTACATCGCCTTGCGCCGTGCCTCGACGGTATCCTCATCGCGGCGGAAGGCGCGATCGGCGGAAAAGCCGACGACACCGCCCACGAGAAGGGCGCCGAGCAAAAAGGCGAGCGCTTGCTGTTTTGGTCGCTGCATGCGCGGGGCCTAGCGTGAGTTGATGAAGTGGATTACCGCGTCGCCGTCTCCAATGGACGCGGCGCGCGTGGCGGGTTCGATCGAGGCGGGTGCGGGTGAGATCACGCTCGCGTACGCGCTCGACACTTCGCCTTTTCGCGAGTGTGCGAGTGCCGCGCTTGCCGCGAAGATGAGCGCGGCCGCGGCGATGAGACCCGGGCGCGCCATCTCTGCGAGCTCGGCCCACCACACGGTGTTCTCGTCGGCGTGCGCGACGTGCGCGAGAATGCGCGCCTCGAGTGATTGCCAATAGCGCTCGTCACCGGGCGCCGCGTACAGCGCGCGCAGGGCGCTCGTGAGCTCGGCGTCGCCGGAAGTCCAGTCGTCATGGGTCATGATGTACTCCGCAAATTCTTCAAGAGCCGGCGCAGTGTTGCGCGGGCGTGATGCAGATCGGATCGCGCCGTGCCTTCCGGGATGCCGAGCGTGCGCCCGATCTCCCCGTGCGTAAAGCCTTCGACGTCGTGCATGACGATCACTGCACGCTGACGATCACTCAAGTGCGTGAGCGCTTCCAGCAGCCGCTGCCGCAACTCTCCCGATTCCGCCGGATCGCGGAAGGGCATCGGGATCGTCTCGGGCAGCTCCTCCGCAACGCGAACCTTTCGGCGACGGACGAGATCGAGCGCGGCGTTGGCCATGATGCGATACAGCCACGCCCCGAACGGCTGATCAGGACGAAACCGGTCGAGCGCCCGGTGCGCATGGAGAAAACCTTCCTGCACCGCATCCTCGGCGTCTTCGTGCGAGAGCACGATTGCGCGAACGATTGCGTAGGCCCGCCGCTGATGGATGCGCACCAGCTCCGAGAACGCGTCGTTCGAGCCACGCTGAGCGGCGACGACGATCGCGCGCTCCGCCATCTGTCCTTCAGATGCGGCAGGCATCGGTGACGGTGATGGCGGCGCGTGGGTCGCGAGCATTGTCTCGAGGGCGGTGGAGTGTCATTCCTTCTACGGGCTCCCGGGGGGGAATGTTGGGACAGTGATCATGACGTGGCA
>JANMAY010000514.1:0-5814 GCA_031360095.1 Gemmatimonadaceae bacterium
TGGCGCATGTGCATGGAGTAGGTATCCATCAACCACGCCATCACGCGCTCGTTGGTGTTGACGTCGGGGGCGGGCACATCTGAATCGGGACCGAGTGTGTGAATGATGCCCGCCGTGTACCGGCGCGTCAGCCGTTCGAGCTCACCGGCCGACATCTTGAGCGGGTCGCAGATGACACCGCCTTTTGCACCGCCAAATGGCAAATTCACGCACGCACATTTCCACGTCATCCATGCGGCGAGTGCTTTCACCTCGTCGAGATTCACCTGCATGTCGAAGCGGATGCCGCCCTTCGCCGGACCGCGTGACGTGTTGTACAGCACGCGGTAACCGGTGAACACCTCGACTTCGCCATTGTCCATCATGACGGGAACCGAGACGATGATCTGACGCTCGGGATGTCGAAGGACCTTGTAGAGTCCCGGCTCGAGGTCCAGCAACTGCGCGGCGCGGTCGAACCTGCTCATCATCGCCTCGAACGGATTTTCCTCGTTCAGGAAGCGGTCCTTATCGGGCATGACGATATTATCGGTCGGCAATCGGAGATCGGTGGCCATGTGCGGAAGAACTGGGGCCGGCTGAGCCGGCGGTTGAAGAGGCGGACTGGCGTGCCGCCAGCACCGTCTCGAGTGCATCGTCGAGCACTGTCTCACCGCGCTCGATCACGGCAATCTGGGAAACATACCACAGGGGCCCCGCCGCGCGAGGCCACATGGGGGCAAGCTTCACGGCGTCTTTCAGCGTGCAGACGAGACCGTTCGTGCGTGTCGCGCGATGCGCGAGTGCGTCAACGTCGGCAGGGGTGAACGCGTGGTGATCGGCGAAGCTGCGCTCGTCGACGGGGATGCCCGCGTCCGCGAGCTGCGCAAAGAAGTCCGCCGGCGATCCGACCGCCGCCGCGCCCACGATCATCCGCCCACGCAGCACGTCGAGTGGCTGACGTTCACCCGTGTGTGCATCCACCACCGTCTCGAGCGCGAGGTGACAGACCGCAACGCCGAGTCGCGGGAAGCGTCGCGCAATCCGGTCCGCGACGCCATCGGCCACCTCGCGCGGCGCGCTCTTACGCGTGACGACGAGCACGTGCGCGCGGCTGAGCGCCCCCAGCGGCTCACGGAGCGGACCGGCGGGCAAGACCTCGAGATCCTCACGCCATCGTTCGGCGGCGACCAGCACCCAATCCGTGACACGCGCGATCTGCCGATGTTGAAACGCGTCGTCGAGCACTACGCAATCAGCGCCGGCCGCACGGGCCTGCTCGGCACCCCGCACGCGGCTAACATTGGTAAACACCGGGATTGCCGGATTGAGGTGTGCGTGGACCAGCGGCTCATCGTCTCCATACCCGCGCATCACGACCGCGGGCCTGGCACCGCGCGCCCGCAGCCGCGCCGCCGCCCACGCGGCAATGGGTGTTTTTCCCGTGCCTCCCACCGTGAGATTCCCAACGCTCACCGCTGGCAATGGAGACACGGGCGCTTCACCGGAGTCGAATCGCCGCGAGCGCGCACGTACGACCACTCCAAACGCCCAACTGGCGGGTCGCAACATGATGCGCGCGATCCGCGCGGCGGGGCCCGTTCCATACCACACGTGGTCAATCGCGCTCATGAACTCACGACCCCGGCACTGCATCGAGAATCGCCTGCAACCGCGGTGCATGCGCCGTCGCGTCGCGTGGGCTCGCGGCCTCGACTCCCGTCAGTTCCCCATAGTGCACGTCGACGCGGGCAAACGGTTTTGGGATGAGAAATGCGTCCCAGCTCTTCAAGCGCCACGCCCGTGACGCGCGAGCGCGAATAGGCACGATCAGGGCGCCCGTGCGGTGCGCGGCGACGGCGGCCCCCGGCGCAAAGACGTGCGCGGGACCGCGCGGACCATCGGGGGTGATTGCGCCGTCGCGGCCGGCATCGAGCTCGCGCATCAGACCGATGAGCGCACGCGAGCCGCCGCGTGACGTCGAGCCGCGCACGGTGGTGTACCCCAGCGTTTCCGCGATCCGCGCGACGATCTCTCCATCGCGATGCTCGCTGATCACGATGGCGATGTTCTCGCGTCGATGCTGCCACAGCAACGGCAGCTGCTCGCCATGCCAGAGCGCGAAAATGACCCGCCGGTTCTGCGCCCGTGCGGCATAAAGCGGCTCGATCCCGTGCGACCGCATGCGCCATGTGCTGGCGAGGAGACGGATGAGCGCGGCCCCGGCGCGCACCGCCCAGCGCACTCGACGCTCGCTGCTCACGAGCGCTCCACCACGTCGCGCGCGAGGGTCACCGCCAGCCGGGCGACGCGCGCGGCGGCGCCCGGCTGGCCCAGCGAATCGCGCACCGCAGCCAGCTCCGCAATCATTCGCGCGCGAACCGGATTGGAGGCATCGAGCAGCGGCTCGAGCGCATCGGCAACCTCCGCGGGCTGCAATGATCCTTGGATGAATTCACGCGCGATCTCGCGGCCGGCGACGACGTTCACCAATCCGATGAATGGAATCCGCAGGAGATGGCGCGCGAGCGCGTAGGTGATGGCATCGGTGCGATAGGCCACGACAAGCGGACAGAGCGTCACCGCAGCCTCGAGCGTCGTCGTTCCACTCTTGCACATCGCGGCGTCAGCAGCGCGGAGGAGACTCAATGACGCAGCGTGCACCAACGGATACGGGCACCGTTCCGGTGAAATCGAGACATGGGGCGCCGCGCTCACCACAACCTTGAGGGTCGGATCGCGACGCTGCAGCTCGAGCGCAGTGGCGATGAACACGTCGAGGTGACGATCGATCTCCTGCGCTCGGCTGCCTGGAAAGAGGGCGAGCAGTTTCTCCTCCGGCGCGATGCCGAGCGCACGCCTGGCGTCGAGGCGATTCGGCATCGTCGCGATCCAGTCCAGCAGGGGATGCCCCACAAACGTCGCATCGATGCCATGTTTCCGCAGCAGCGCCTCCTCGAACGGAAGGATGACCGCCGCCTTCGTCACGGTGCGCGCGAGCGTGCGGAGCCGGCCGGCGCGCGACGCCCAGACCTGTGGCGTGATGTAGTACAGCACGGGGACGTGCGCACGCGCCGCCACGGCCGCCACCTTCAAATTGAATCCGCCGAAATCCACGAGCAGCACGAGCGCCACGTTTCC
Source organism: Gemmatimonadaceae bacterium (assembly GCA_031360095.1). Classification (GTDB taxonomy): domain Bacteria; phylum Gemmatimonadota; class Gemmatimonadetes; order Gemmatimonadales; family Gemmatimonadaceae; genus AG11. The sequence continues at coordinate 3,121 of JANMAY010000514.1, forward strand.
GCTCTCGATGCGCGCGCGCAGATCGCGCAGCAGTCGGTAGTACTGCGGGAGATGCCGCAGCGGCTCGACAAAGCCGAGATGCGCGAGCCGCGCTGAATGCTCGAGGAGAGCGACGCCCGCGGTCCGCATGGCGTCCCCGCCGACACCCGTGAGCGTATACGGAGCGCGGTCCGCCCGAAGCTCACGCGCCACGCCTGCCGCGTGCAGGTCGCCGGAGGCTTCGCCGGCGACGAAGAGGATCTCACGCACGCGCGGCGCGCGGTCGCGCGTGCGCCAAGGACCGCAGCGATTGCGAGATGTCCTGCTCGATCTGGAGCGCGACAGACAGCGCATCGCGCCCTTCCTCTCCCGTCACCGCGATTGGGGCTTCGCCGCGCACGGCGGCCAGAAAGCTCTCGAATTCGAGGCGGAGAGGCTCTCCCTCCTCCGCCTCGAGCGGAATACGCTCGACAACCTGCTCGAGCGCGATCGGCGCGGCGGCAAGCGCCGCCAGGTCAAGGTCTTCGCGCAGCCGGAGAAATTCTCCCGTTCCTTCCGCGAGATCGAGCGAGAGATAACCGCTCCGTTGAAAGATGCGCACCTTTCGCATGCGGTCGCGCGACATCCGGCTCGCCGTGATGTTCGCCACCGCACCGGAATCGAAGGCGAGTCGCGCGTTCGCCATGTCCACGAATGGCGTGATGACCGGGATCCCCACCGCAACCACGGATGTCGCCTTCGCGCGCACGAGTGTGTGGACGAGATCGATGTCGTGAATCATCAGGTCGAGCACCACCGCCACATCCGACCCGCGCGGATTGAATGTGGCGAGACGATTGCTCTCGATGAACAGCGGCGCGTGCACGTGGGCGAGTGCGGCGCGAATCGCGCGGTTGAACCGCTCGACATGGCCGGTTTGCACGAGCGCGCCATGCTGTGCGGCGAGCGCCAGCATCTCATCCGCCTGCTCGAGCGTCGCGGCAATTGGCTTTTCGATCAGGGCGTGGATCCCGCGCGCGAGCACGAGCTTCGCGACGTCGTAGTGCGCAGGCGTCGGAACGACGATCGTGACGGCATCCACGACGTCGAGGAGCGCGTCCAAGTGCTCGAACGCGCGCACGGTCAACTCGCTTGCCACTTGACTCGCTCGCGCCGCGTTCGATTCGTAGAAGCCGACGAAGTCCGCGCCGAGCATGTCGCGGAGAATGCGCACGTGGTGCTGTCCAAGCCCACCCGCACCGATCACCCCAAGGCGGACGGACGAGCTCACACCACGACCCCGCGCCCGGTCTTCTCCACGAACCGCAGCAGCTCCTGCACCTCGGGATACGGCGTCAACTCCCCTGCGGCGCGCTCCTTCGCCTGCGTGAGATTGAGCTCCGAGCGGAAAAAGATCTTGTACGCGCGCTTGAGCTCACGCACCACTTCTTCAGGGAAATTGTTGCGCTGGAGGCCCACGCTGTTGAGTCCGTACAGCTTGATCGGATTGCCGACGGCCTTCACGTACGGCGGCACATCCTGTGAGATGCGCGAGCAGCCGCCGACGAACGCATACTGTCCAATTTTGACGAACTGATGGGCTGCGCTCGCGCCCGCGATGATCGCCTTCTCACCCACCTCGACGTGCCCCGCCAATTGGACGCTGTTCACGAGAATGACGCCGTCACCCACGTGGCAGTCATGCGCGAGATGCACATACGACATGATGAAGCAGTGCTTGCCGATCGTCGTCTTGTAGGACTGCGTCGTGCCGCGATTGACCGTGGTGTACTCGCGAATCGTCGTCCCTTCGCCCACTTCGACGGTCGTGTGCTCTCCCCCGAACTTGAGATCCTGCGGATCGCCGCCAAGGATCGATCCGGAGCCGACCTTGACGTTGTCGGCGAGGATGACGTTGCGCTCGAGCATTGCGCGTGGCGCGAGAATGCAGCCGTCGCCAATCGTGCATCCTTCCCCGACGATCGCGAAGGCGCCGATCTCCACATCAGCGCCGATCTGCGCATCCGCGCTCACGATCGCCGTTGGGTGAATACGCGCGGTCACTTCTTGCGCACCATCGCGCTCATCTCCGCCTCGCACACCACCTCGCCATCGACCTTGGCGTAGCCCTGCATGCGACACATCATGCCGCGCACTTGCAGCATCTCCAGCTCGAAGCGGAGTTGATCGCCCGGCTTCACCGGCTTGCGCCACTTCACGTTGTTGAGCGAGGTGAAGTACACGACCTTGCTCGCCGGGTCAGGCACCGCCCCCATCAGCAGCATGCCGCCCACCTGGGCCATCGCCTCGACGATGAGCACGCCCGGCATGATCGGGTGCCCGGGAAAATGTCCCTGGAAGAAGGGCTCGTTGATCGTGACGTTCTTGATGCCCACGATCCGCTTTCGCGGCTCGATCTCCAGGATCCGGTCCACGAGCAGGAACGGGTACCGATGCGGCAGCACCTGCATGATCTCTTCGATTCCGAGCACCTGAGTCTCCTGCGCTAACGAGGCCTGCATTGCGCGCACGAACAGCACCGTGCCGCGATGACTGGGTTTGTGCGCCACGATGCGCGCCGTGAGGCGCATACCGGCGAGCGCCAGATCACCAACACAATCCATCAGCTTGTGCCGCACGAACTCGTCCGGGGCCCGCAGATGGTTGTCCACCACCCCGACATCGTCGAGTACGACGGCATTGCGCGTCGACGCCCCCTTGATCAGGCCACGAGCG
>JANMAY010000515.1:0-1976 GCA_031360095.1 Gemmatimonadaceae bacterium
TCTCCCGCACCGAGTGCCGAATTCTCGAGCGGAGATGGATGAGCCGCCGATACAGGCTGAGCAGCGAGCTGGGATCGCGAGTCTGCGCCGCCACATTAGCGGTCAGCGAATCGCCCTGCAGCGGTTCCCACGCCGCGCCGGTGCTGAACCCCGCGGCGGGAGCGCGCGTCCAGTGCATTGGAGTGCGTAGCCGCTCATCGGGCTTGTCCCCGGTCATGCCGATTTCCTCTCCGTAGTACACGAAGGGAACGCCGGGCAGCGTGAAGAGCAGTTGCGCGGTGAGCTTCGCGCGCGCCATGTCGCCACCCAGCGCAGTCATCGTGCGAGTCTGATCGTGATTCCGTTGGAACGGCGCCCATCGCGTCGCGGACGCCGCTTGCTGCAGACGCATGAACGGCACGAACAGCTTTGCCGCCGAGCCGCTCTTTACGGCGTCGAGCAGCGCATCCGACGCTTCGAACGCGAAGTATGAGTCGAGCTGGTCGGGATAGTATGGCAACATGGTGCCAACGCTGTCCCACACTTCACCCACGGTAAACGCGCCCGGCGCTGTCCGTCGCACGTCTGCCGCGAAGTCGCGCAGCACCTCGTGCGTGCCGCGCGTGCCTGCGAGCTTGTCGCCCTCTTCCACCAGATACGGAACTGCGTCGAGACGAAATCCGTCCACGCCCATGTCCTTCAGCCAAAAGCGGCCGACCCGGTTTGCTTCCTCCCGCACCGCCGGATTGTCGTAGTTCAGATCCGGCATCCCCGAATAGAAAATGCCGTAGTAGTACTCATCGCGGACTGGCGATTTGTGCCACACCTCCTGTCCCCATGGTCCCTTCTGATTCGGCTTCGTGGGGGAGAAGCGGAACCAGCTTCGGTACTTCGACGCCGTGTCGCGCAGCGCCAGCTTGAAGTACGGGTGCTCATTCGACGCGTGATTCAACACGAGATCCACGAGTACCTTGATGTCGCGCTTGTGCGCTTCAGCGACGAATCGCTTGAAGTCGGCATTGCTGCCATACTGCGGATTGACGCGGTAGTAGTTCGTGGCGTCGTATCCGTGATAGCTCGGGGAGGCCGCGACGGGCATGAGCCACACGCATCGGGCGCCAAGGCTGCTTGAACCCCCGCGGCCGTCGTTGATGTAATCGAGCTTCTGAGTGAGGCCGCGGAGATCGCCGATCCCGTCGCCGTCGCTGTCGTAAAAGGAGCGAACGAAGATCTCGTAGCACACTCCGCCGCGTTTCCAGGCGGTGTCGATAACGGGTCTCGTGGGCTGGGCATACGCCGGGAGCGCGAGAAGAATCAGCGCGAAGAGGGTGCGTGGCATGGGACAATCGTAGCGCCGAGGCGAGCGGAGCGGCAGAGTGAGGCGGTTGGTGCAGGTTCCTCGACTCGCTTCGCGCGAGGGATCGGCCCGTTGGCAGTGGCAGATGCTTCCCAAATCGAGTGCGCAGAAACAGTTTCTGGCCCAGCACATCACTTTGCGAGGAGCAGGATGAACAAGCCGCGCCTGAGCGCCTGGCAGATGTTCAACATGAGCTTCGGCTTCTTCGGCATTCAGTTCGGCTGGGGACTGCAGCTCGCCAACATGTCGGCCGTGTACGAACGACTGGGTGCCCGTCCGGATCAGGTGCCGCTGCTGTGGCTCGCGGCGCCGGTGACCGGCCTGCTCGTGCAGCCGATCGTTGGTGCGCTGAGCGATCGCACGTGGGGCAGGTTGGGCCGCCGCCGGCCCTATTTCCTGACCGGGGCGATTCTCGCGTCGATCGCGCTGTTCTTCATGCCGACGTCGAGCTCTCTATGGATGGCGGCGAGCCTGCTGTGGGTGTTGGACGCGTCCATCAACATCTCTATGGAGCCGTTCCGCGCATTTGTCGCCGATAAGCTGGACACGTCGCAGCGCACCGCCGGTTTCGTGATGCAGTCGCTGTTCATCGGCGTCGGCGCCAGCTTCGCCAATGCGCTGCCCTTTGTGCTCAACAAGG
>JANMAY010000021.1:0-1871 GCA_031360095.1 Gemmatimonadaceae bacterium
GGCAGGCTCTCGCAGTGCGTGCATGATGCGGTGAATCCCGGACAGGGTGCCGAGGCCGCGTTCGAAGTGACCAAGCGAATTGCGTGGCTACTCCGTGGCCAGGGTGCCGGAGAGCTGATCAAGAACGGCGGCGAAAATATCGTCCCGTGGATGGGTTACAGCTTTGCGGCGGGCCGCATCTGCTATCCCGACGGTCACATCTATAAAGTGCTGACCGATGTGGGCGGCGGCAATGGTGCGGGTTGGGCCGACAACGGCTTCGTAGATCCAAGCCTGTACGTGCCGGCCATCAACCCGGGCTCGTAACGATCGGCGTTCTTAGAAACGCGCGCGCAGGCCGACGCCGACCTGGAAGCCGCCGACTTTCACACCGGCAGCCGACGGCAGATCGACCGTCGCGCCGGCGTAGCGAATGAAGAGTCCGCCGCCGTAGTTTGGTCGGTACATGTAGTTGAAGTTGATGCCAGCGTTGGCGCCAGTGCCGTTGCCTTTTTGTGACTGGCTCGCGACGCTGATGGTTTGAGTTCCGGCAGGGACCGTGGCGCTGAGAATGTCCTGAGTCAGGTGAAAGAACGACGGCCCGGCAAACACCGACACGTCGAAGTTTGTGAGGACCGGCACGAAGTAGACGAACATGACGTGCGTGCCCAGTTCTTTATGTTTCACATCGGTGGCGGTGTTGGTCACCGTCGCGGGTCGGTTGAACGCGACCGGGCTGGGAATGGATGCGACGAGCGAGCCGTCTCCGCTCTTGCTGAACGTGGACACGCCGAGCGCGACACCGAACTTCCGCATGAATCGGTATCCACCGCTGATATCGAACAGTGCGCCGCCGCCGATCGACTGCGCAGCGTTGATGATGGCGGTTTCGCCGTAGAGCGGAAAGCGGGTGCTGCTCTCGATGGTCCGCGATTGAGTCTGCGCACCGACATTGACGTCGACGAAGATGGACGTGGGTTGCTGGGCCTGGGCCATCGCGGGTGAACTCGCTGCAAGGCTGAGCGCGGCGGTGAGCACCGCGAGGATCGTGGTCTTGTTCATCGATGTCCTCGTGTTAGTGGATTGACGTGACGTTATGAAAAGCGTTTCGAAGTTCGACGGCGTACGGCCGACATCGTAGCATGGAAATTGGTTTACAGTCCTTCGCTGGTCAGTTAAAATGATTGCGATTCCCCCCGCATCGCGATCCCTTTCGCTTGGAATAAATGGAGTAGTAGAAAATGGAACAACGAACGCTATCCGTCCTTAGTGCCGTTTCGATCGTCGCGTTGTCGTTCGGTTGCGCGAAGTCGAAAGCCCTTACGCCAACCACGCCGACGCCAACGATCGTCACTCCGTCTGGCGGAGCGACGTTGAAGATCACTGCACCGACACCGCAGTCGCCAATCAACAACGTGCGTGTCGAAACATTTACGCTGCCCGCGCTCACGGCCTCGACGGCCACGCCGACCGAAGGCGGCAATATTACGCCGCAGTATCGCTTCCAATTGTTCGATGACACCGGCAAGCAGGTCGCGGAGGGCCTTCAGAGCGCACCTAACTGGACGCCGCTTGTGAGTCCTGAGTTCGACAAGACGTACACCTGGCAGGTGCGTGCGGAATTTCAAGGCGACGCGGGGCCGTGGTCGGCAAAGGCCTCGTTCTTGAGTCCTAACGGCGGATATATCCGCGGCCAGGAGATCTTCGATCCGTTGACGAACGGCAGAACGGTTGGCAGACAGATCAGTGGGCACTTCATCCAAGGTAAGGGCTGGATGGCGGATCATCTTACAGACGCCATCGACTACCTCATTCCGGCTTGTGCCACTTGCACAGTCGAATTCGATGTCACCAATTTTGGTCATGGAGAAGGCGAACCCTTCGCAAAGGAC
>JANMAY010000032.1:0-5850 GCA_031360095.1 Gemmatimonadaceae bacterium
TTCGCGTATCGCATGTCGCGGCTCAAGCCGATCTCGTTCGTGATGTCGTCGAATGATTGGGGGTTCGAGTTGTTGTCACCGGATGAGCCCCCGCTGGAAGAGGCCCTTCAGGGGGTGCTCTCCCCTGACAACCTGTTCGAGGACATTCCAGCCAGCTTGAACGCGACCGAGATGGCCCGCCGGCAGTTCCGGGAGATTGCTCGAGTGGCCGGCCTCGTCTTCCCCGGCTTCCCGCGTTCAGGCAAGACCGCCCGCCAGCTCCAGGCGTCGAGCGGATTGTTCTTCGACGTCTTCATGCGATACGAACCCGAGAACCTGCTACTCGCTCAAGCGCACCGCGAGGTGCTGGAGCGCCAGTTGGAACGAAGTCGCATGGGCCGTACACTAGAAAGGTTGTCGCAAGCGAAGATAGTGATCACGGAGCCCAAGCGATTCACTCCGCTTTCCTTCCCGCTGCTCGTCGACCGCACGCGCAACAAAGTGTCGAGCGAGAAGCTCGCCGACCGCATCAAGCGCATGCAGCTCGCGCTCGAGCGGGCGGCGGGATGACATCACCGAGCGGTTCGACTTTTTTCACGATGCGATTTCTGGTTGTTCCGCCGGCCCGCTTTTCTGCGGCCCAATCTCGAGTCGGGCCAGTCGCCGCGCCAGAAACACCGCCCAGGGAATGAGGCACACGGCAAAGAGCAGCCAGTATGTCCGCGCTTCCTCGAGAAGGATGTCGCCCAGGCTCACGACGGCCAAGGTCTGGTGAAGCAGGTTCGCCCTCTCTTCCGCCCGATCGATCTGCACTGCCGCTTCCGCCACGTGGGCGCTATCCCGCACCGCATGCGAGAGGACGAAAGCGTGGCGCTCGACCGAATCCGCGCTCTGGCGAATGGGAACCATCGCGCTGTCGGCAGCGGGGATATGTATCACGGCAGCCTTACGCTTCCGCGCGATGTCGGCGCGCAGTAGCCGCAGCTGACTTGCCACGAGCGAATCAGCATTTGCAATCGTCCCCGACGAGCGAAGCGCGTCACCCTTTTCGACATAGTTGATCGCGGCCACACGCTCCTCGTGCAGCGCCCGCCAGTTCTGCGATGTCTTCAATGCGAGGAAAACGACGCTCCCGACAAACGCCGCGGTCGCCATGACCAGCAGCACCGTCATTGCCGGAGCCACGCGACCGATCACGCGCGCTGACCCAGGCACGAATCGCCAGATGCCGACCGGCGACCGGTTGCGATGCATGCGGACCAGTCGATTGAGCATCGCTTGCCGTCGCCGGAACATCGCGCGGACTTCGCTCACGGAATCGACGACGTCGAGATAGAGCGAATCGGGAGGGGACTTGCTCGCGGCTCGCGTCCACACCGACTCGTCCGCGTTGATCTGCGCTTCGAGCTCGGCTAGCACGGCACTGATCGCGCCCGCATCAACCAGCGAATCGTTCAGATATTCGCCGCGCCGTACTTCCGCGCGCTGTTGATCAAGCAGCTTGAGGACTCGCGTGAGCTTCGTGGCTTTGGTGAGCACAGGGGCGCTCCCGTCGTCGGCCCACACGCGTAGCGCCAACAGTTCTTCTTCGCCGATGAGCTCCTGGATGGCCTGGAACGTTTCGTCGAGTTTGTCTTTCGCGCGTGCGGCGGTCTGATCGGCGTTCTCGAGGCGTGCGCTGCGTGAAATGGCGGCAAACCGGTTCACGACCTTTCCGTACTCGGCCTGGCGCTCTCCGCGCATGTCGTCGAGCTTCGCATGAACCTCGCGCGCGTCCCAACCAACGATTGTGTAATTCGACGTATGGTCCTGCGGCTGTGGACGGGGAGCAGCGAGGCAGGCATCCCATTCGGAGGCGAAGCGGTCCTCCTCGAACTGAATGACGCGATGCGCGGCCCGCGTCAGCTGCTCGATCACCGCATTGCTCGAGTACCCCGCGATGATCACGCAGAACTTCGACCTCGGATACTCGCGCGCGAGCATCTCACTCTCGTCCGCGACGCTTTTTGCCGAGTCGACCTCGCCGACCTTGTACGCGGCGTGTGTGATGCGGACGATCACCTCGGGATCGCGCACGTCGCCCACGACATAGTCGAACGTCGTATCGCCGAGCTCGCAGTTCTTGGCAACGCGGAGGTTTCGAACGGAGCAGGCTTCACGCATCTGCCGCTCGAGCGACTCGAGGCGCCCGTGGTCCGAGCCAAGCTGGTTCACGGCGGCATGCACGTTGTCCGTCGTGATCTGCCCTCCGTTCGCACTGGCGAACGCGAGGTAGGCGAGGTTGAGCATGCGCCGGCTCACGTTCTGCGCGGCGTCGCGCAGCTCCTCGAGCGCCGTCGGCTCGAAGAGCTCCTCGAGCGGGTGCCCCGACGCCTCGCTCCAGGCGCCAAGAAGCTGCCGCGCTTCATCGTTCGTCAACGCGACGTCGATCACATCCTCGTGTCGCAACCGATCGAAGACGTCCGGCGGCATCTTCTCGAACGCTTCGTTGACACCGGCGATGATGAGACAATGACCGCTCTGCTTGAACGCTTCCACGAGGTCCTTCAACATCGCGACAGCGAGGTTTCGCTCAGTGACATTGCCACGGAGTGCGAACCGCTCGAACTCGTCCAGCACGAGAATCATCGCGACATCGGCTTTCGCGTGGGCGCGCAGCAGAAACGCGATCGCTTCCTTGGCTTGTGGTCCATCCTGAATCACGGCGTGGGCCAGTCCGAGGTCCTTGCGTTCCGTGTCCGTGAGCATGACACCGCGGAGCCAGCGTACGGCAGCGTCTCCGAACTTTGGATCGACCACGTACGAGTACGCCCGCACGAGATCCTCGCGAATGCCCCCACCGTCGCTCAATTCATTGCGGAGCTCCTCACGGAGCCGAACGTTTGGCAGCAATTCCATCTCGACGAGCTTGAGCACGTGCTGCGGGTCATCGATCACATACCGCTGCACCTCGGCGACTGCGATCGCCTCGAGTCCGCTGGCGGCATGCTCTCCCGAATATCCGCGAGCGAGCAGACCCGCGAGGTGGCGCGCCACTCGGTCGCGCAGCTTCTCGTGCGTGAGGGTACTCGCGAACTTTCTGTACAGTTGCAGCGCATCACACGTGTCGAGCTTGATATAGGTGGTATGCACCTGAAGAGGCCTGCTCTTGTCGGCGCTCTCTTCCGCGTCGCGCTTGAGACGGAGAACGAGATGCGTCTTGCCCGCGCCGAATCGCCCGCGAATACCGATGGCGATTCCCTGCCGCTTCCTGGCCGAGAGGAAGTCTTCCAGATAGTTCTTCACGAGCTCGCCCGCACGGATGGACGCCCGGGAGTACGGGAAGTCCGGCAGGTTCTCGATAGAATCCTTCGCGACCGGATCGCGCGGAAATGGATTCATGGCAGTAGCGATCGCGGTCATTGGCCCCCCGGACTGAGGCGCCGTCGGTAGCCGTCGCTAACGTGACGCCATTGCACGAGCAGATCCGCGGAGGCGGGCTTGTAGCCCGGGTCGTTCAGCTTTCCTCCGAGATCCTTGAGGAATTCCTCGAATGCGCCGCACATCACCTCGATGAAGAAGCGCACGCCGAGTCCCTGTGCTCGTCCCTCGAACGCGTTTTTGAGCGTAATGGGATCGAATGGATCGAGCGCCTTGTGGCCGTGCGCACACCCTTGCTTTCGAAAGGTGTTGATCCGTTGTTCGACGAACTGCTGCGCCTGCGCCGAGTCGAGCGGCGCCAGCGCGAGTGCGACGACCGATGGCTGCTCATTCGCCACGAGCGTGTACACCAGCCGACTGTCCGTGATGAAGATCGGAATGACGTTCATCGCCGTAAGGCGTGTACCGAGTCGCGCGATCCACCCCATTCTTTCGTACGTGATGGTGCGAATGATGAGAATCAGTGGCGGTCCGTCTTGCATGACGTCTGCGAGGTCACCGAAGAGCGACTCGAGCTGCGACTCGTTCGGTTCGTTCGCACCACCATCGTCCTCCCAGCGCTTGAATAGCCTGGGCGCACCAGCGACGCTGTTGTCGTCGGCGTGATCGCGCACGTAAATCTTTATTCTGTACATGAGCCGCGCGATGTTCTCGCCTTCGATCTTGATGCGCTGAAGCTTCGGTGCGTTGCCGGGAAGGGCCGCCTCCCATTTCGCGCGAAGGCGGTAGGCGAGATACTCCGCGAACGATGACCTGCCCACGGCGGCATTGCCCTGGATGAGTACGACCGGCGGCTGCTGACCCGGCGTCGGGAAATGATGCGCATCGAGCGCGTCTTCGGCGCGCTTTGCCGCTTGGTCGAAGCCACCAACGCGGACGTAGTAGTCAGCCAGCTCGGGATGGTCGAACATCTTGAGAGTGCTGAGCAGCGAAAGCTTCTTGTCGCGGAACTCTCTGTTGCGAATTGGATCGCGCTCTGGCGAGAACGGATGTTCTGCGAGGCAGAGACTCTTGAGCACATCGTCGCGGAGGGGCATGGTCGGCTGCGCTCCTAAGTGAGAAACGTTCCGAATCGCTGCGTCAGCAGCGCGTCGAGACTGGAGAGATTTGTCTGGTCACGTGCTTTCCAGTAGGCATCCACGAGTGCTGCTTCCTTGACCGGGAGCATTGCGTAGAGCCCGGAGGAGAGGAGGTATTCGCGAACTGTCGCCCACCGATCGGCGACGTTGACACCATCCGCGCGTGCGAGCACTCGATAGCGTGTCATGAGCCCTCCAAGCTCCGCCGCGCGCCGTATGCGCGCCGCGGCGAACTCACGCTCGGCGTCACGTTCGACGACGAACTTTTGCTGCGCTCGAAAACCCGCGTAGGTGGCGATACCGCCGATGAGCGCACCCATGAGGCTCGAGAGCGTACCGGGCCACATCGGAGTGCCCGAGGGTGCGTCGCTCTTGAGCTCGAGCGTCGAGCTGTAGGTCACCGGTTGGAGGCGATTTGCGGCAACCGTGAGCTGAAGGGTGTTGCTTGCCGAGGCTGGTGACTGGAAGAGCGCGAGATATTCGACGAGCTGCGGTGACTTTCGGGGAAGCATCACTGCGTGCATCGCTCCGTGTGCTGCGGGCTTCGATCCGAGGAATGACTGGACGCGTTGGCGAAGACTCGTGCAGTGTGCGCCGTCTGCGCCGGTGGCTTTCGCGAGCGACCCGATGATTACATCGCACGAGTCACTCGCCTGCCGGTCGACGAAAAGGACGTCTTCAGCTCCCGTTGCGGCGAGCATCACGTGGACGTCGGATGTCGTGTCTCTCGCCAGCAGCATCATGCGCCCGCTGATCACGTGCATCGCGCGATTGCGCGCGACGACCGTGTCGCTCGTTCGCTGTCGTACGATCGAAGGCACCCCGGCGATGAGCACCAGCTCGTCCGTCCTGGTTGGTGCCTGACACAGTGCGATCGACGCCGGCAGCAACAGGACTGCGGCGAGGGCGCGATGCAGCGGCGCGAGCTGTATGGCTTGGACGCGAATCGCCATGCGTCGCGACTCTTGGCGGGAGACAGGAAGCTGTCTGGACTACACTACATATGGAGTGAGTGGCGTCAAGCCAAACGCGCCGCCAAGATGACGTGGAACTTAGTGTTTTCTAATACGTGTCCGGTGTATTGGCGTCGACGGCGTCAGCCACAGTTCGAGCTCGCGTTTCTCCTTCGCGATGAGAAGACACTAAGAACTGCGTTTGCGCATATCGCACACTCCTGTACGTTCGTCGCACCTACCCTGCGCTTCGTCGACCGGCACTGAAGGACGCTCTTCACCCCACCTCGGTTCGATATGCGATCAATCGTTGGAGCTCTTTGCACAGCGCTCGTTCTGAGCCCGTGTCCGTCGCGTGTTGCTGCTCAGAGGGGCGATACGGTCCGCCTCGTCTACGGCAACGACGCCACTCCGTACTC
>JANMAY010000106.1:0-24841 GCA_031360095.1 Gemmatimonadaceae bacterium
CGCCGTTTCATCGTGAAAAACATAAACATTTGGAGAGCAACTCCAGTTAAATCAGGTCACATTGACCACTTCTGCTCCCTCCGGCTCGTCCTCGGCGGAGTAGCCAGGGATGTAGCTGTAGTACGAGAACTCGCCCTGAGGGTCGATTCCGTTGAGCACTGCCCCGATCACGTTCACGGGAAGCCGCTCGAACGGGCGCAGCTTCTCAGCCGTCATGCGGCGCATGGTCTGCCCCACGCGCAGGACGACCAGGAGACTGCCGGTCGCGGCCGCGATCGAATAGGCGTCGATGCCGGCAGCCAACGGCGGCGTATCGAAGATCACGATGTCGAACGAGTCGCGAAGCTCGGCCACCAGGGTGGGCAGGCGATGGGAGGTCAGCAGCTCAGGACTCCGACGCTTTCGAATACCGCAGGGGATCAAGGTCAGCGAGTCCTGCTCGGCCGGCTTGGCTACATCGTGCAGCCTCGCGGCGCCGGCGAGATACTCCGTGAGCCCGGGCTGATCCTGCATGCCGAACATCTCGTGAAGCGCGCCCCGTCGCGTATCGCCGTCCACGAGCACGGTTCGATAGCCGGCATCGGCGAACGACATCGCCAAGTTTGCCGCCACGAGCGACTTCCCCTCACCCGGCGAGGGGCTGGAGATGGCAATCGTCACGGGCAGGCCCGCGCTGGCATGCATCACGTTCATGCGCAGCGATCTGAATGACTCGACGAGTTGGAAGGTCTGCTCCGGCGAATTCCAATCGACGCCCTTCTTGGGAAAGCGTGGGACCGTCCCCGCGATGGGTAGGCCGAGCTCAGCCCCAACCTGGTCCGGATACCGGAGGCGGTTGTCCATGCGATCCAGCAAAATTGCCAGACCAAGCGCGCCGGCGATGCCGCCCATCACAGTCATGAAGATGAGTCTGGGCGCGGTGTTCTTCGAGGGCTGAAGCGGTGCAATCGCGGAGTCGAGAATGGACACGTCAGGCGTGGCGCTCGCCTCGGCGAGCTGCGCTTCCTGATAGCGGTTCTGGAGATTCGTGTAAAGTCCCGCCGCGATGTCTCGCAGGCGGCGCAGACGCTCTTCTTCGATGGTGCGCTGGGGAATCTTCTGCAGATTCGAGCTCGCGCCGGAGATCCGCGTGCTGTCGTCCTGCGCCTTCGTTTGGAGACTCTTCAACAATGCCGACGCCAGCTGTGGAATTCGCTCGCGCTTGTATGTGTTGACCTGCGCCAGAAGTGTCCTCACTGTCGGATGCTCGTCGGTGTAGCCAATGCGCGCCGCCGACAGGTTCAGTTCCGCCTTCCGGTAGTCCTCCAAGACGGTGCGGAGCGCCTGCCCAGAAGGCGCACCCGACGCGACGCTGCGAATCTGGAGCAGAGCCTCCCCCGGAACGCTGTCCTTCGATATTGCGATCAGGTCTTTGAGTAAACGGATGTCGTGTTTGATGTCATCGTACTCGATCTTCTTTTCGAAGTACGCCCTGATCACCGGATCGCGGGTCTCCGCCACGCCGGCCGAAATGGGAGAGCCGGTGCCCTCCGACGGCTGCGTGATGGTGTTCACCCGAAAGCTCTGCAGTTGGTTCTCGGCGGAGTCGAGCGCATTCTTCGCCGTGAGCAGCTGTGCTTCGAGCGTGCGTCCGAAGTCGACGAGCTTGTGTTTCTTCAGGGCCGCTGCCACCGAGACGTACTCGCGCACCCAGGTGTTGAGGATGCGGGCGGCAAGCTCCGGGTCCGGATCCTCGAGTGTGAGTTGGAGGAAATTGCTCTGAAGCTGACGCTGCGCGGAAAGTCGCTGCACCAGCTTGACTGCCACTTCTCGCGGTGTGGCGACGGTGAACTTGACCTTGTGCGTGCCCGACCCTGTAAAGAGCCAATCTGGCAACACCCACTGAAAACCGAATTTGCGCCCGACGGAATCGGCCATCGTGCCCTTGTCGAATATCGGGCCCGACTTGTCACTCGACAGCGTCCATGTCTTGCGACCGCGATCGATGATCAGCTCGTACTTGGCGGGAATGAAGCGGGCCGCCAGCCTGAAGTCCTTGAGGACCTCCTCGTCGCCTTGGTTGTCGGGCTGGAGGTACAAGGACAGCTTCCGCACCACGGCATCGGTAATGGTGAAGCTCCGCAGCAGTTGCGTCCAATCGTCCGACGTGAGCAATCCAGTCGACCGAATGGGACCGAGCTGCTTTTCGAACGGGGTCTCGGACGCGATCATGATGCTGGCGCGCACCTGGTACCGTGGCGTCACTACCTGCGTCACGACGAAACCCGCGGCGATGGCGACCAGGATCAGCGAGGCGATCAGCCACTTGTAGCGGCGCACCGCGGCGACCGGTCGCTCGAGCGGAGAGCTCGCAAGCGCCGGCACCGGCGGCCTTGGCTCCTGCCACGCCTGCAGCTGCGTTTCAGTCGACGGCGCATCTATTCCAGTGCGAACCAGGTATTCAGACATCGAACATCAGTGCGATTTGCGTGGAAAGTGAACGAGGCAGGCGACTGGCAGCGGGTTAGCGACGACGATACAACAGATTGACGAGAAGCGCCGTGAGGACCGTTCCGCCGATCTGCATCGCGGTCCCCCACGCTGAGGATCGTTTTGCTCCCACAACGATCTCATCGCCGGGCTCGAGGCCAAGGTGCTCGAGCGTCAATCCGTCACGCAGCGCGGCGGACACATCGCCCGGGCTCCATAGGGTCTGATCGCCGCGTTTGATGGTGATGTTCTCGAGGTCGGTTCCCTGGTCCTGGCCGCCACTGCGCATCAGGGCATCGCTCAACCGAACGTCACTCCGCGCGTAGTAGAAGCCCGGGGCTCGAACGGCGCCGCTCATCTGCAGGCGGAGCAGCGGCATCACGTGCACGACTTCGTCTTTGAAGTACTTGGCGATACGGGCACGAACGCTATCCGCCAGTTCGAAGACCAGCAGGCCACCCACATTGAGATCACCCATTGGCTCGCCCAGTCGTACGATCTTGCCGGTCTGGACGACGAGGGTGTCGCCGCGGGTCAGGCCGATCCCCTCATACGTGGCGAGGACGCGGTCGCCAACCTCGAAATCTCCGTTCTGAAGGCGGTTGCGCAGGCGAAACGCCTCCTCGGTTCGACGCAGGCTGTCGGCGAGTCGCGCCTGCGCGACCACCTGCGCACGCGTGGTTCCGGTCGGCTTGGCGCCGGCCGGTTGCGCGGAAGCAGTCGCGGCGAGGAGGAGGACGGCGAGCAGCCCGATGAGCGGCGCGCGTCGCGTACGATCCCAGAGCATGATGTCGAAGAGGGGGTAAGGGCGCGCCGCTGGGAGGCGGGAGGTCCCTGTCAGGCGGGCGCAGCAATCCAGCAAAACAGGCGCCAAATGTGCTACCTGAGAGACGCACGACTGCAATCTAGGTTACCGGACAGCGGAGTGTCCAATCTTGCTGTGGTGCAGCTACCACAATCTGCGGTCGTCTGAGACACAATTGATGGATCGGTGTAACAGTGGTCGCGAGTTGCTCCGTGCATTTACGCCACGCCATCACGGGCGTCATGTCTCAGGCGGTTGCTCACGACTCGTGCTCGGACTAACCTTCGCCTCTACCCCCATTCGCTTCCCGAATAGACGTCGGCCGGTCCTCGCTGGGATGGTCCTCGAGGTGATCGCCGGCGCACATCCCGGATTTTTGGAGTTCGCTATGCCATCGAGCTGGCGGAGGCTGGTCCTGCCTCTGCGTTCTCGTCTGGTTCGTGCGCGCATTGTCGCCCTCTCGATCGTTGCGCTGGGTGCCATCGCCGCGGGCTGCCGTTCGGATCCGATCGTTCCCGTCCCCGTGCTCAAGCTTTCGTCGATCGTGATCGCGGGAGGAGGGCGCCAGCTCGAGCGCGGTACTGAGATTGTGCTGACAGCAGTTGCCCGCGATTCGGCGGGACAGGTCGTTCCCGATCTGCCGTTGGCGTGGCGGAGCAGCGCCGACTCCATCGCGACCGTGAGCCGAGACGGGAAGGTCACCGCAAAGGACACCGGCACTGCTGTGATCAGCGCTTCCGCACTCGGCGTCGTTTCCGGGGGGATCGGCGTTCGCGTCGTATGGCTAGGCGCCGCGAGCGTTGCCGCCTTTCAATACGTAGCACCCATCGCGGTGAGCCCCAACGTGGCGCTCAATGACTCTGTGCGCGTGCAGGTCACAACGCTGACTGGCGGACCGGCACCCGGCACCCTCGTGGCGTTTCGGGTGACCACTGGCGGCGGCACCGTTTCGCCAAGGCTCGTTACAACCGGTCAGAACGGCGTGGCCGCAGCGCAATGGATTCTCGGTGCGACGGCAGGAACGAACTCCCTCACGGCAACCGTGGTTGGCGCGGATAGTGTGACGCTCGTCCCGTGGGTGAAGACCAACCCGGTTGTGTTCACTGTGAAGTCATACCCCGCGCTCCAGGTCGCTCAGGGCGACAATCAGACAGGCCTCGTCCTTTCCCCGCTATCGGTGGCGCCTTCCGTAAAGCTCGTCGACGAGACGGGCAAACCGCGCCCCGGCATTCCTGTCACGTTCACGCCAACGGCGAACGGCGCCGTTGCGAGTGCGGTCGTCTCCACCGGCTCGGACGGCGTGGCCAGTCCGGGAGTCTGGACACTCGGCGACGCGGGCGGGGACCAGTTGCTTATCGCCACAGTGGAAAGCGCCAAGCTCGTACTGCACGCCACGGCCACAGGCAGCATCATTCCGTTCGCGGCAACCATCGTCGCGACGGCGCAATCGTCGACCTGCGCCCGCACCTCCGATGGACTGGTCAGCTGCTTTGGGCAATATCCCCAAATCGGGACCGGCAACGTTGCACAGAACCAGTCCAAGCCGACTCCCACGTTTGGCGGCATCAAGTTCACCACGCTTTCCGGCGGCAGCGGCCACTTCTGCGGGACGTCGACCGCTGACGCCTCCATCTACTGCTGGGGTCTTTCCGCGCTCGTCGACACGACGGGTACCGTACAGTCGACAACGCAACCCACCCGGCTGCCCAGCCCGCTCGCGTGGATGCAAACGACACCCGGTGCGACGCACAACTGCGCGCTCACGCCGGCCGGCACGGCGTACTGCTGGGGGTTCAATGCGCAGGGGGAGCTCGGTGACAACACCACGATCAACCACTTTGCGCCACAACAGGTTGCCGGCGGCTTCACCTTCACGGCAATCGCCGCGGGACGCACGCACGAATGCGCAGTCGCATCCGATGCCTCCGCGTTCTGCTGGGGATCGAACGGCAGTGGGGAGATCGGCGACAACACCACGACCAATCGCCTCGCGCCAACGGCCGTGGGGGGCACCTCGAAGTGGCTCAGCGTCGCCGCTGGGCAGAGCTTCAGCTGCGGACTCACGGACAAGGCGATTGCCAATTGCTGGGGGGCAATCAACAACCAGCGAACACCCACCGCGTATACCGGAGCACCGACGTTTGCATCGCTGAGCGCGGGTGCGCTGCACGCGTGCGCGCTCACACCGGCGGGAGCGGCGTATTGCTGGGGCGACAATACCTTCGGCCAGCTTGGCGACAGCACGCGCATCAGCCGGACCACCCCCACCGCCGTCGTCAC
Organism: Gemmatimonadaceae bacterium; assembly: GCA_031360095.1. Classification (GTDB taxonomy): domain Bacteria; phylum Gemmatimonadota; class Gemmatimonadetes; order Gemmatimonadales; family Gemmatimonadaceae; genus AG11. The sequence goes on from JANMAY010000106.1 coordinate 5,555, forward strand.
GCAGATGCGATTCACGTCGATCGCTCCGGGATTCCAGCACACGTGCGGTCTCACGACGGATGGCTTCGTCGCCTGCTGGGGCCGGAACCAGTTTGGCGAACTCGGTCTCAGTACCCCCATCGTTCAGCTGACTCCTCGCCTCGTCGCACTCGGCGTCAAGCCCTGAGACGGGCCCACCTGGTACGTATGCAATTTCAGAAAGCGCTTGTCGCGGTCGTTCTCCTGCTCGCTCCACTCGGAGCCGCCTCGGCACAGCAGGCCATGACCATCTCGGGGCACGTCACATCTGGCGGAGCACCACTTGCTGGTGCGCTCATTCGCCTCGAGGACCTCAACATCGAGCGAATCGCCGACGCGAACGGGCGATACAGCCTCATCGTGAGCGGCGCCAACGTACGGGGACAATCCGTGCGGCTGACCGCGCGCGGGCAGGACCGGAGAATCCGGTATGTCCCGCAAACGGTGTCCATGCGGTTGAGCGGCGGCTCGCTCGTTCAGGACTTCGACCTCAAGGTGTCTACCGACGTACCGCTCGCTGTCACGCCTGCCGACGACGCGTCCCCGGCAACGCGTGCCGAGCCGGGCGGACTGCCGCGATCCGATGCGTTGGAGATGGCGGACATTGCGGGCGCCGCGGGTATCTCGAGCGCGCTCGCTGGCCGCTTCGCCGGTGTGGATGTCGCGACATCATCAGTGCTGGGTGGCTCGACATCCATCGATTATCGCGGACCGCGCTCGCTCCTTGGCTCGGCGCAGCCGCTGTTCGTGGTCGACGGGGTTCCTGTCGACAACACGGTGTTCACGACGTCGGCTCAGCGGTATGGCGCTGGGGGTTTTGATTACGGAAGCCCCATTCAGGACATCGATCTCGCGAACGTTGCCTCGGTGCGCTGGTTGAGTGGCCCGGATGCGGTCGCCGCGTTCGGAGGCCGAGCCGCGAATGGCGTCGTCATCGTCACGATGCGGAACGGAAGCGAAGCCCTGGGAACGACCATCTCGGCGAGCCAGCAATACACCACGGAGAAGACACTCCAACTCCCTCTGTTCCAGAATCAGTACGGGCAGGGACTTAGTGGAAAGTTCCAGTTCTTCGACGGACGCGGTGGTGGCATCAACGACAACGTCGATCAAAGCTGGGGTCCCGCGCTCGACGGTCGTCCGGTGGCGCAGGCCAGCTACACCGAGCCGCGACGCCCCGACGTGCGTCTGTTTCAGGAACATGCGTCGAACGTGAGCAGCTTTTTCGACGCTGGGCGAACGATCAACACGACTCTGGGGCTGCAGCGCAGCGGCGGTATGGGATCGTTCCGTATCTTTGCCGGGAACCGCGATACGAAAGGCGTGACGCAGCGCAATTCACTCGTGCGCCGCAACGGCGCCGCGCTGTTCACGCTCCGGCCGGCCCCGCGGCTGAGTCTGGCCGGCAGTGCGTCGATCGCGGAGACGAAGCAAGACAACGCCTCGGGGACGGGTTTCAACGAGACGAATCCCTACTCCCAGTTCACTCGCATGGGACGTCAGGTCGATGTCGACGTGCTTCGGACGCGGCGGCGCGATGCGACGGGGAAGTCGCAAATCAGCTGGAACTACGCGGGGCACAACAATCCGCATTTCGCCGTGCTGGACAACACGAATGGCAGCACTCGCTCGCACAAGATGGGCAATCTGTCTGGAACTGTCGCGCTCGCGCCTTGGCTCACCGGGACGGTGCGTGGCGGCATCGACGACTACAGCGACGCGCGTCGGTTCACCATCGCCCCCGACTGGTTTGGCGGCTTTCCCTTCTTTGCGGGCCCTGGCGATTTCTCCAAGGGCGGGTCCCAGAACGACGACATCTCGATGAGTCAGAAGGCGGTGTCCGCGCGACTCGATGCAGCGCGTCCGTTGGACAGTGGCTCGCGGCTCGTCTTCGCGATTGGCGCGGACTACACCACGCGGAGCGAGCACGTGCAGACGTCCGGCGTGGATTCGGCGGCGAACGTACCGGCCTCCGGTGCTCCGGCGACCGCGCTGATCCCGTCACCGCTCCTGTGGACCTCACAGTCTCACCTGGCAGGCGTATTCGGTGAGGTTGGGATCCTCATCGGTGATGCCGGTCTGCTGAAAGGCACGCTGCGCACGGAGCAGACCTCGCTCGCGTCGCCGCATAGTGCGACGACGCTGTATCCCTCGGTGAGCGGCGTGCTCAACCTCGTTCGCTCTGCGCCGTCGGAACGCCGGTCCCTCAGCAGTGCCACGCTCCATGCGTCGTTTTCGAGGAGCGGCAGCGACTACACGCCGTACGCCGTGGAAACGATGTACACGGGGCGTCCGCTCCTTGGCAGCATCGCACCAACTGGCGCATCGTCGGTCACCGTGGACGCCAACCTCGCTCCGGAGACGACGAACGCGATCGAGGTGGGCACTGACCTCTCCTTCTTTGCGCGGCGCATGGAACTCGGGCTGCGCGTGTATCGCGAGGCAACGAGTGGCGTCATTCTCCCGATCGTCGCCTCCGGCGCGGGGCCCGCCATTGCGCGAAACGCCGGCGAGATTTCCAATCAGGGGATCGAAGGGCAGCTTGCCCTGCATGTTGGCGATGTGAAGAGCGGCGCAGCATGGGATTTCGCGGCAAACGCCTCGGCGAACAGCAACCAGGTCGACAAGATCTCGGGCACCGCGGCGCCGCTTGGCCCGAAGTTGTGGGGACTCAGCGTGGAGGCGCGCGAGGGTGCGCCCTTCGGCGTTCTGATGGGGAGGAAATATCTTCGCGATGCAGGTGGGGCGCTGCTGCTCCGCGGAGGGGTGCCGCTGCCGGACTCACTGAAAGGTGCGGTGCAACTCGGCAGCGCGCCGCCACGTTTCGTCGTTGGTCTGCGCAACGCCTTCCGGTATCGCTGGGCAACGGTCAGCGTGCTCGCCGACGGCCGATTTGGAGGCAGCTATTTCAGCGGCACCAAGTTCTGGGGGGGCTATTCCGGAACCCTCCAGGAGACGGCATTCCGGCCCGACTCAGGGCTGCTGATCGGCGGGACTGACGTTACGACGCAGCAACCGAATACCAAACATGTGACGACCGAGCAGTACTACCACGCGCTGGGCGCAATTCAGGAGCCGTGGGTGTACAGTGCCACGTACGTCAAGCTGCGCGAAGCACGGCTGGGCGTCACGGTGCCCACGCGCTATCGGAACGTGCCGTTCGAGAGCGTGAGCGTGTCGCTCGTCGCGCGCAATCTTCGGACATGGACGACGAACGACGGGATCGATCCCGAGTCGGTGCTGAGCTCGTCCCGCTTTCCCGGGATAGAGATGGGGCAGCTGCCGACGGTGAAGAGCGTCGGCTTGCAGGTAACGCTTACTCCGTAAGGTACGCCGAGCGGGCCGGTCCGTGAAAACGCGGACCGGCCCGTGTTCTACTTGGAAAAGGAGATGACCTGCGCCTTGCCGCGCTTGGTCTTGGCCATCGCGTTGCGTGTGTCCACGACTGCCGACGCGTGGTCCGCAATGGCCTGGTAATCGATCGACTTGTGATCGGTGACGATCACCACGACGTCCGCCGCCTTGAGCGCCTCTGGAGTGAAGGCGACGCTGTGCCGCAGCCGCGGGCCCTTGGCGTTCGCGTCCGGTGGCAAATGACCATCGCTCTCCTCGCGCACCGTCTTCACGTACGGATCGTGATAGTCCACGACCGCGCCCTGCGCCTCGAGCAGGCGAATGACATCCAGCGCCGGACTTTCGCGCACGTCGTCGATGTCGCGCTTGTAGGCGACGCCGATCACGAGCACCTGGCTTCCGTTCACGGGCTTTTTCACCGCATTCAATGCATACGCGATCTTCTCGACAACGAAGGTCGGCATGGCACTGTTGATTTCGCCCGCGAGCTCGATGAACCGCGTCTTGTAGTTCAGCGTCCGCATCTTCCACGCGAGGTAGTGCGGGTCGAGCGGGATGCAATGGCCGCCGATGCCGGGCCCCGGCGTGAACTTCATGAATCCGAACGGCTTCGTGGCCGCTGCATCGATGACTTCCCACACGTCGACGCCGAGCTTGTCGCACACGATGGCCATCTCGTTCGCCATCGCGATGTTGACGGAGCGGAACGTGTTCTCGAGCAGCTTCACCAACTCGGCCGTCTCCGTGGAGCTGACGGCAACAATGGTCTCGATGCACGAGGCATACAGCGCCGTCGCGAGCTCGGTGCAGTCGGGGGTGATGCCGCCCACCACCTTTGGCGTGTTGCGCGTGTTGTACGTGGGATTGCCCGGATCCACGCGTTCAGGGCTGAACGCGAGGAAGATGTCGGTGCCGACCGTGAATCCGGCGGCGGTGAGCAGCGGCAGCACGACCTCGCGCGTCGTGCCCGGATACGTGGTGCTCTCGAGCACCACCAACAGCCCGGGATGTGCCACCTGCGCAACGGTCGCCGCGGCGGCCTGCACGTAGCTCATGTCCGGGTCGTGCGTTTTGCCCAGTGGGGTGGGAACCGCGATCGAGAGCGCGTCCGCCTTGGCGAGCCCCGCGGCATCGGTGGTCGCGCGAAAGTGTCCGCTTTTCACGAATGCGGCGACTTCCTTGCTCGGGACATCCTGAATGTGCGACGTTCCGCTGTTCAGCGTATCGCAGACGCGCTGACTGACGTCGAAGCCGATGACCTGGAACCCCGCGCGTGCGAACTCGACGGCCAATGGTAGCCCGACGTAGCCCAGTCCAATGACGCCAACGGTCGCCGAGCGGTCGTTGATGCGGGTGAGAATCTGCTTTTTCATGCCGTTTGGTTCAAAGGGGCCGAGTGGGTGGCGAAGGGAGGACGAGCGATGTGGGGTCGCCGCCACGCCAATGGCAGGAGGGTGTGCAGCCGATAAAGGTGACACGATTCCCCGGACAGTCAACTGCGCAATTTTGCGTCTGTGCGCTCGGGCACCTTCGTGCGAGACGCGGGATACATTCATGTTATGATGCACAACGACAAGGAGCTGATCGTCGTCGGCGATCGAGTCCTCGTGAAGGTGGAGGAGGGCGAGGAGCGCACGAAAGTGGGACTCTATCTCCCACCGACGGCGATGGAGAGCCAGGCGGTGCAGGGAGGTACGATTATGGCCACCGGACCGGGCCAGCCCATGCCGAGCTTCGACGCTGCGTCGGCCGAAGAGCCGTGGAAGGAACCCGTTCGTGAGATGCGTTTCGTCCCCATGCAGGCACGTACTGGGGACTACGCTCTCTTTTTCCGAAAGGCCGCCGTGGAGATCACGTTCGAGAACGAGCGGTATCTCGTGGTACCGCAGGCGGCGATTCTCGCGCTCGTACGCGAATGACACGATTCACACGCGATTTCATACGAGGGACAATATGATGTACGACGAACGATTCATCGCGCCGATGCGGCAGGAACTCACGCGTCTTGGTGTGGAAGAGTTGCGCACGGCGGCCGAAGTGGATGCGAGGCTGAAGGACGCAAAGGGGACGACGCTGGTGGTCGTGAATTCCATGTGCGGCTGTGCGGCGCGCAATGCCCGCCCTGCGATCGCGTCCGCGCTGCAACACACGGTCAAGCCGGACACGCTCACCACGGTGTTCGCGGGCCAGGATCCCGACGCGACCGCACGCGCGCGGGGCTATTTCACCGGGTATGCGCCCAGCTCGCCGCAGATCGGGCTGTTGAAGGACGGCAAGCTCGTGTTCATGCTCGAGCGATATCAGATCGAAGGGAGATCGGCGCAGGAGATCGCGAACGACCTCGTTGGAGCCTTCGACCAACACTGCTGAGCGGCCCCGCGCGGCTAGCGTTCTCGGCACGCGCTCTGCATTCGTGAGCAACCCCCAAGCAGTGGGACTCACACGGCGGAGACGGATATGGAGCGCAACGCGAACGACACGTTCAACACGCAGAACTCGGGCACTTCTACGAGCGGCTCGTCGACCACGGGCGGCTCCGAGACGGGATTTTCGCGCGACACCAGCGGCGAGTCAGCGGGCATAGCGGATCGCGCGCGCGGCGCGGCCAGCGCGGCGGGCGAGAAGCTCTCCGACGTAGGCGCGACGGTGAAGGAGCGCGCGGGCGGGCTAAAGAGCACGATCGCCGATGCCCTCGAGTCCGGTGCGGATAAGCTGCGGCAGCGCGGCGTGGGCGGGGGGCAGATCGCTGGTGCTGCCGCGACGGGCGGCAGCGTCGAGATGGTCGGCGACGAAGATCGTCTCGCGCAGACCACCAACCAGCTTGCTGGGGGCCTTCAGGCATCTGCCGATTGGCTTCGCGACGCAGATCTCGATGGACTGAAGGTCGGCATCGAGCGCCAGGTGAAGGAGCATCCCGGCCGCACGCTCGCGATTGCCGTGGGCGTGGGATATTTGCTCGGCAAGGCGTTCCGGAAGTAAAGGCGTTTCCATGGCGCTCGACGCCGGAACAGACGCTCGACGCGGACTCGGCGCGCTCCTTCGCGATTTGGCGGAGGGGAGCGCCGAGCTCGTGCGTGGTGAGGTCCGTCTTGCGCGAATCGAGCTCGGAACGGCCGCCGCCGCCGCCGGAAAGGGCACCGGGTTCGTTGCCATGGGCGGGGTGCTGCTGCTGCTCGGCACGCTGGCCACCTTCACCGGCGTCATCCTACTCATCGGCGATCAGTGGCTGCCGCGCGATCTGTACTGGCTCGCCGCGCTGCTGGTCGCGCTCATTGCCGGCGGCCTCGCCGCCTGGCTTGCTCTGCGGGGGCGCCACGCGCTCTCGCCATCCGCGCTCGCCCCGCACGAGACGGTGGCGACGCTCAAGGAGGACAAGGAATGGCTGAAACAACGGCTGACGTCCGGCGCGACATCGAGCTGACGCGCTCGCGCATTTCGGAGACGCTCGATGAGCTGGAGCACAAGTTGAACGTCACGCAGATTGTCAGAAACAATCCGTGGCCCTCGCTCGCACTTGCGGTCGGCGCTGGCGTGCTCCTCAGCGGTTCGAAAGCCGACGTGCGGTCGGCGGCAGCGACCGTCGTTGCGACGAGGGGTGCGAGCGGAAAGCTCGGCACGGTGCTCGACGATCTCGTGTCGCACGTGCTTCAGAGCTTCCACGGCGCCATCGAGCAGCGAATCGAAGGACTTGCGTCCGACGTGAAGCGCGCGATCGGCGCGCCGCTCGTCGGGACGCAGTCACATGCCGGCAGTAATGGCGGGCTTGGCGCAACTGCGCAGCGCGCGGACTAGGAGCTAGGAGGGGAAGGTGCACGCTTCGCTCGCTCGGAATGACAGCGGGTCGTCCTGAGCGGCTGAGGGCCTGCTAGTCGCGGTTCAGCACGCGCCAGGCCTTTACTCCCTCGTCGAAGTATTCCCACACGGCAACCTTGTTCCGCTCGCGCCGAATCGAGTCGCGCGCGTGAGCGAGGGAGTCGTACGTGCGATCCTTCAACTGGATTTTCCCAGCTTTGATCTCGGCGTAGAGATGCTCGCCGTCGACGGTCATGCGCAACTTGCCGGCGTTGGCGTTGCTCTCCTTCGGCTCAATGGCTTTGGGATCGCCGCCTTTAGCAGGTTCGCTACGCGCCGCGCGCGGAGCCGCATTGGTCTCGAGGGTCAACGCGGGGCTCTGCCGGTCGGGCACAGCAACTCCATTGACGAGGGGAGCAGCGCTCCCCTCGACGCGTGGTGCGGGAGCGACGGCAGCGGCGCCACCCTTGGCGGGCGATGAGGCTTTTGCCGCGGCAGCAGGAGCTGGTGCAGGGGCAACTGGTGCCGGCGCCCCGGGAGTGGGCGCCGGTGTACCTGGAATTGCCGCGGCAGACACCGGTGGTGAAGAGGTGCCTGCCGGAGAAAGCGGGGTCGTCGCAGGGGACGTCCCAATGGCCGAAGGCCGAGCGCCGCTGGCCGTGTTACCGGCGCTCGGAAACGTAGGGATTGCGGGTGCCTCAGTATGGAACTCCCGCAGTGCTGCCGGCGTGACGTCCTCGGTCTGCACGTTCCAGGTACGCAGAACCTCGAACTGATCGTTATTGACGCCGATCAGGAACATGTCGCTGCCCCACAAACCCAAAGGGGTGATGTCGTCACACGGCAGCTTGAGCCGCCGTATGCCTTGCATCGTTTCAGCGCGAATTGCCAAAAGCCGCATGCGATTCCTCAGTCGTGAAGCGCTGTTTGGGGCCCGAGCGGCCCCACGCAGGGAAATCGTCCCAAATATGGGGCGAAACCCACTCCTCTACCAGAGCGACATCGCTCGTATTTCAGCCGGCGTACCTTACCCACCGCGCCAGCTCGGCGAGCGACGGACGCTTGCCGTACATGAGCAAGCCGACCCGGTAAATCCTCGCGGAAACCCAGATCGCCACCACGCACGCCAGCGCCACACCGCCAAGCGATGCCGCCACCTCATACCAAGGGACGGCGATGAGCGACATCCGTAACGGCATGAGGATCGGCGCCGAGAACGGAATCAGCGACATCGTGCGCGAAAGGGCGCTTCCGGGGTTGAGCAGGATGGGCTGCATGAAGATCACCGATGCGATCAGCATGAGCATGACGGGCATCGAGGCTTGCTGGACGTCTTCCTGGCTGCTCACCATGGCGCCAACCGCGGCGAAAAGCGCGGCGTAGAAGATGAACCCGAGGACGAAATAGCCAAAAATGATCAGCGACGTCCCGAGCGTCGGAAGCGCGCCGGCTATAGCGTCAGTGGGCAATCCGCGCGAAGCGGCGGCTGCCTGGCCGGCTGCCTGGCCAGCGCCGGGGCCCATCTTCGCGAAGAGGAGAGGACCGAGGTAGAAGAGCATCGCCAAGCTGAGCCCTACCCAGGCCAGCACCTGCGTGATGGCAACGAGCCCCACCCCGATGACCTTGCCCGCGAGCAGTATGTCCGGCGATACGCTCGAGACTACGACCTCGGCGACGCGCGTCGTTTTATCCTCCAACACGCCGCGCAAGATGTTCTGTCCGTACAGAATAATCATAATGTACAGCAGGAACGCGACGATGTAGCCGAAGATGAGATTGCCGATGCCGCTTCCTTTCTCTCTGCCCTTGTCGCCGAGTTTTTCAGTTCGCGTATCGAGCTTCGCGTCGGTGAGTCGTTTGACGCGCACCGCATCGAGGCCCTCAGCCTCCAACCGGTAGGCGAGCACCTGTGCCTTCACGCTGGTCATGACTGCCTGTACGTCGTTGACCGACGTCGCATTGCGTCCGGCATAGCGCACGACGTGACCCGCGGTGGTCGCGGTGTCGAGCACGAGGAAGCCCTTTGCCTCTTTGCGGACGACGGCGAGCACCGCGGAATCCTCGGCGACGAGCAGCCGCTCCGGATCGGCGACGACGACGCGCGGCCTCGGCGAATCCGGAAATGTTTTCGCGAGACCGTTCGCCACCCGCGCACCGAGTCCCACGCCGGTGGCGTCGACGACGATGACGTTGCCGAGATCACTCGCGGGACGCTGCCGCATGCTGAGGAGCGCGGGCAGGATCGAGATCGCGAAGAACAAGACGGGTCCGAACAGCGTGCCGATGAGAAACCACTTCGACCGCACGCGCTCGAGGTACTCACGCTTGAACACGACAAGGAGCTTACCCATGGCCGGTCATCCCCACTTCGACGCCGCTCGCGCCGACTTTTTCAAGGAAGATCTGGTGCAGCGAGGGCTGCACGAGCTCGAAACGCTGAATGGGTGCGCCCGTCTCGACGACGCGGCGCAGCAGCTCCTGTGCGTCGGCGCCGGGCGCAAGCTGAATTTCGTAGAACCTGTTTTGATCGTCGGCCCGCGCCACGAGAGTGCGATCCGCGAGCACGTGCGCGAGGGCCGCACGTGCATCGCCCGCAACCGACAGGGCGACGACACGACTGCCGTGCGCTGCCTTCACGTCCGCGACGGCGCCATCGAGCACTTTGTCGCCGTGCGCAATGATGCACACGGAGTCGCACAGGCGCTCGGCATTGTCCATGAGATGCGTGCTGAAGATCACCGTCTTGCCGCGCGCCTTGAGGTCGACCACCGTGTCCTTGAGGGCTTGTGCGTTGATTGGATCGAGGCCGGAGAACGGCTCGTCGAGAATCACGAGATCCGGATCGTGCAGCAGGGTCCCGATGAATTGCACCTTCTGTTGCATGCCGCGTGAGAGCTCGTCGACTTTCGACAGGCCCCAATCCTTCTCAGAAGTGGTCAGCTCGAACCGCTCCATCCACTCGGCAATGCGTTGATCCGCGACCTTGGCATCGACGCCTTTCAGTTGGGCGAGAAACTTGAGAACCCGCCGGACCTGCATCTTCTTGTACAGTCCGCGCTCTTCGGGCAGGTAGCCGATGCGATCGGTGATGCCGCTGGTGAGATGCGGCGCTCCGAACAGCGAAATCGACCCGCTGTCGGGCACGATGATGTTCAGGATCATGCGGATGGTGGTCGTCTTGCCGGCGCCGTTTGGGCCGAGGAGCCCGTAGACCGCGCCGCGCGGCACCGAGAGCGACAAATCGCGCACGGCGACGTGGTCGGAGAAGCGCTTGACCACATTGCGAATGTCGATAGCCAGGTCGGACATGTCATGAGGTGAAGGACGAGCCAAATATACGGGAAAGAGCGCGATTGGTGTCGAGACGGCCTTGAGCGACCTATTCCCGGCGGCGAGATTCGCCGTGTGAAACGTTTCTCGCTGCTTCCAGTGGTACTCGCGGCCGTGGCATGCTCGTCGGATACCGAGCGCATGACCGTGGCGGGACGCGACACGCTCGTAGTGTTCGAGGCGGCGAGTCTCGCCGCGCCCATGCGTGCCGCGCTGGATACGTTCGTGCGCCGCACCGCTGCCGTCGTGGCGGAAGAGCATGGCGGGTCGCTGGAGCTGGCGCGGCGGATCACGGAGCTCCATCGGATCCCCGACGTGATCGCCCTTGCGGACCACGAGGTGTTCCCGCAACTGCTCGTTCCGGCGCACGCCTCGTGGTATGCGGACTTCGCGCGCAATCGCATGGTCGTCGCCTACACCGACCGCTCGAAATACGCTGGAGAGATCACGGCGGCGAACTGGTACGACGTGATCCAGCGCGACGATGTGCTGCTCGGTCGTGCGGATCCCGTGATCGCGCCCGTCGGGTATCGGGCGCTGCTCCTGTTCACCCTTGCGGAGCGGCACTATCGGCGTCCGGCGCTCGCGGCGGTGCTCGAAGCGCGCACGCCTCCGCGACTGCTGCGCGGTACGGCCGCGGAGCTCGCCGCGCTGTTGGCTGCGGGTGAGCTGGACTACATCATCGACTACGAATCACTCGCGCGAGCGCAGGGGCTGCGATTCCTCTCTCTTCCACCCGAGATCGATCTCGGTGATTCCGCGTTGGATTCGACGTACGCTCGCGCGAGCGTTCGCGTGGCTCGCGGGCGCGACAGCGTGACGGTGCGCGGCGCGCCGATCATGTACGGACTCACGGTGCCGCGCGAAGCACCGCATGCCGGCGTGGGACTCAGGTTCGTGCAGTTTCTGCTGGGGCCGGACGGACGAGCGATCTTGCGCGCCGGACAGGTGGACGCCCTGGATGTGCCGGTGCTGCGAGGAGATTCCATTCCATCGGTGCTGCGCGAGCGCACCGTCCCGGAATGACGCGCGGCACCGCACACCGCGCGGCAGCGATGAGCGTAATGGGCGGCGCGCTGATTCTGCTCGCGCTTCTGGTGCTGCCCGTCGCCGCGCTCGTGTGGCGCGGTGGAGCCGAGGGCGTGCGACAGCTCGGCAGCGATGGCGAGTTGCAGCACGCGTTGCTGCTCACAGCCGCCGCGGCAACTTCCGCCACGCTCGTCGTGATGCTGCTCGGCACGCCGCTCGCCTATCTGCTCGCACGGAATCGCATGCCGGGGGGCTCGATCGTTGCCGCGCTCGTGGAGCTTCCGCTGATCATTCCGCATCCCGTGGCGGGCATCGCGCTTCTGCTCGTATTTGGACGCGGTACTCCAATGGGAGCCGCGTTGGCGCGAGCCGGCCTTGGCATCGTTGGCTCGCCGCTGGGGATTGGGTTGGCGATGCTGTTCGTTTCCGCGCCGTTGTACGTGAGCGCGGCGCGCGAGGCCATTGCCCGCGTGGAGCCTCGCTACGAGGACGTCGCGCGCACCCTCGGCGACACGCCATGGCGTGCGGTTCGGCGTGTGACGCTGCCGTTGGCGAAACGCGGGCTGTTCGCCGCCGCCGTGGTCATGTGGGCGCGGTCGGTCAGCGAGTTCGGCGCTATCGTGATCCTCACGTACAATCCCAAGGTCGCGAGCGTGTTGAGCTACGATCGGTTTACCGCGTTCGGGCTCGACGCAGCGCTTCCGGTGGCGGCCGTGCTGGTGCTTCTTGCGCTGGTTCCGCTGCTCGTGTTGCGTTCGCTGCGCTCAGAGGCTCGCGCCACGACGTCGGCACCGTGATCGCACTCGACGGTGTGACGGCGCATTCCGGTGATTTCGCGCTGCGAGACGTCAGTGTCGCGATTGCCGCCGGGGAGTGGGGGATCGTTCTCGGACCGGCGGGATCGGGCAAGACGACGCTGCTCGAGACCATCGCCGGCGTGCGCCGGACCTCCGCGGGCCGGGTGCGGCTGCGCGGACAGGACGTGACAACGCTGGCACCTGAGTTACGCCGCGTGGGGATCGTGTATCAGCATGGTTATTTGTTTCCGCATCTCAGCGTCGAGGAGAATGTCGGCTATGCGGCTGACGCGCGTGCGCACGTGCGGGAGGTTTCGGAGCGGTTGGGGGTGGATCCGTTGTTTGATCGGCCGGTCGCGTCGCTGAGTGGAGGGGAGCGCCAGCTCGTCGCCGTGGCTCGTGCACTGGCACCGGCGCCGGACATTCTCCTGCTCGACGAGCCGTTCGCCGCGCTGGATCCCCGGCGGCGGGTGCGGCTGCGCGTCGAGCTGCAGCGGATGCACCGCGAGCGCGGGATGACGGTGCTGCACGTGACCCATGATTTCACCGAGGCCGGAACGCTGGGTGACATCGCGGTTGTGCTGGAGGCCGGACGTGTCATTCAGGTTGCGGCGCCGTCCGTGTTGTTTCGCAAACCCGCGACGGCGGCCGTGGCCGATTTTCTCGGTGCCGACAACGTGTTTGCGGGGCAGGTGACTCGCAGCGCGGCCTCCGGGATGTCGGAGCTGGACACACTTCTCTTCGAAGGCGACGGGATTCGGCTGACCGGCGTCGGCACCCATGGCGGGGGGCAGGGCCATGCGGTCATTCGCGGAGAAGACGTCGTGCTTGCGCGCCAGCATTCCATGCCCAGCTCCGCGCGCAATGTCTTGGAAGGAACGGTGGCGGAGGTCGCGCCGCAGGGCGTCCTGGCGCGCGTCACCGTGGCCATGGGTGCGGCGACGCTCGTCGCCGTCGTGACTGACGCGTCCGTGCGCGAGCTCGGGCTTGCCCGTGGTGTGGCGGTGGTGGCGAGCGTGAAGGCGACGGCAGTGCACGTGTGCTGATGCGCGCGCGGGTGTTGCTCGCATGCCGCGCAACCCGTCTGTGGAGCAGCGAACACCAACCAACGAAGCGCGATTGATCACACTGACACTTGCCGCGATCCTTGTCGTGGCGCTGGTGGCACATCTCACCGGCCGTCCGATGGCGCGTGAGCGTGGATCGCTGGCGTCGCGTCTCGACTCACGCTCGAGCGTCGCGCTCATTTTCCTGGTGACGTTCGCCGTCCTGTGGTACTCGTGGGGCGCGATCACTCCCATTCCGTCCGTGCACGACGAGTTGGCGTACGTGCTACAGGCGCAGATCTTCGCGCAGGGCAAATGGGCGCTTCCGTCGCAGCCGATTCCGTCGTTCTGGGAACAGCCGCACGTGCTCGTGGAGCCGACGGTAGCCGCGAAGTACTTCCCGGGACATGCCATCGTGATGTCAGTGGGTGCGCTCGTGGGCTGGCTTCCGCTCATGCCGCTGGCGTTGCAGTCGTGCATTGCGGCGCTGTTGTTCATCCTGGTGCGCCGGATCGCGAGCGGGGGTGTTGCCCTGCTGACGTGGATCATCTGGGTGACGACGCCAATGGTGCTCTACTTCGGCGCGTCGTACTACTCGGAATCGACCACCACGCTCTGTTGGCTCTTCGGATGGTATGCGCTGCTGGAGTGGCGCGAGTCGCGACGGCTGCGCTGGTTGCTCGCGGTGGCGTTCTTCACCGCTTGGGGTGCCGTCACGCGTCCCCTCACCGGTGTGGCGTACGCCATCCCGATGGGGATCGTCGTGCTCTACGACGTGAGCACGGGACGCCGCTGGCGCGATCTCGCGCTTGCGCTGGGCGCGGGACTCGTCGTGCTGGCACTTCTCCCAATCTGGAGCGCGTATACCACGGGCGATTGGCGGGTGACGCCCTTGATGCTGTACACGCGGATGTACATGCCGTACGACGTCCCGGGCTTCGGGCTGTTGACCACACCGCCGGCGCACGCGATCACGCCGGAGTTGGTGCAGCTCAACAAGGCCTACAGCGCCATGCATGTCCATCATCTGCCGTCGAACCTGCTCAGGATTTTCGCGATGCGCGCGCGGTATCTGTCGGTGAGCGTATGGGGCGTGACGAGCGGTGTGGTAGGGCTGTGCGCACTGATCGGGCTGCGGACGCTCACGCGGGCGACGGCGTTCGCCGTCGGGACCGGGGTGCTGTTGCTGATCGTGTATCTCGTCTTTGCCACCCCCGCGCAATGGACACTGTACTACTACGAGAGTGTGCCCGGGTATGCGTACCTGAGCGCGGCGGGGCTCGCCTGGTTGGCGTCGATGATCGGCCGTCCGCGTGCGGTGCCGCCCGCATCCACGTTCAGCTGGCGCTCGCCGAGGTGGACGCGCGCGCTGGTTTTGGGCGGGCTCGTTCTGGCGCTGCCCGGCCTTGTTGCACTGAAAATCATCCACGGCCAGCATCGCGAAGACAGAGTCAGGCTGATGCGCTTCAACGCGCTCCTCGCAACGATTCACGATGCGCGTGCCGTCATGTTCGTGCGACATTCGACGGCGCACGATCCGCACGTGCAATTCATCCGGAACAGCGCGCATCCATCGACCGAGCGCATCTGGGTCGTGTACGATCGCGGCGAACGGGAGAATGCGCGGCTGCTGTCATACGCGCCGGAGCGCAAGGCGTATCTGTTCGACGAGACGAGAGGGCGCACGTATTACTACGAGCCCCGCAAGTCCGCCCTGGCGGCATTTAGCGCGCGATAGCCGGACCTACGCGATGGCGTCCCCTGCGTACGGGGCGATATTGGGGCGTGCAGACTGAAGCTGAGCAACTCGAGGCGCGCCGATCGTCGGGGCAGCGGATGGCAATCCCCGTCCACACGGCGGCCCCGGCGCGACTATACGCGGAGGCGATCGCGGCGTCGCTCGCGACTGTCGCGCTTTCGTGGGTTCTCCGGGACTCCCTCGCCGGCACGCGGTTGCTGCTCTTCTGGGTGATGAGCGTCGCCGTTGCGTGGCGCGCGGGATTCGGGCCAGCAGCCTTCGCCTCGACGCTCGCCGTGGTGCTCTGGGACTTCATCATTCCTGCCATGTCGGGCGTGCTGGAGGTGCCATCCACACCGGAATTGTTCTCGGTCGCCGTGTACCTCATGGTGACGATCGGGCTCGGCCGTACGGTGGATAGCCTCCGGCGCGCTCAGATTCGCGTTGCGCAGGCGACCGACGGGATGATCGACGCGATGCTCGTGTTCGACGCGAGATGGCGCCTGCGCTTCTACAACGGCGCTGCGAAAACCCTCCTGGCGAAACTAGGCATCGCGGTCCGGAGGCTTCGCCGACACGGGCTCTGGGACGAGGTTCCCGCCATGATCGGGACCGCGTTCGAGCTCGAAACGAAGCGCGCGCAGAGCGAACAGCGCGTCGTCGAGTACGAGGCGAGGTACCCCGAGGTGGATTTCTGGCTCCAAGTGAGGTGCGTTCCCACCACGGATGGGGGAGTCGCGCTCTTTGCGCACGATGTGACGACCAAAAAGCTGGCCGACAGCGAGCGGCGTCGCTCGGAGGACCGCTATCGGGCGCTCGTGGAAGCAAGCACGGTCATGGTTTGGCGCACCGATCCCTCCGGCGCCGTAACCGACATGCCGGTCTGGCGCGAGCTCACGGGCCAGACCACTGCGGAGATCGAGAGCGTCGGCTGGTATGACGCGATTCACCCTGACGATCGCCCACGGGTCGATGCGCGCTGGGCCACGGCGCTCGAACGCGAGCAACGGTACGAGGTCGAGTACCGGTTGCGGCATGCCGACGGGAAATACCGCTGGCATCGCGTGCGCGCGGTGCCGGTTCGCGACGGACGAAAAATCGTGGAGTGGGTGGGAATCTTCGACGATATCAACGAAGATCATCTCGCCCGCGATCGCCACACGGCGGTCGAGAACGCGCTCGGCGTGCTCGGTGTGTCGCTCGACTATGAATGGAATCTCGCCGCGGTCACGCGCCTCGTGGTGCCGACGCTCGCCGACTACTGCAGCGTGGATCTGATCCAGCCGTCGGGGGAGATCCGCCGCGTATCCTCCACGCACGTGGATCCGGCCAAAGAAGAGATGCTTCGGCAGATGTGGACCAAGTATCCTTACCGTCCCGGCGACCCGGGCGTTCCCGCGGTGATGGCGTCGGGCGAGATATTCCTCACCCCGAGGATCGATCCGGCAGATGTATCGCGCTTCGCGCGATCCGCCGAGCACAAGGCGATGCTGGAGGCGCTGGGTCCGCGTTCCTATCTCTCCGTCCCCATGAGTTCCCGCGGCCAGGTCTTCGGCGCACTGTCGCTTGTCTACTCGGATTCGGGACGTGTGTATGGATCCGCGGAGGTCGCCGCTGTCGAGCAAATCGCCAAGCGCGCGGCCACGGCCATCGAGAACGCGCGACTCTACCTCGACGCGCAGCAGGCCAATCGCGCGAAGTCCGATTTCCTCGCGACGATGAGTCACGAGCTGCGCACACCGCTCAATGCGATTGCCGGATATGTGGAGCTGCTGCAAATGGGCGTTCGCGGGCCCATTACCGAGGATCAGCGGCGCGATCTTTCTCGCATCCGTCAGAATCAGCGGCATCTGCTCGAGATCATTACCGACATCCTCAATTTCAGCCGGCTCGAGGCAGGGCACACACGCTTCGTCCTCGCGCCATTCCTAGTGGGCGAGGTGCTGGAACGAATGGAGGGGGTGATCGAGCCGCAAGCGCGCGCGCGGTCGGTGACCTATGAGTACCAGGCGCCAGCCACGCCACTCTTCGTTGCGGGAGACAAAGACAAGGTCGAGCAGATCCTCATCAACCTGTTGGGCAACGCCGTCAAGTTCACACCCTCGGGTGGTCGCATCACTCTCTCCGCGGATGGGACCGACTCGTTGGTGCGCGTGCTCGTCCGGGACACTGGGGTGGGGATCCCGGCGGAAAAACTCACGTCGATCTTCGAGCCGTTCGTTCAGCTCGAGCCTGCGCTCACACGCACGAGCGAGGGCACAGGCCTCGGTTTGGCGATCAGTCGGGAGCTGGCGCGTGGGATGGGCGGGGAGCTCTTCGCGGAGAGCGTTCCGAAGCGCGGGTCGGTGTTCATTCTGGAGCTCCCGCGCGCGTCCGACCAATGAGGCGCGTGTCGAGCACCCGTGAGCGGGTGGGGTTCCGCACGTGATCGTCTCCTACCGCGTGATCGCCTGGATGCCGCTCATCGCGGTGTTGCTGCATCTCGTGGAAGCCTTCGCATGGCCGGGAGGCTTTCCGGCGTGGTACCGCGCATTCCGGCCCGATCGCGCGTCGAAGGTGATCACGACCTTTCTCGGGTACGTCAACGCGGTGCTGATCATGATCGCCGTCCTCGCCGGCGTCCTGGGCTCGCGCCCCCTCGGCGTTGCGTTGTGGCTCATCGTGGCATCGACCGGCGCGTGCCGCGCCGCCTGGCAGGCGTGGGCAACGGTCAAGAAGAACGAGTATTCGCCTGGAGTCGTGACGGCGTGTGCGCTCTTTATCCCGCTCGCAATCTTCGGCTTCGTGCACTTCGCACGCAGCGGCATAGTCCGGCCCGAAATAGTCCTCGAGGCCGCCGTCGCCGGGTCCGCATTTCACTTTTTTTCGGAGTGGTATCTCGGGCGCCTTCCCCGTCAGCGTACGACAACGCCGCCTTCGGCCCGCCCCCGATGACGGACGTCGGTGCCGCGAGGTAGCATTAGAAGACCGCACGTCGCGCGGTCACGCCGTTCCCGAGGCAGGTCATGCGAATCCCGGTCGCCGCACAGGAGTATCACGTCGCCCACTTCGATCACACCACGGACGCCGCGGCGTTCGTTGCCGCACTCGAGCGGTTCCTCGAGTCTCCGCGCGGTAGCAGCTTCACGCGCGATTCGCACGCCCTCGAGGTATGGATCGATTCAGCCAGTACCCGCGCCGGCGTCGAGGTCTATCTCAGTGACGACGCCCTGAAAGCGACGACGGCCGGCTTTGCCGCGCCGAGGCTGGCCGGTACACGTCGCGGTGATGCACTGGCGCCCGACTGTGCGCTGGTGATCGGCGACACCCAGTCGCTCGCCGCGATGACCGAAGCGAACGAACACATTCGCCGCCGTTCAGAGCCAAAGTCCAAAAAGCCGAAGGCTTGACGGCGTGAGCGCCCTCGAGCTGATCCGGACGATGTGGCTGCACTCGGCGTGGGCCGATACGGAGATCGCGCGCGCACTCGCAACTTCCCATCACCTGGACGACGAGGCATGGCGCGAGTACCTGCACATCCTTGGCGCGGAAGAAGTCTGGCTGTCGCGCATAGAGGAGCGGACGCCACGCGCACCTGTCTGGCCGGATATGACGCCGGCCGAGACGTCCGCATTTCGCGCATCGCTGTCGCGGGAGTATGCGACTCTGCTGGAGCGTATCGGCGATGACGCGCTCATGCAGCGTGTGACATACACCACGTCGGACGGCCGCGTATTCGCGAATGCGCTCGGCGACATTCTCACGCACGTCGCCCTGCATGGGCAGTATCACCGCGGCAAGGTGAATTTGCTGCTGCGCCAGCGCGAAGCCATGCCGGCGCCGGTGGATTTCATTGGGTATATCCGTGGTGCCGCGGCGGCGACACAGACATCGGCCTCGACCGCCCGCGCGTCAGGCGACTGACGAAGCAAACAGCGTCTTCGCGCGCTCGAGCGCGTGGACGAGCGCGTCGACGTCCGCTTCATCATTGTACACATAGAACGACGCCCGAGCCGTTGCCGACACGCCGAGGCGGCGCATGAGTGGCTGCGCGCAGTGGTGACCGGCTCGGATGCAAACGCCTTCCTCGTCCAGGATGGTCGCGAGATCGTGGGGATGGATGTCGCTCAGCGTGAAGCTCACGACGCCGCTTCGCTCGGCCGGAGGCGGGCCATACACACGGATGCCCTCGACCGAGTGCAAG
>JANMAY010000122.1:0-10915 GCA_031360095.1 Gemmatimonadaceae bacterium
CAGTACCGGTTCACGGTTCACGGTTCACGGTCGTTTATCTTTCCCCCATGCCCCCTCTCTCCCCCTCCAAGATCGTCTGCGTTGGCCGCAACTACGTCGCCCATGCCAAAGAGTTGGGCAACGAGGTTCCCAAGCAGCCGCTCCTCTTTATCAAACCGCCGTCCAGCATCATCCGTGACGGGGAATCCATTCGCATTCCCGCCGTGTCAAAACAGGTGGAATACGAAGGGGAGATTGGCGTCGTGGTCGGCCGGCGTATTCGCCGCGCCACCCCTGACGAAGCGAGGGCGGCGGTCGTCGGAATCGTTGCGGCAAATGACGTGACCGCCCGCGATCTCCAGAAGTCCGATGGGCAATGGACGCGCGCCAAGGGCTTCGACACCTTTTGTGCGCTGGGTGAGGTCGGGGCAGTACCGGCCGATCTTTCATCCATGACCGTGACGACGCGCGTGAATGGCGCCGTGCGCCAGCAAGGCAGCGCGACGGACATGGTCTTCGACATTCCGACACTGCTTTCCTACATCTCGGCCGTCATGACGCTGGAAGCTGGCGACCTCGTCCTCACCGGGACGCCAGAGGGAGTTGGGACCCTCTCGCCTGGGGACGTGGTACAAGTAGAGATCGACGGCGTGAGCCGAGTCAGCAACCCTGTCATCCTCGACGAATAGTGCCTCCGCTCGCGCGCCGGTTCGCCACGCTGCCCGAATATCCACTCGCGACCATCCCGCAGCGAAAGCGCGAGCTGCTCGCCCGCGGTGTGGATGTGATCGACTTGGGTGCCGGCGACGCGGACCTCGCACCTCCCGAGGCCGCCCTCTCGCGCATGGCCGAAGCGGTACTGGAGCCGCAGTTCAGCCGCTACGGGTTTGGGATGGGGTATGTGCCCTACCGGGAGGCTGTGAGCGCGTTCATGCACAAGCGCTTCGGCGTGTCGTGCGATCCGATGACGGAAGTGGTACCGCTCATTGGCTCCAAAGAGGGAATCTCGCATCTCGCGTTTGCCTACATGGAGCGCGACACCGTCGCGATCATCCCCGAGCCGGGATACAACCCATATCAAGGCGGAACGCTCCTCGCGAGTGGCGAGCCGTATCGATATGCGCTTCGTCCGCGCACGAAGTTTCTCGTCGAGCTCGATGAGATTCCGAAGGACGTGCTGCGACGCACGCGCATTCTGTATCTCAACTATCCCAACAATCCCACCGGTGCCGTTGCACCGATGGAATATCTCGAGGGAGTCGTGCGCATCTGTCGCGAGCAGGACATCCTGCTCGTGTACGACAACGCCTACTCCGAGCTGGCGTTCGACGGCTATCGTCCGCCAAGCATCTTCGAGGTGGACGGCGCGCGTGATGTCGCCATCGAGTTCCACTCGCTCTCGAAGACGTACAACATGACGGGGTGGCGCTGCGGCTGGGCCGTCGCGCGCCCCGACGTCGCCGCGGCGCTCGCGAAGGTGAAGTCGTTCACCGACACGGGCCAGTTCATGGCGGTGCAGGCGGCCGGCGTCGCCGCGCTCGAGAGTTGGGAGACGTTCGTGCCCAAGAACGTTGCGATCTTCAAGGAGCGTCGCGATGCCGCCGTCGCGTCGTTTCGCGGAGCGGGTTTCGAATGCGAGGCGCCGCTCGCTACCATGTACCTGTGGATCAAGCTGCCCGACGGTGTCGCATCGGCGGAGTTCGCCGATCGCGTGCTCGACGAGGAGGGGGTCGTCGTGATGGCCGGATCGGCGTTTGGGCAGGGCGGTGAGGGCTTCTTCCGCATCTCGTTCGTCGCCACGCCGGCGCGCATCGCGGAAGCGGCGCTGCGCGCCGGTCGTGTCTTGGCGAGCATGAGTGTCGGCGTCCCGTGAGACATCCGCGCGCATCGGGTTCGTTTCTGCTCTCGCTCGCCGTCCACGTGATGGTGGGCTTTGCAATCCTGAATGCTGCGTTTCACTACGATTTCTCGTCGCTCAATCCTCCGCGTCTGCCGTCTCCGGAGGTCGAGCATCTCACCTACGTCGGCGTGGTGCCGCCGGGCGGAATGACGACGGGAACCGATTCGACGTCGGCGCCCGCGAAAGCGACGACACCCGCCCGTGGTCTCGTGGCGCCGCGCGCCGTTCCGCGGGTGATTGTTCCATCCGCTCCGGAGAGTGCGGGCACGCCGGGCGGCATCGATGGCGGCCGAGGCACAGGCGGCGGTGTTGGAGTCACCACCGGTATCGTGCCCGCGGTGCCGGACCCGCGTCTCTCCAGCGATCCACATGCTTTTTTCCCGCTGCCTAAAACGCACGCCGAGCGCGTCGACAGCGCCGTGCGGGCGAGCATCTACGCGTACAACGATTCAATCGCGCGAGCGATGGCGCGGGCGGGCAAGCAGCCGGGCGACTGGACGTTCGAGAAGAACGGGCAGAAGTGGGGCGTCGACGGCAACAAGATCTACCTCGGCAAGTTCGCGATCCCGAGCGCGGTATTGGCCGCGCTGCCCATTCGGGTCCAGGGCAATCCCGGGGAGACGATTTCGGACCGTCTTTCCATTGCGCGCCGCGGCGACATCCTGCTGCACGCGGAGTCGCAGTTTCAGGGCGAGGAGTTCAAGACGGCCGTCAAGCGCATTCGCGAGCGCAAGGATCGCGAGCGTCGCGAAAAGCAGACGCCGGACGTGCCAAAGCCCGTCGCGACGACGCCTTAGCTGATCGTCAGCTCGGGGCTGATGGCCACGGGGAGCATCGGCGGCGGCGCGTGCTCCACGAACGGACGGAAGATGCCGCACACCACACCAAGAACAGCGAAGTCGTCCTTCGGACCGACCTCGGTGGCGCGCTCCGATTCGTTGGCCGGCTCGAGCACGATCGTAGCACCCCGGTGGGTGAGGGTCTTGATCGTTGCCTCTTCCCCAAGGCGAGCGGCGACAACGTCCCCGTCCTTTGCTCGCGTCGACGGCGACACCAGCACATAGTCGTCCGGCTGGATTCCACGCCCGATCATCGAGTCGCCTTTGATGCGAAGAAAGAACACGTCCTCGCTGGGCAAGAACCGCCGATCCATTGTGATGTATCCGACGCGGTGGTCCGGAAGGAGCGCAGGCTCGCCGGCGTGAATGCGACCGTAATAGGGCACTGGCTGCGTGCTGGCCTGTCCGGAGTACCCGACGATGCGCACGCCGCGCGAGCGCGACTGATCGCGCTCGATGAAGCCCTTTTGCGAAAGCGATCCGAGCAAGTCGCTGACTGTCTTGGTCGACTTGATGCGGAACTTCTTCGCGATCTCGCGAATGCTGGGCTGGTAGGTATTCTCCGCGAGGAAATCGATCAGGTAGTGGTATACCCGTCGTTCCAGCGGCGTGAGCGGCTCCGTCATGGGCCTCACCCATCACAAATATTGGCCGGGTCGAAGCGGTCTGAGCCCGGGACTGTCGATGCGGCTAATGTACGCCGCGCCGCGCGATGCGCAACAGGTGTTTGTACGATGACGCCCCGCGAACTGGCGAGTTGACCAATTTTCGTCACTCCTCGGTGGCAGTCACCGCGCACCGCAACGATCTTGCGGCATGTACGCGACCGACAGCACGACCCCCGCCCGACTGACCTCGGCGGCCCGCGAATCCCCAGCTCAGTTGTTCGAGCGCTACGCGCCACGGGCGTTGCGCGCGGAGGCCCGGGTCACGCGCGTGGGACCCAGTCCCACTGGCGCGATGCACATCGGAGGGGTCTACGCCGCGCTCGTCTCCGAACGGATCGCCCACCAATCCAATGGCGTCTTCTTTCTCCGGATCGAAGACACGGACAAAAAGCGGGAGGTGGCGGGAGCGGTGGAGCTGATCATCGCGTCACTCGCCGCGTTCGACATTCGCGTCGACGAGGGCGAGTTCGCCTCCGGCGAGCAGCGCGGCGCGTACGGTCCGTATCGGCAGAGCCAGCGCATGCACATCTATCACGCCTTCGCGCGGCAGCTCCTCGAGGAAGGAAAGGCGTACGCGTGCTTCGCCACGCCGGAGGAATTGGAGGCCGTCCGCGCCGAGCAGACGCGTGTGGGTGCTGCCCCCGGCTATTACGGACAATGGGCGCTCTGGCGCGACCGATCCGAGGCTGACGTGTGCCGAGCGATCGATGCAGGAGTGCCGCATGTCATCCGTATCCGCGCACCGTCGCCGGCCAGCGGTCGCGTCGAGCTGCACGATGTCATTCGCGGGACGCTCAGCTTTCCTGAAAACGATCTCGATACCGTCCTGCTCAAGGCGGACGGCTTGCCCACGTATCATTTCGCGCACGTCGTCGACGACCATCTCATGGGAACCACCGACGTCATCCGCGGGGAAGAGTGGCTGAGCTCCGTCCCGATTCACCTTCAGCTGTTCGACTATCTCGGGTGGAATGTGCCGCGATTTGCGCACAT
This sequence comes from Gemmatimonadaceae bacterium, assembly GCA_031360095.1. Classification (GTDB taxonomy): domain Bacteria; phylum Gemmatimonadota; class Gemmatimonadetes; order Gemmatimonadales; family Gemmatimonadaceae; genus AG11. Next base: position 4,380 of record JANMAY010000122.1, read on the forward strand.
CTCAACGATCATGCGAATGGATGGCGACTCGCGCCGGAAGCTGAGCAAGCGAAAGGATCCGGAAGCGTCGGTCAACTTCTATGCGGAGCAGGGGTATCCGCACGAAGCGGTGATCGAGTACCTGCTCAACCTCGCAGATCCGCAGCTCGAAGCGTGGCGCGCAACGCATCCGCTGGATCCGGTAGAGCTGTTTACGATCGACATGTCGCACATGAGCCGCAGTGGCGCGCTGTTCGACCTCAAGAAGGTCGACAACTTGAGCAAGGAGCAGATCGCGAGACTCTCGGTCGACGAGTTGTTCGAGCGAGGGCTCACATGGGCAGCAGCGCATGACCCAGCGTTCGCCGCGCATCTCAACGCGGATCCGGATTACACCCGGCGAGTACTCGGAATCGACCGGACGCCGGGCAAGGTGCGCAAGGATGTCGCGAAGTGGTCGGATCTCCAGGGAGAGATCGGCTACTTCTTCGATGAAATTTTCCAGGACCTCGCCGGCGCGATTTCAGCGAAACGCGATTCCGTCCCGCTGGAGACGGCGCGTTCTGCCGTTGAGCAGGTGGCGGCGGAGTTCGACGATCGGCTCACGCGCGATGCGTGGCTGGCGTGGATGCGCGGCGTCGTGACGCAGCATGGATTTGCCGAGAGTCAGAAGGCGTACAAGCAGAATCCGGCAGCGTTCAAGGGCCACTTCGGCGATGTGGCCGCGGTGCTTCGGCTGCTGTTGACGGCGCGGGAGCGCTCGCCGGATCTCTACGACGTGATGCGGGCGATGGGGCGGGAGCGGGTGGCGCGCCGGCTGTCGCTCCAATTCCAAACCTGAACAACAAATTTACCGCAGAGACGCGGAGGTTGCGGAGGACAGCAGAAGCAAATTGCTTTTGTCGTCCTCGGCGACCTCTGCGCCTCTGCGATCAAATGCTTTTGGTTTTGTTCTTGCTCTGTTCTTTCGACCACGAATCGCGCAGCGTGACCGTGCGATTGAACACGAGCCGCTCAGGAGTCGAATCGATCTGGTCGCTGATGAAATAGCCAGTCCGCTCGAATTGGTATTGTGTGCCCACCGGATCCCTCGCCACACTCCGCTCCACCTTCGCGCCGGTTACCACCACGAGCGACGCCGGATTCAAGGACGTCGTGAAATCCCCATCCGGGGCCGCATCGGGATGTGGCTCCGTGAACAACCGGTCGTACAGCCGCACCTCGCAGTCGAGGGCGTAGGCCGCAGAGACCCAATGAATGGTACCCTGGACTTTGCGCCCGTCCGGCGCATCACCGCCACGCGTCGCGGGGTCGTACGTGCAGCGCAATTCGATGACCTCACCGTCCGCGTTTTTTACCACATCGGTGCACGTGATCAGGTAGCCATAGCGCAATCTCACCTCACGACCCGGCGCCAGACGGAAGAACTTCTTCGGCGGATCTTCCATGAAATCATCGCGCTCGATGAACAACTCCCGTGAAAACGGCACGGTGCGCGAGCCGTCGAGGGGGACGTCGTGCGGGTAGTACGGCGCGTCGAGCTCATCGACCTGACCTTCGGGATAGTTCGTGAGCACGACCTTGAGTGGCCGCACCACACACATCACCCGCGGCACCCGCATGTTCAGATCGTCGCGCACGAAATGCTCGAACGTCGCGAGCTCGGTGCGCGCCGGCTTCCGCGCGACGCCAATCGCATCGGCGAAGTTGCGCAGCGCCTCGGGGGTCACTCCGCGGCGACGAATACCCGCGATGGTGGGCATGCGCGGATCGTCCCATCCGGTCACGTGTCCCTCGTTCACCAGCCGCAGCAACTTTCGCTTGCTGAGCACGGTGTAGTCGAGCTCGAGCCGCGCGAACTCGATCTGCGTCGGCGGGTTCTCGAACCCCGCTTCGCGTACGAGCCACTCGTAGATGTCGCGGTTGTCCTTGAACTCGAGCGTGCACAGCGACCGCGTAATTCCCTCGATCGCGTCGGAGAGGCCATGCGCGAAATCGTAGAGGGGATAGACACACCACGCGCTGCCGCGCCGATAGTGGGGCGCATGGCGGATGCGCAGCAGCAGCGGATCGCGCATGATCATGTTGACGTGCGCCATATCGATCTTTGCGCGGAGCACGTGCGCACCATCCGCGAACTCGCCCGCCTTCATGCGACGCAGGAGATCGAGATTCTCCGCCACCGACCGAGTGCGATAGGCGCTGTCCGTGCCCGGCGAGGTCACGGTGCCGCGTGCCTCGCGGATCTCTTCCTCGTTCTGCGAGTCCACGTACGCCTTGCCCTTGCTCACCAGCAGCTCGGCAAACTCGTAGAGCCGCTCGAAGTAGTCGCTGGCGTACAGCTCCGCATCGGGCTCGAAGCCAAGCCAGCGGATGTCGGCTTTCATGGCCTCGACGTACTTCATGTCCTCGGTGAATGGATTCGTGTCGTCGAACCGGAGGTTGCACGTGCCGCCGAACTCGCGCGCGATGCCGAAGTTCAGGCAGATCGACTTCACGTGTCCGATGTGCGGAAAGCCGTTGGGCTCGGGCGGAAAACGCGTCGCGACCGCACGGCCAAATCGGTTGGTCGCCACGTCGTCGGCGACCAGCTCTCGAATGAAGTCCTTGCGGGCAATCGCGTCGTCAGTCACACAGGCCGATGCAGAAGAAACGAAAGCCCGCCGCGGGGCGGGCCTTCGAAGCGGAGAGAGAGGGATTCGAACCCTCGGTAGAAGTTACCCCCTACGCCGGTTTAGCAAACCGGTGCCTTCAGCCTCTCGGCCATCTCTCCAGAGGTGACGCGGACTGTACGTCGAAGCGGAATCTAACGCGGCGCGCGGCGGAGCGGCAACCCGCGCGATCGTGACGGCATGCGCCACACAACAGTCGATCCTCCATGCTTCTCTTTCTCGCCGCGGCGTTCGTCTTGTCAGGAGCCGCCGGCCTCGTGTACGAGTCGATCTGGACGCGATACCTCGGGCTCTTCGTTGGCCACAGCGCCTACGCGCAGGTCCTCGTTCTCATCATCTTCCTCGGCGGCATGTCAGTCGGGGCCATGGTCATTGGACGGCGATCCGAGCGTATTCGTGAGCCCCTGGTGTGGTATGCCATCATCGAGCTCGCGGTTGGGGTGATCGGCCTGGTCTTTCACGACGTGTTCCTGTGGTCCACGCACCTCGCTTACGACGCAATTTTTCCGGCGCTCGGCGCGGGGCCGCTGCAAACGCTCGTGAAGTGGACCATCGCCGCGCTGCTGATCCTTCCGCAATCCATCCTGCTGGGCGCGACGTTTCCGCTCATGACCGCGGGCGCGCTGCGCCGGACTCGTGATCGAGCCGGACGCACCATTGCCCTTCTGTATTTCGCGAACAGCCTCGGCGCGGCGGCGGGTGTGTTGCTCGCGGGGTTCGTGCTCATCCAGCTCGCCGGACTTCCGGGAACGCTGGCCGCGGCGGCGATGCTCAACCTCGTGGTGGCGGCGGCGGTGTTCCTCGTTGCTCGGCGGGGCAATCACCGCGCGGAGTATGCGAGCGCCGATCCCCCTCCGCTGACGGTGGTGGAGCCGGTGCACGAGGCGCCACTGTCCGACCGGCTTCGAGCGCTGTTGCTCGCTGTGAGCTTCGGCACAGCTGTGTCATCGTTCATCTACGAGATCGGCTGGATCCGGATGCTGTCGCTCGTCCTCGGATCTGCCACGCACTCGTTCGAGCTCATGCTCTCGGCGTTTATTCTCGGACTTGCGAGTGGTGCGTTCGCGATTCGGCGCCGGAGCGACACAGGCGCGGCCTCTCTCCGAACGCTTGGGTACGTCCAGCTCGCGATGGGTGCGCTCGCTGTGGCGACCCTGCCACTCTACGTTCGCTCTTTTGCGTGGATGGCCGACTTTATGGCAACCTTCACGCGCGGGCCCGCCGGCTACAAGGCATTCAGCATCTCCCGCTACTTCATCTGTCTCGTGGTGATGCTGCCCGCGACGTTCTGCGCGGGAATGACGCTTCCGTTGATTACCAAACTGCTCCTGCGGGACGGCAAGGGGGAGCGCGCGATTGGTTTCGTGTACGCGGTGAACACGCTCGGATCGATCGTGGGCGTGGCACTCGCGGCGCTCGTGTTGCTGCCGCTTCTCGGGCTCAAGTGGCTGCTCGTCGGCGGCGCCGCCATCGACGTGGTGCTGGGTGTCGTGCTGCTCACATGGGGCACTCACCATGCCATCACCCGAGCGGAGCGACGCCGATGGATTCCCGCCTTCGCCGCGGTCGCGCTCATGTTCGTGCTCGGTGCGCGGGCCGATTTCGACCAGGGCGTGCTCACGAGCGGCGTCTTTCGCTACGGATCGGCGCGCGCGCCGCGCACCTCCGACATGGCGTTCTACAAGGATGGCCGCACGGCATCGGTCAGCGTCCGCCGCATCGTCACGAGCGGAGGTCTTTCGCTGGCGACCAACGGAAAGCCTGACGCGTCGTTGGGGCCGGAATGGTTCAAGCCACCCGCCAAGGCGGGTCCGTTCACGCATGACGCGTCGACGCAAACGTTGCTGCCGCTGATTCTGTTGGCGCATGCGCCAAACGCGCGGGTGGCCGCCGTGATCGGACAAGGCTCGGGGATGTCATCGCACACGCTGCTCGATGTTTCCCGATTGACCCGGGTCGTCACGATCGAGATCGAACCCGAAGTCATCAAGGCATCGCGCCTGTTTTATCCGGCCAATCGCCGCGTCTTCGACGATCCGCGTGCGCGGTTTGCGCTCGACGACGCGAGATCGTATTTCGCGTCGCGCGGCGAACGCTACGACGTCGTGCTCTCGGAACCATCGACGCCGTGGGTCGCGGGAGTGTCCGGACTGTTCACGACGGAGTTCTACGCGCACGTCCGCCGCTTTCTCACGCCGCAGGGCGTCTTTGGACAGTGGTTGCATCTGTCGGAGATCAATGATGGCTTGGTGCTGAGCGTCGTGCGTGCGGTGTCGGAGAACTTTCCGTCCTACACCATCTACGCCGTGGGGAACCGCGACATTCTCATCGTCGCAACCAATCAACCGAAAATGCCCGCGCCCGACTGGTCGGTGTTCACGGACCCGATCGTGGCGGAGGAGCTGCGTCGTGTCTATCCGCTCACACCGGCTATCCTGAACGCGCTGCACATGGTCGACGGGCGAACCCTTGCACCCCTCGTCAAGGGCGGAGGCGCGAACTCCGATTTCTTTCCCACGCTCGATCTGGGCGCTGAACGAACCCGCTACATGAGTGAAGGCGCGCAGGGGTTCGTTGGGCTTTCGAGCGACCGCTTTGCACTTGCCCCCATCCTCGATGGCCGGCGTGCGTCTGTCGCCGGAGAGCGGTACACACCGATCAGCTATGTCCCGAAGCTGGAGGCGATGGAGCAGTCCGCTCGCGTGCGCGACGGCAATTTCGATGGGGCGCCGATGCAAATGCTCGCGACCGTCGAGCGCGCGCGTGCCATCGAGCGCCTCATGGCGGACGGCGGCGCGCCCATTGATTGGCATGTATGGTCGGGTGCCGTGCGCGAAGCGGAAGAAGTGCACAGCGGTGGAGCGTCCGGCGTCGCGGACTCGGCCTTCTACGCACGCGTCGACCGCTACATGGATGCGCAGCGCGCGCCCGCGGAGGCGCGTGCGAGCATGGCGTTCATTCACGGGTTGGCCGCGTGGGACTTTGCGCAGACGTCGCGCGCGGCGAACCTCTTGATTCCCCTGGCACTCAAGGGCGATCACTGGATCCCGATCGATCTGCTGCGCGAAGGCGCCGCGGCCGCGCGGATCAAGCTCGGCGATACCAAAGGGGCACGCGACGCGCTGACGCGTTTGGCGACGCTGGCAACACGCGATCCCAACGACGTGCGCCCTCAGCTGTTGTCGGCATGGATCGCCGACGCCGAGGCGCACAAGTAGCGGGCAGGGTGGGATTCGAACCCACGAGACCCGTGAGGGTCTGCCGGTTTTCAAGACCGGTGCATTGAACCGCTCTGCCACCTGCCCAGATGCCGCGGGCGCCCTGCCACGGCGACGGACAGGGGAACAATCGCACGTGCGTCGCGGACGCGCTACGGCTTGACATAGGGGAGGGGGGTATATAGTGTTATACCCGTAGGGGGTATGATACCCCCTCAGCAGCCAAGAGATGAACGCGATGAATGCAATCGATCTGGTGGTGGTCGCGGGCGGGATCGGCGCCGCACTCTGGGTGAACTGGTACTTCTTTTATGCTGGTCGCGATGTCTCGCAGGCCGCGATGGCGTCCACGGGAAGTCGCGGTGAGCAGGAAGTGCGCATCGTGGTGAAGGGCGGCTACGAGCCGTCGACCGTGCGCGTCGCCGCCGGCCGGCCGGTGCGCCTCGTGTTCGACCGGCAGGAAACGTCCAGCTGCTCGGAAGAAGTGGTCTTTGCGGACTTCGGACTTCGCAAATATCTCCCGGCAAATCAAGAGACTGTTCTTGAAGTCACACCGGCCGCGCCAGGCACGTATGAGTTCACCTGCGGCATGGGGATGTTGCACGGGCGACTGGTGGCCGAATGACGACCGCGACGCCCCCAAGCGCGAATGCTTCATCGTCGGAGC
>JANMAY010000148.1:0-5825 GCA_031360095.1 Gemmatimonadaceae bacterium
CCACCGCAGAGCTCGGGGTGCCGGTGACCGTCATCCACGACGCCACCGATGTCGCGCGCACCGCCGCCCCAGCAGATGCGACGATGCTCGCGTCACTTGGCGTACCGGCCGGCGCACCGCTCGTGGTGCAAGTCGCGCAACTGGTCCCGCACAAGGATCCGCTCACGTTCGTCCGCGCCATCGCCGCGGCGCACAAGCACGTGCCCGCGCTGCACGCACTTCTCGTGGGCGATGGGCCGTTGCGCGGCGATGTGGAGCGCGAGGTTGCGGAGCAGGGACTTTCAGGCGTGCTGCACGTAGTTGGCTACCGCACGGATGCCGATGCACTGCTCGCCGCGGCAGACGTCGTGTCGCTCAGCTCGCGCGAAGAAGGAATGGGCTCGGTGCTGCTGGATGCATTCGTGTTCGGACGGCCCGTGGCGGCGACGCGTGCCGGCGGCATCCCCGAGATCGTACACGACCGCGAAACCGGACTGCTCGTCTCGGTGGGTGCCGACGACGCACTTGGCCGCGCGATCGCGCTGCTGCTCACCGACCACGCGCTGGCCAACCGGCTCGGAACGACGGCGCGCGCATCCGCGCAGGCATTTTCCATCGACGCGATCACGGCGAAGACACGCGACGTCTATCTGCGCGTGCTCGGACGTTAGAGGCGCGCCGCCCAGTCGTCGTTCAGGACACCGATCTCCGCCTCGTCGAACACGAAGCCGCGCTCGTCGCGCCACTTTCGCGCCGAGCGAGCGAGCCGCCACGCGTTGCCGGTCTGTACCCATTCGGAGTGCGGTTCCCCCCACTGGACGCGGTCCACGTCGAGAGTCCACGCGGCGAGCGCCCCGTCGTCGTTCGCGATCAGGATGTTCTTCACATTCAGGTCCTTGTGGCGGGCACCGGCGGCGTTCATCGCGCGCACGAGCACGCGTGTCGCTTCCCACGCCTGGTGACGCACCTCGTCCGATTCGCTCGGCGCGAGATAGCTGGCGAGATCTCGGCCACCCACGATCTCCCGAGTCATGACGTCGGCATGGCGCAGAATCACCGCGACGCGCTTGAGGCCGTACATCACGACCTCCGGCGTACGGACACCGGCGGCGCGCAGGCGGAGCGCAACATTCAGCTCGTGAGGCGCGCGTGTGGGTGGGAGAAAGACGTCACCAGTAAAATCCGCGAGCGCGCCCCCGTGACGATTGTGCCGCACCACCACCCGATCGCGCGAGATGGGCAGCGCGATCGCGTAGACGATGCCGCGGCCATGGAGCTGTCGTGCTCCGAGATCGCGCGCCGCCGCCTCGTACAAAGTGCCGTCGGCCAGCAGCGCACGCGCATCCTCCACGTGCGATGCGGCCGTGACCACCGAGCATCGTCCAGCGGTCAGGCGCACATACCCGGTGGGTGGCGCCGCGTCCATCATTCGAATCGAACGCGATAGACTTTCACAGGCTGACTCTTGTTCTTCAGCTCCATTGGCGGACACTCCTCCAGTGGCGGCGGCAGCGTCAGCGCCTTCCGCATCTCGTCCGAGATGAGAATCTCGTCTTCCGCAGCCGCGCCGCAGAGACGGCTCGCGGTGTTCACCGTATCGCCGATCACGGTGAACTCGAGCCGGCGCTCCGAGCCGATATTGCCGGCAAACGCCTCTCCGTAGTTCAACCCGATGCCGATCTCCAGCGACGGCTTGCCCGCCGCGCTCCAGCGGACGTTCAACTTGTGGAGCTCCGTGATCATCTCGAGTGCGGCGGCCATGGCTTGATCCGCGTCGTCGGGACTGCCGATTGGCGCGCCCCACTGCGCCATGACCGCGTCGCCGATGAACTTGTCGAGCGTGCCACCATGCCGGAACACACACTCCACCATCTCGGTGAAGTACTCGGTGAGCAGCTGCGCCATCGCATCCGGATTCATCGTCTCCGACAGCGCGGTGAAGCCGCGGATGTCGCTGAACAGCACGGCGACGGCCCGCTTGTCGCCGCCCAGGCGCGATGCCTCGGGCGATCCGGCGATGCGCGCCGCGAGCTGGGGCGCGAAATAGCGCTCGAAGTTGCTGCGCACGATCCCTTCTCGCCGGATGCGTTCCGCGAATTGCGAATTCTCGATGGCGACGGCGGCAATGCCCGCAAACGCGACGAGAAACTCGAGATCCTCATCACTGAAGCGGTGGGTGATGCTCGGGTTGTCCACGTACAGCACGCCGAGCACTTTGTCCTCACTGCCGATCAACGGCGCGCAGATGGCCGAGCGAACCTGCTGCATGAGGATCGACTGTCCGCCGAAGCGCTGATCCTCGCCCGCGTTATCCGACAGCATCGCGACCTTCTCCGCCACGGCTTTGCGCGCGATCGACTGTGGAACGGCGCGAGGCGCATCGCCGCCGCGCTTGTCGCGAGAGATCTTGGGCACCAGATCGCCCTGCGGATCGACCAGCAGGATCGCGACGCGATCGACCTCCAGCGTCTGGTACGCGTAGCCCACGATCTTGTCGAGGATCGTGTCGACGTCCACCGCTCGCGTCAGCCCCTTCGACACCTCGAGCAGCGTGGCGAGCTTCTGCTGGCTCTTGTCGCTTGGCGGCGCGCTGAGCGGTGAGACCACCGCACGCGTGAATCCACCTGGCGCGGTCGTCGGCGCACCGAGTGATGCGAGCGCCGCGTTGGAGTCGCGCATGGGGATTTGCCGGACGATCGTGGCACCCGCCGGCGCCTCGATCACGGGGAGCGGCACGTCCTCCAGCACAGGCAGCACGAACGACTCCAGTCGGAATGGCACCTTCCCGAACGCGACGAGATCGTCGATCACGAGCGTCACCTGCTCGATCTTCGCCCCGTTCACGAATGTGCCGTTGCTCGAGCCAAGATCGCGCACCTTCACGTTGGCGCCGTCGGAGACGAGCTCGGCGTGTCGACGCGAGATCGTCGGATCGAAGACCGGCAGATCGCACGTCGGTGCACGTCCAACGATGAGCGCGACCCCCTCGCGCAGGTCGTACGACTGCGTGCCGTCGGGGCTGATCAGGCGGAGGGTCATTGCCAACGAATATGCTGCGGTGTCACGAGGCTGCCTAGGTTCTCGCCTTGTCCGACGCCCGCCGACCGCGCCGTATTCCCGTGGAATTGTCCGCGTGGCGAGGTCATCCCTCGCGACCCATCGCTTCACGCACTCGCCCGATCGCCATGAGCATCGCCTTTGCCTTGTTCTCCGTCTCTTCCCACTCCGTCTCCGGCACCGAGTCCATCACGATCCCCGCACCTGTTTGCACTGACGCTACGCCATCCATGATAACGCACGTTCGAATCGTGATCGCGAGGTCCATGCGAGCGCCGCCCGCAGCGATGTAGCCCACGGCTCCCGCGTAGGCGCCCCGCCGGTCGGGCTCGAGCTCATCGATGATCTCCATCGCCCGCACCTTGGGCGCACCGGTCATTGTGCCGGCGGGAAACGAGGCGCGAAATGCGTCCAGCGCGTCCAGCCCCGGGCGGAGTTTGCCGTCGACCTGGCTCACGAGGTGAAGCACATGGGAGTAACGCTCCACCTTCATGTAATCGGAGACGACGACCGATCCGTATTCCGCGATGCGTCCCACGTCGTTGCGGCCCAAATCCACCAACATCACATGCTCGGCCCGCTCTTTCTCGTCGCTCGTGAGCTCGGCCGCCATCATCGCGTCCGCTTCCGGGGTCGATCCGCGCGGCCGCGTGCCCGCGATGGGACGCAGCGTCACTTTGCCGCGGACCACGCGCACGAGCAGCTCCGGCGAGCTCCCAACGAGCTCCAGCCCGTCGAGCACCAGGTGATACATGTACGGCGACGGATTCAGCGCGCGCAGAGCACGATAGAGCGCGTCCGAAGAGAAATCGTGCGGAACGCGGATGCGCCGAGCGAGCAGCACCTGAAAGACATCACCCGCGGCAATGTACTCCTTGATGCGATCCACGTGCTCGACGAACCGCTCGCGCTCGTAGGTGGATACTCCCGTCGCCGGCGGCGCGTCGTCGCGCAGATCGAGTGTCGGGAGATGAACCGGCGCACGAAGACGCGCGACAGTTCGCTCGACTGTTGCGTGCGCACGCGCATAGGCGGCGTCGAGGGCCGCGTCGCCCACGTCGTCATCCAACGGCGCGCCGACGACCACCCGAGCCTGCGATCGCAGATGGTCGATGATGACGACAGCGTCCGTGAACACGAACAATGCGTCGGGCGCCGCATCGACACGCGGCGGCGGTGACGGCAGCCGTTCGATCATCCGCACGCAGTCATAGCTGAAAAATCCCACGACGCCGGTCCAGAACGCGCCGAGCTCCGGAACGTCCACGGGCGGACGCGCGCGAACGAGCGCGTTGAGATCGTCCAAGGGACTGTCCGGTGTTCGGCTCCCGTGCCAGCCACGTTCCGGGCTCCAATCGTCGACCACGCCCTCGCGCAGCCGCCACGCCGCGCGCGGCGCGCTGCCAAGGAAGGTGTAGCGCGACCACGTTTCGCTTCCCGCGGGAGCACTCTCGAGCAAAAAGCCGAAGGGGCCCTCGCGCACCTTCGCGAACGCGGTGACCGGCGTGTCGGTGTCGAGCAGGCAGTCGCTCCACACCGGCACCAGATGATTGGCGCGCGCGCGGCGTCTGAAGTCGGCGAGACTCATCGTTCGCCTATGCTCGCTTGTCCGGCCGATTCACGCCGGCGACCTTTCTTGGATGCATCGGATGTTCGTCGCCGCACTCGGAGTCTGGATGATGGGGCTCGCACCTCGCGGTGTGGGCGCCCAGGATTGGAACGATGCCCGCGTGCGGGCGTTGGTGGAGCGCGCCACTCTTCGCCGGGCGCAGCAGCTCGCCGACACGGGCCTCAAGGACTACAAGGCCGTCGCGCACGGCTACGTCACGTTCCTCGCCCAGGTGGGAGAAGGGCTCGCGGAGCCCCCGAAGGTCGTGAAGGCCGACGAGCTGGTGAACGAAGTGTATTGGCTCGCGCCCAACCTGAGCAAGCAGCGCATCCTCGGCCGCCGCGATACGCTGCTGCTGCCCACCGACATCGCGTACCATCGCGATCATCTCGGCATCGTCCAGAACAACTTTCCCGCCATCATCCGGCTCGGCGACGGCGACGAGGTGCGCGACGTCCCGCATCCGCTCTCGCAGGCCGGCCTTGCCACCTACGACTTCGCCATCACCGATTCCCTCGCCCTCCAGCTGCCGGGGCGGACCATTCAGGTGCTCGAGGTGAAGGTGCGGCCGACGAACGACCGGGAGCCGCGCATCATCGGAGCGATGTACATCGATCGCGACGATGCACAGGTCGTGCGTATGGCGTTCAACTTCACACGCTCCGCGTTTCTCGACAAAGCGCTCGAGGATTTGTTTGTCGTCATCGAGAACAGCCTCGTGAGCGGGCGCTTCTGGTTGCCGCGGAAACAGGAGATCGAAATTCGCCGCGGCGGCACGTGGCTCGACTATCCCATCCGCGGGATCATTCGTGGACGGTGGGAGATCGGCGACTACGCGGTCAATACCGGCCTCTCGCCGGCGTTCTTCGGTGGGCCGGAGATCGTGATGGCGCCGAAGTCCGTCACCGACACCTTTCACTTTGGCGGGCGGATTCTCGATTCGCTGCCTCCTGACGTCCGAGTCGTCGCCGGCGCCGACATCCGCAAGGTGCAGGAAGAGGCGCGCGCGCTGGTGCGCGCGCAGGCGCTGCTGCGCCCGCAGGCGGTCTCGCTCGCGGTCGGTGGGGCATCCGACTTCGCGCAGTTCAATCGCGCCGAGGGGCTCGCGCTGGGGGCAGGACTCGCGTCGCGATTCGGTGGGGGATTTGGCGCGCAGGTGCGCGGCCGATACGGCATCGAC
>JANMAY010000279.1:0-5691 GCA_031360095.1 Gemmatimonadaceae bacterium
TGCGTCGTGACCCGCTCCGGATTGAGCAAATGCTTGAGCGTGTGCGCCATGCCCTTCAGCGTCGCACGGATGTAGCTCGCCTGCTCTGTGGGTCGCTCGACGACCTTCACGCCGATGGCCATCAGTCTCCAGACTCGGGAACAAGGGGGGTGCGATGCGGCGCGCTCATCGCGCGCAACTTCTCGAGATCACGGCGCTCGAGCCGCGAATAGGCCGGGCTGATCAACCGGCCCCGATCCAGGATCATGAAAAGAATTACGACCGACGCGAGATTCAGCAGAATCAAGCCGGTATGAAACGGCACCGACCCGCGCGCAAAGCCGAGTGCGTCGAGCGTGACGATGGTGCTCGCAACCATGACGATGTAGCCCAGCGACAACGGCAGCAGAAACTTCCACCCGAGGGACATGAGCTGATCGTAGCGAAAGCGCGGCAGCGTCCACCGGATCCACATGTAGAAGAACACGAAGAACAGCGTTTTTGTGGCGAATGCGCCGAGCGTCAGCACGGTCTTCAGCAGCGTGTGCGGCGCCAGGTTGTCCCACAAGGTGAATGGAATGTCCCACCCGCCGAAGAACAGCGTCGCCATCAGCGCGCTTGCCGTTACCATGTTCGCATACTCGGCGATGAAGAACAACGAAAACTTCATCGCGCTGTATTCCGTGTGATACCCGGCGATCAGCTCTGATTCCGCCTCGGGCAAATCGAACGGCAGCCGGTTCGTCTCGGCAAATGCGGCAATGAGGAAGATGAAGAACGCGACGGTGAGATTGAGCACGTTCCACGTTTGGAACGCCTGCTGGTTCACGATGTTGCTCAGCGAGACGTTGCCGGCGAGCAGTAACACGGGAATAGTACTCATTCCCATCGCGATCTCGTACGAGATCATCTGCGCCGAGGAGCGCAGTCCGCCGAGCAGCGCGTACTTGTTGTTCGACGACCACCCCGCCAGCACGATGCCGTACACGCCAAGCGACGAGATCGCGAGGATGAACAGGAAACCGATCGGCATCGGGGCGAGCACCATCTCGATGATGCCCCAGCGCGACCCCCAGGGTGCCGCGAACGGAATCACCGCCCACGTGACGAGCGCCGGAATGAACGACAGCACCGGTGCCAGCACGAAGAGCGGAATGTTCGCCGCGGCCGGATAGGTCTCTTCCTTCACGAAGTTCTTGACGCCGTCGGCGGCAGGCTGCAGCCATCCCTTGCCCACGCGATTCGGCCCGTGCCGATCCTGAATCCACGCAGAGATCTTTCGCTCGGCGAGAGTGAGGAGCGCGACACCGATCATGTAGACGGTGAAGACCACGATCATCTTGACCAGCGTGGCGAGCAGCCACACGCCGAAATGCGGCGCGGAGGTGGGTCCCACGATCTGAAGCAGTGAAAGCACGTGCGTCATGCGCTCGCTCCCGCTGTTGCCGGTGCGTCGGCCATCGCAGATCCCTTGAGTGCGAGCCGGTCGTACGACATGCCCGCAAACGCGGCGTGCGTGGAGGCGAGCGCGTCGAACGCTTGGGAAGCGGTCCAATAGCCCTGTCCCTGCCCCATGGCCGCGAGCAAGTCACCGATCACGAAGAAGCTGGGGCGTGCCAAACCCGGCGCCGCCTTCGCCTGGAGAAACCGCTGCACACGGCCGCGGAGATTGGTGAAGGTGCCGTCCTCTTCCACGCAGTTGGCGATGGGGAGAACCACAGACGCCGTGTGGCGCGCCCAGGCGGGCAGCGTCGTCCCAATGACGATCACCGCTCCTGCTTTCGCGACGTCGATTACATCAATCCCCGCGAGCTCCTCGTCGGCGACGACGAGCACATCACCCGCGCTCATTGCACTCAGCGGCGTATCGGACCGCGTGAACCCGGCCAACTCCGCGCCCCGCACGTTTGCGGCGCGATCGGGGCGAAGGGCAAGATCTTCAATGCCGGGCAGTGGCGCTTCTTCGCCCTGGAAGACGCGAAACGTCCCGGCGCCGGTCGTCGCCGCAACCACTTTGCCGAGCAGAAACAGCGCCTCGTTCGACAACATCGGCGACGCGAGCACGAAGGCACGCTTGCCTTTGAGCAGATCAGCGGCCGTGCGCAGCGCGACTTCCCAATCAGCCGTGGCCAGAACTCCTCCCTGCTGCACCAGCGGCGCGTCCACGCGGTCTTTGCGATTCATCCAGCGGTAGTTGAGCCGCCCGTGATCGCACATGAAGAACTTGTTCACCGCCTCGTTCGAGCGCGGGCGCAGCCGCACGACCTGATTGTCGCGCGTCTCGACGATCATGTTGCAACCCTGCGAGCAGTTCGGACACACCGATGCCGAGCGGTCGAGCTCCCACGCGCGCGCCTTGTTCAAATTGTCCTTGGACAGCAGCGCTCCCACCGGGCACAAATCGATGACATTGCCCGCCCACGCGTGCGTGAGATCCTCGCCCTCGAACTTTCCGATCAGCGCACGGTCGCCGCGCTCCGCCACGGTGAGGACGGGATCGTGCGCGACGTCGTCCATGAAGCGCACGCAGCGCGTGCACAGGATGCATCGGTTGGCGACGTACACGACGTCGCCGCCGAAATCCTCGACCGGATTGAAGCGCTTGGGGTCGCGATACCGCCCTTCGGCGCGTCCTTCCTGATACGTGTAGTCCTGTAACTCACATTCGCCTGCTTGATCGCAAATGGGACAGTCGAGCGGGTGGTTGATGAGTAGCATCTCGAGCACGCCCTTACGCGCTTCGAGGGCTTTCTCCGAGTGCACGTGCACGACCTGCCCTTCCGCCACAGTCGTCGCGCAGGAAGGCGCGAGCTTGGGCGCCTTTTCGACTTCGACGAGACACATCCGGCACACGCCCGCGACCGGCAGTCCAGGGTGATAGCAGTAGTGCGGGACGAGCACACCGGCGAGCTTCGCCGCTTCGAGGATGGACGTCCCCTCGGACACCGAAACTGAACGTCCTTCGATCGTGAGGTTGACCATCTTCACGTCTGCCATCAGGCCACCTGCGCCGGCACCATGTGAACCTTCTTCTTCTTGATCAACGCTTCGAAATCGGGCCGGAACTTCTGAATACCCGAGACCACCGGCGTCGCGCACGAATCACTGAGCACGCAGATGGTCTTGCCGGTCATGTTTTCGGCGATTTCCAACAGGGTGTCGAGATCCTCTGCCGTTCCGTCTCCAGCGACGATGCGCTCCAGAATCTTCGTCGTCCACGCCGTGCCCTCTCGGCACTGTGTGCACTGCGCACAGCTCTCGTGCGCGAAGAAGCGCGCGGCACGCGCGATCTGCTTCACGAGGTTCTGCGCGTCGTCGATGATGATCACGCCGCCTGAACCGAGCATCGTGCCGTTGGCGACGAATCCCTCGTAGTCCATCAGCGTGTTCTCCGCCTCGGCGAGCGTCTGAATCGGTACGGAGATGCCGCCGGGAATGATCGCCTTGAACGTGCGGCCGGGCAGCGGTCCGCCGCAGAGATCATACAGGAACTCCTTGAACGGAAATCCCATCACGACTTCGTAGTTGCCCGGCTTCTGAATGTTGCCGCACACGGAGTAGAGCTTGGTCCCCGTGCTCTTTGGATTGTCAGCCCGGCTGAACTTCTTGTACCAGTCCGCCCCGTTGTTGATGATGTGCGGCACGGCAGCGAGCGTCTCGACGTTGTTGATCGTCGTGGGCTGACCGAACAGCCCGGACACCGCCGGGAACGGAGGCTTGATGCGTGGATTCCCGCGACGTCCCTCCAGCGAGTTCATCATCGCCGTCTCTTCGCCGCAGATGTACGCGCCCGCGCCCTTGTGCACGTAGACGTGCACCGTCTTGCCCGTGCCCATGGCGTTGGTGCCGAGGATGCCCGCGGCGTACGCCTCTTTGCACGCCGCGCTCATTTTCTGAAGCGCCTCGGTGTACTCGCCGCGAATGTAGATGTACGCGACCTCCGCACCAATGGCGTACGCGGCGAGCGCACAGCCTTCGACCAGCGCATGGGGCGTCCAGCGCATGATCTCGCGATCCTTGAAGGTGCCCGGCTCCGATTCGTCGGCGTTGCACGCGAGATAGTGCGGCTTGCCGTCGCCGGGCTTCATGAAGCTCCACTTCAAGCCCGTCGGGAACCCCGCCCCGCCTCGGCCTCGCAGCCCGGAGTCCTTGACCAGCGTGACGATCTCCGCCGGCGTCATCGACAACGCCTTTTCGAGCGCGGTGTACCCGCCGCGCTTCTTCCACCCGTCGAGGCCGATCGCGTCCTGGTCGCCGAAGTACTTCGACAGGACCGTCGTCTCGCGCGCGTGCGGTGTGTGAGGGAAACCCATGTCAGCCCAGAGAGGCGAGGAGCGCGGGCACCGACTCGACGGTGACCGACTCGATGAACTGTTCGTTGACCATCAGCGGCGTGTTGAACCCGCACGCGCCGAGACACTCGACTTCGATGACTTGATACCGGTTGTCCGGAGACGCCACGCCGAGCTCCTCGCATCCCGTGTGCTTGAGGAGCGCATTCACCACGTCCTCGGCGCCGCACACATTGCACGGCGAGGTCGTGCACACTTGGATGAAGTGCTTCGCGACCGGATGCTGGTGATACATCGTGTAGAACGTGACGACGCCCTTCACGTACGCCGGTGTGAGCTCGAGCAGCGCGGCGACTTCCGCCATCGAACCGCTGCTCACCCAGCCGCGCTCTTCCTGCGCGATCCACAGCGCGGGGAGCAGAGCGGCCATCTTGGTTGGGTAGCGCGTGAGGAGCTCTTCGAGCTCTTGCTTCCGCGCACCGGTGAACACGGGTGTGTAAACGTCCTCGCTCATCGGTCGATCTCTCCCATCACGATGTCGATCGACGCATTGATCGCGATCACATCCGAGAGCAGATGCCCTTCCACCATCTTCGGAATCGCCGACAGGTTGACGAAGGAGGGGGGACGAATGCGCCACCGCACCGGCTTCGACGTGCCGTCCGACACCATGTAGTAGCCCTTCTCGCCCTTCGGGCTCTCGACCGCGACGTACGCTTCGCCCACTGGCGGGCGAGGGCCCTCCATCACCTGCTTGAAATGGTGGATCATGCTTTCCATGTCGCTCGTTGCCTTCGACTTGGGCGGCAGGATGACGCGGTGGTCATCCACATTCACCGGTCCGTCGGGCAGGCGCTTCAGCGTCTGCTCGAGAATGCGCACCGACTGCCGCAGCTCTTCCATGCGCACGAGATAGCGGTCGTACACGTCCCCGGCTTGTCCGACGGCAACGTCGAAGTCGTACGTCTCGTAGTCGAGATACGGGAAGTCCTTGCGCACGTCGTACGCAACACCGGACGCCCTCAACATGGGCCCCGACAACCCATAGTTCACCGCCTCCTCCGCCGACATCGCGCCCAGACCAATGGTGCGTCCGACCCAAATCGCATTTTTCGTCAGCATCGCATCGCACTCGGCGAGCACTTTCGGGAATGTGCGGACGAAGTTGTCGAGATCGTCGGTCCAGCCGTCGGGAATGTCGGCGCCCATGCCGCCCACGCGCGTGAGCGTCGTCGTCAGCCGCGCCCCAATCCAGCTCTCCAACATCGTGTACACGCGTTCGCGCTGCTGGAAGATCCACAGGAACGGCGTGAATGCCCCGATGTCGATGCAGAACGTGCCGAGCCAGACGCAGTGCGAGATGATGCGCGACAGCTCGCACGCCATGACGCGCAGCACCGTGCAACGCTCCGTGATCTCG
>JANMAY010000224.1:0-11655 GCA_031360095.1 Gemmatimonadaceae bacterium
GTTGGCTTTCTGCACCGCGTCCATGGAGAGGGTGCGGACGGTGTTGATGCAGAGGAGGTCGAGGGGGGTGGTGGGCATGGCCGAAAGCTACGCTTTCGGCGCGCGCATCGGCACTTCGTGCCTCGCTTTTCGGCGCGCATCGGGCTGCGCCCTCGCTTTTCGGCGCGACATCGGGCCTGCGGCCCTCGCTTTTCAGCGGAAAAGCGAGCGGCGTAGCCGCGATGCGCGCTGAAAAACGAGCGAAGCGAAGTGCGCCGAAAAGCGAGCGAAGCGAAGCGCGCCCGCGAGCGTCAGCGAGCACCTACGTACAGCATCCCACCCCGCACCGATCGCACATCGACCTTCACCGACGCCGAGCGCTGGAGATGCGCGCTCACCGCCTCCGGTGTCGCGAGCGGATGCGACTCGAGAAACAGCGCAGCCGCGCCGCTCACATAGCCCGCGGCCATCGACGTCCCCGTCCACAGTTGCTGCGACGGCACTTGATGCGCATCCATGCTCGGCAACAGCACCGAATCGCCTGGCGCAAAGATGTCGATGCACGGACCGAATGCCGTGCCCGGCGCGCGTTCATCGGTGAGCGGAGCGTCCGGTTGAATGGAGGAGCGACGCACGCGCGACGCGCCAACCACGATGGCGCCTGGTGAATTCGCCGGCGTAATGCGGCACGCGTTCATGTCGAAGTTGCCCGCCGAAACCACGACAGGGATTCCGGCCGCCATCAACTGCTTGACGGCGCTGTCCAGCGCGGGAATGGCCGCCGTCGTATCCGCGATGAACGACCAGTTAGCGATTGCGCGCCGTTCAGGATGGAGAGCGTGGTCCGCGAGCGCCCAGCGTGTGCCCTGCACGATGGCGTCGATCGTGCCGCGCATGCGCCGGCATTCCACCATCTTCACGTCGACGATCTCGACATCCGGTGCGACGCCGAGCGTCGTGCCCGCGACTGCACCCGCCACCGCCGTGCCGTGTGCGTTGCACAGGTGGTCTTCATTCGGAAAGGCGTTGAACCCGCGCCGCACTCGGCCCTCGAGCTCGGGATGCGTGTCGAGCACGCCACCGTCGAACACATAGACCGTCACGCCGCGTCCGCTGCCGAAGTGCTTGTACGCATGGTCCAGCGGCAGCGCGCGCTGATCGATGCGGTCGAGCGCGAAGGACACCGTCTGCGATTCGACGTAAGGCGTCGCGATCGTGGTTCGCAGCGATTTGCCCGCCGATGCGACCTGCCCACCGCCGGAAGGCGGATATGCCGGCGCACACCCCCCGACGAAGAGTGTCGCCGCGAAGGCGAGTGTGAGCGAGCGAGAGCGGTGCGAGAGCGCGGCAGTCGTCATTTATGCGGCAGCGGTGATGACGCGTCTTCACGCGGCACCGAGCCGCGCACCATGTCCTAACACATTTGCCGTGCCATTCCGTGCGGACACGAGCAGTTGAATGGACGAGTGCGCCGCAGCCTCTCGAGCGGTATGCGGTGTGCCTTATACGAGTTGTTTGTGGAAGAAGCGCCCGCTATCGCACCAGCGCTTCCACCTCGGCCGCCTTGCACTTTTCCGCGTGCTGCGGATACGCGTGGCCGCAGTGCACACACTGCTCGCCGAAGCCCGTGCGCTTCCAAATCAGGTAGTAAACGGCGCGCTGCAACTTCGCGACGCGATCCTCGAGATCGCTGATGCTCGTGCTGGAAGCCATGACAACTCCAAGTGTGGGAAGCTCGAGAGCGCGCTTGTTTTGAGCGTCAGTCGGGCGGCAACGGCTCAAGCGCGGATAGCACATGCTCGAGGCTCGCGAGCGACGGCTGATACGTGCTGTAATAAATCCACCGTCCCACTCGGCGCGTGGTGACGAGTCCGGCCAGGCGGAGCGCGCCCAGGTGGTGTGAGACGAGCGACTGTCCGAGGCCCGTGGTCTCCATTAGTTCGCCGACGCTGAACTCGCCGTCGATGAGAATCTCGAGGAGGCGGAGGCGGGTTTCATCGCCAAGCGCCCGAAAACGAGTAGCAGCGACGGCACGATCACGATTGGTGGGAATAGCCATCCCGCCAATGTATAAATATCTATTTGTATATCAAGGCCGCTCCGCCGGTACCGCTATCGACCGGGCTTGTCCGACGACGTATCCGGCTTACCGCCCTTGCCACCGTACCCGCTGCGATGCTCGCGGGTGTGCTCGCTCGCGGCGCGATCGGCCTCCGTCGCTTCGCGGCCAGCGCCAGTCGAACGTTCCGGGCGATCGCTCGGGCCGTCATTGTGCTTGGCGGGGGTCGACTCCTGATCCGGGGCGCCCACGCGCGTTCCCTGGTCGTCGCCGAGTCCGCCCTTTTCTTTGTTCGCCATGCGCCACTCTCCGTAGTCGGGCGCGCATCGCGCGCGTGTAACGATGTAGAAGGCAACGCATATGCCACGTCAGCTTGACCAGGTGTCGTACCGCAACTGCCAGAGCGTCTTGTGAGGTGCGTCACTCATCGCCGGCTGATGCGCGCTTCTTGCGGATACGACGGGAATTGTCAATCTACTTATTCCCGGAAACCTCATGCGCAAATTCGTAGCAGCGATTTTTTTGGCCGCATTCGTGGCCTGCGGTGGCGACAGCTCGACGAATCCGTCCGAAAGCATCGCCGGTACCTACACCTTGCGAACCGTGAACGGCTCGGCACTTCCGTTCACCTTCTACTCTGATGCCACCACCAAGGTAGAAGTCACCGACGATGCCATCACGATCAACGAGGGCGGCACGTTCACGGAAACCGGACACACGCGCACGACGACCAGTGGGCGAGTGACGACAGAGAGCATCGTCGATGCAGGCACTTACACGCGCAACGGCACGGCCATCACCTTCAAGGGCTCGGACGCTACGCCCACGTCTGGTTCCATCAGCGGCTCTTCGCTCACGCTCGCCGATCAAGGGATTTCCGCCGTCTACTCGAAGTAGCGTGTGATTCGCGCGCGGGTGTTTCCTCGCCCGTGCGCACCGAGCGTATGTGCCCGATGCGGGGCTCGTCCGTCATGTACGAGACAGACATTCGCACGCTCTCGAATCAATAGCTCTTGATGCCTTCGATCACCGGGCTGGCCGCCCGGCTCCTCAAGAAGATTGCCTCGCCACTTGGAATCACGCTGCTCCGCCGATCCACGACGGAGCAGATCGCGCGCGAATACCCATGGCTTGGCCCGCGCCTCGGTATCGATGGCGGCGAGCACGTTCGCCAAAACGCGGCCGCCGTCTCTGCCGACGCGCCCGACACCTCCGACCCCCGCCTCGTCGACCTGCGGCGCCGGTACCGAGCGCACCAGGCCACCGCGCACACCGTCTGGACGTCCAAAAACCTGCTGACCGAGCTCTCTCTGGAACGGTTCCGCGAGGACAACGCCTACGTCTGGCAGACGCGCGTCACCAACCCGATTCAGTACCTCCTCGCCTGCTACTACGCCAAGCAGCACGATCCCCTCGGGCTCTTTCCACGCCTGAGGGAGGACGGCGCATTCGGGGCGTTCATCTACGAGCACGACGGCAAGCCCGTGAGCCGAGACATGCTGGACTCCATCATGGAGATCAGCTTTTTGGAGGAGCAGATCGGCCTCTCCACGATTCCCGATCTCACCGTGCTCGACATCGGGGCCGGGTACGGCCGGCTCGCGCACCGCATGGCGGAGTCGCTGCCGAATCTCAAGCAATACCTCTGTACCGACGCGGTCGCTGAATCGACGTTCGTGAGCGAGTTCTACGCGAAGTACCGCAAAGTCGAGGATCGGGTGACGGTCGTCCCGCTCGACGAAATCGAGCGTGTGCTCGGTCGGACGCGCGTGGACGTCGCGCTGAACATTCACAGCTTCTCCGAATGCTCGCTGCGCAGCATCGAGTACTGGCTGGATCTGGTGGCGCGGGCCAAGGTGCCGTGGCTCTTCATCGTTCCCAACACCGGCGACCAGCTCATCTCCTGGGAAGCGGACCAGTCGCGCCAGGACTTTCGCTCGGCGCTCGAGGCGCGCGGCTACACGCTCGCGGTGCAGCAGGAGAAATACGCGCGGTCGGCCGATACGCAGCGCTTCGGTCTGTTTCCGTCGACGTATTTTTTGTTTCGGCGGAAAGACTCGGTTTGACAGTCTGAGCCGACCGACTGTCAGACTGATCCACCGAGCGACCCATGCTGTTGTGCAACTCCGCTCAACTCCCACGTCTCCCATTTGAGCGGCGAGAGCGCCATCTTCACGCATGGTTGCTCCCGACCGACTCGAGCTGCTCTTCAAGACGTACCATGACCCGCTCGTGCGCTTTCTCACGCGCCAGACCGGCGATCGGGACGCCGCAGAGGAGATTGCGCAGGAAACGTTCATTCGCGCCCTCAACCAGGACGAGATTGCGAGTGAGCGATCGTGGATCTTCGCGGTGGCGATGAACCTCGTGCGCGACGAAGCACGCAAGGACATGCGGCGCCGCCGGCGGCTGGAGCTGATGCACGAAGAGGCGAAGTCGGAGGCCGTCGTGCTCCCAGGTCCGACGTCGATGGAGCGGCATGACGACCAGGCGATGGCGCGTCGCGCGATCGAGATGCTGGCCGAACGGGACCGCGATGCACTGTTGATGCGGGAAGAGGGGTTGAGCTATCCCGAGATCGCCTCGGCGCTCGAGCTCTCGCTGCACTCGGTGGGAACGACGCTGTCGCGAGCGCGGCGGCGACTGATGGAAGCGTACGAGCGGTTGCAGGCTGAAGGGAGCAAGGCGCCGGCGTGAGCGCCGGACACGGGGAGGATGAACCGATGGTGGACTGGGCTGATGGCGAGCATCCGGACGAAGGGACCATTCACGCATGGCTGGACGGCGCTCTCGACGCCGACGAGTCGGCGAAGATGGAGACGCACGTGGATTCGTGTGCCTCGTGCGCGTCGCACGTCGCGGAAGCACGCGGATTGATCGCCGGTGCCTCACGCGTGGTGCACCATCTGGACGACGCGCCCGCGCCACTGCTGCGTCCCGCCAGCACCCCGACGGTGAGTGCGACGGGATCGGCGTGGCGCATGCTGCGCGTCACGCCAGCGCGCGCGTCGATCGCCGCGGTTTTGCTCGTGGCACTCGGCATCACGTTCACGTATGAAAAATCCAGCGTGGACTCGTCGCGCGAGATGTCGGCGCTCAAGCGCGTGGAAACCGTCGAGCCAACGGCGGGGACGAGTGCACCAATGGATGAACGCACCACCTCGGCTCCGGCGGCGGCGCAAATGGCGCCGCGCCAGGCGCTTCCCATGCAAGACAGCGTGCTGCGATCGGCCGTTGCTCGACGGATCGCGAGCGAGCAGCCGCAGCGTAGCGTGGAGCCCGCGGCCGATGCCGCGGTGCCCGTTGCGCCGCCGCCGAGCGTATTGGGCGCGAGCGCAGGAAGCGCCAGTGCGGGTTCGCGTGTGACGGCAGGGCGTGCCGAGCAGCAGGTGGGCGAGATGACGCGAAAGGCGCTCGCCGACAACGTGTCCGCTGCGCCAGCGTCATCGGCGCCGGCGGGTGGCGGCTGCTTCAGGTTGGAGAGCAGGGGAGGGGCGCCGTCGGAGTGGCGCGGGGTGCCGCTTCCGATGGAGATCGTGTTGTCGTCTGCCGTGGGCGCGCCCGGCGATCGCGGCGAGCCTCGCTTCGCCATTCGGACGCCGCGCGAAGAGCGAGCAATTGGCGCGTGGACGCGGAGTGCCGGTGACACATTGTCTTTGACGATGTTCGGCGCGTCGGCTACGACGACGGCGCTGCTGGTTCCGGGTGGCGAGACGCGGGAAGGCTTGGCCTACGTCGTCACGCCCCCTCGCAGCGATGCGGCTGCGCCGGCGTCGTCGTCGGAGCGGCGCATGACGCTGCGCAAGGATGCAGGCGGGCTCCAGATTGTCGCGCGCCGAATTGCCTGCGCCAAGTGATTCATGGCCGAGTGTGGAAGAACGCGGCGCGAATCGGATACATAAATAGATATTATTAAGTGGACCAGTCTACCTTTTCTAGCCCTTTCCGACTTTCCCCAATTGCAGTTGCGATTCGTCCCTCCAACGGTCGTGAGCCGCTGCCGTTTCCGGGTCGATCCCGGTATTCCCGGATGATCCCAATTGTCTATGAATGTGTTGCGGTTTCCGCATTCTGTAGCGTGACGAGTTAGCGAATTCCCCGTAGCGCGCGGCGCAGCCATTCCATCAGCTCGGGGTCATCGGCGAGCGCCTCCGGTGCCACGACCAGCCACGTGCTCATCGGCTTCTCGCCATCCGGCGCGAACTGCGTCACGCCCGGCTCACGCTGCAGTGCTACATACTCAGCCGGCGCGGTCTTCACGATCAGGCCGTCGCCCCAGACGATCGCGAAGGTCGACTTCCCAATGAGGAATCCTCGTCCGCCGAAGACGTTCTTCTGACGGACGGCGTGTTCGCCGAGTGTTTGGAGCGCGTCGGCGACGCGGGCGACGAGACCGGAATCGGGGGGCACGATGGTATAATGTACGGTGAGCGTGCGGGGTCAAAGGAAGGAGCGAATCACTCGATGGCGCTCGCGATGACAACCTTCTCTCGGGCCTGGTTGTTGCGCCGACGGCGCCGCGGCGCTGTGGGCGGGGCGGAAGGGTCCACGAGAGTGCATTATCGCATCCTCGTACAAAATTTAGCGCCACTTAGGCAGCAGCACTCCTACTGTATAGCGACAGTCGAACTCCTTTTGCAAGCAATGCACGCATCATCGCACGATCCTTCCTGGCCTGACGACGCCGTGCCCCATCTGTTGACGTCGAACGAGCGCGACTTCCCCTGGTTCCGTCTCATGCCGGTGGGCGCATGATTCCAGCGATGATCGAAGCGTTGGAAGCGCGTCGGGCCATGGATGGAAGCGTCGAGAGCGAGCAGCCGCTTTGGACCCTGCGTCGCGGTGCCAGCGTCGATTCGACAGGTACGACCTTCCGCGTATGGGCGCCATTGGCCGCGACGATGGTGGTGTACGTCGGGTCGGGAGAGGGTGCCGGCGATCATACCATGGAGCCGGACGCCGAACAACCTGGTCTCTGGGAAGCTCGCATTGCCGGCGTGAAAGTGGGCGATCGCTACGGCTACCGCATCGACGGCGCTGATGCGCTCCCCGATCCGGTGAGCCGGTCGCAGCCTGATGGCGTGCATAAGCTCTCCGAAGTGGTCGATCCGGACGCATTCGTCTGGACCGATGTCGCATGGCCGGGGGTGTCCCTCTGCGACTTCGTCCTCTACGAAATTCACGTCGGCACGTTCACCCCAGAAGGCACCTTCGACGCGATCATCCCGCGATTGCCTGAGCTTTCTGCGCTCGGCATTACGGCGATCGAGCTGATGCCGGTGGCGTCGTTTCCCGGGCGTCGTAACTGGGGCTACGACGGCGTGCATCACTATGCGCCACAGGTCTCGTACGGCGGACCCGAAGGACTGCGCCGTCTCGTCGATGCCGCGCATGCCGAGGGACTCGGGGTGGTGATGGACGTGGTGTATAACCATGTCGGTCCGGAGGGCAATTACCTGAGCCGGTATGGTCCGTACTTCACCGAGGTCTATCGCACGCCCTGGGGTCCGGCGCTGAACTACGATGGTCGCGGCAGCGACGGCGTACGCCGGTGGGCGCACGACAACGCGCTGCATTGGATCACCGAGTATCACATCGACGCGCTGCGATTGGACGCGGTGCACGGCATCTTCGACTTCGGCGCGCTGGGCTTTCTCGAGGAGCTCTCCGACGAAGTGCACGAGATCGGGCGCCAGCTGCTGCGCAAAGTGCAGCTCATGGCCGAGAGTGACCTGAACGATCCGCGGCTCGTGCGATCGCCCGAGCATGGAGGGTTCGGTCTGGATGCGCAGTGGGCCGACGACGTTCACCACACCATTCACACGACGCTCACCGGCGAGCGAAACGGCTACTACGAATCGTTCCAGGGCCGCTCGACGGTCGCCGACGTGTTCCGCGAGCCCTTTTTCTACGCAGGGCAGTATGCGCCGCATCGGGATCGCGCGCACGGTCGCTCCTCCGTGTCGGTTCCGCGGCAGCGGTTCATCGTGTGCGCGCAAAACCACGATCAGATCGGCAATCGCCCGAATGGCGAGCGGCTGGCGTCGCTCGTGGATGCCGATCGTGCACGTCTCGCGGCGGCGCTCGTGCTGCTCTCTCCGTATGTACCGCTGCTGTTCATGGGTGAGGAGTACGGAGAGACGGCCCCGTTTCTGTATTTCATCGAGCATGGCGACCCCGCGCTGATCGACGCCGTTCGCGCCGGCCGAAAAAAAGAATTCGAGGAGATCCACAGGCTGGAGGTGCAAATCGATCCGCAGGCGGAGGAGACCTTTCTTCGCTGCAAGCTGGAGTGGGCGAAGCGGGACATCGCGGACGGTGCGCGGCTCCTCGCACTTCATCGCGATCTGCTCGCGCTCCGGCGCGACGAGCCGGCGATGCGTCCCGGCGCCAGCGAGCTGTTCGTGCAGGGAACCGCTGAATGGTTCTCGGCGCTCCGAATTGTTCCGTTCCAGTACGACAGCAATGACGCGGCGCGCGCACGGCACTCCGTATTTTGCGCATTCAACCTTGGCAGCGCCGCCGCAAGCATTCCCGTTCACGCCGACGCCGCGGGTGCATGGCGATTGCGTCTCAGCACGGATGCGGCTGCATACGGCGGCACTGGGACGTCCGACGAGACGATTCCTGATCTCGCGCTTCCCCCCCCGGTGCCGGACGAGCCCAAGCGTCTGATCGAGCCGGAACAGAACACTGATCTGCACCGGCGCACCATCCGCGTGGCACCGTGGTCGGCAGTCGTGTTCACCCGCGATCTCCCGGACGACTGGTGGGCGCTGTGACCTATCGCGTCTGGCCAGGCCGTCCCTATCCACTTGGCGCAACGTGGGACGGCACAGGCGTCAACTTCGCGCTGTTCTCACAGCATGCGACGCAGGTGGAGCTCTGCCTCTTTCGCGAAGAAGGAGACACGACCGAGTCGGTGAAGATCCAGCTCACGGAGCGCACCGATCAGGTGTGGCACTGCTATCTGCCCGATGCGCGGCCGGGTCAGTACTACGGGTATCGCGTACACGGTCCGTATGCACCCGAGCTCGGGCATCGCTTCAATCCGTCCAAGCTGCTCATCGATCCCTATGCCAAGGCGATCACCGGCTCCATCAAGTGGAGCAACGATCTCTTTGCGTACAAGGTGGGCAGCCCGCACGACGACCTCGAGCCCGCTCCCGACAACTCGGCAGGGGGCGTACCCAAGTCCGTCGTGATCGACGCCGCGTTCACGTGGGACGACGATCGCCCGATCAACGTGCCGTACAATCGCACGATCATCTACGAGTGCCACGTGAAGGGCATGACGATGCGTCATCCCGACGTGCCGGCGGATCTCCGCGGTACGTATCTGGGACTGTGCAGCGATCCGATGCTCGAGTATTTCCAGTCGCTCGGCGTCACGGCGCTCGAGCTGCTGCCGGTGCACCAGTTCGTGGTCGACCGCCATTTGGCCGAGCGTGGGCTGACGAATTATTGGGGGTACAACTCGATCGGTTTCTTCGCGCCAGACGTACGTTATGCCACGCGCGGGCTCGGCAACCAGGTCTACGAGTTCAAGACCATGGTGAAGACGCTGCATTCGGCCGGCCTCGAGGTGATTCTCGACGTCGTGTACAACCATACCGGCGAGGGCAATCATCTCGGACCGACGCTGTCGATGAAGGGGATCGACAACGCGGCGTATTATCGGATCGAGCCAAAGAATCCACGCTTCTACACGGACTTCACCGGCACCGGCAACTCACTCAACATGCAGCACCCGCGAACCATTCAGCTCGTGATGGATTCGCTGCGCTATTGGGTGGACGACATGCACGTGGACGGGTTTCGCTTCGATCTCGCGCCGGTGCTCGCGCGCGAGCTCTACGACGTCGACAAGCTCTCCGCGTTTTTCGACATCATGCATCAGGACCCAACGCTGGCTCGCGTGAAGCTGATCGCCGAGCCGTGGGATGTGGGGCCCGGTGGCTATCAGGTGGGCAATTTTCCGGTGCGGTGGACCGAGTGGAACGGCAAGTATCGCGATGCCGTGCGCAAGTTCTGGCGGGGCGAACCGGGGCAGGTGTCGGAGATGGCGAGCCGCTTGGCGGGGTCGAGCGACATCTTCTCCATGAGCGATCGCGGCGTGTATGCCAGCATCAACTTCATCACGGCGCACGACGGCTACACCCTGCGCGACCTCGTGAGCTACGAGCAGAAACACAACGAGGCGAACGGCGAAAACAATCAGGACGGTCACAACGACAACCTCAGTCGCAACTGGGGAGCGGAAGGCGACACGAAGGATCCCCAGCTCATCGAGACGCGGTACCGGCTGATGCGCACCCTGCTCGCCACGCTCGCCTTCTCACAGGGCGTACCAATGCTGTCGCACGGCGACGAGCTGGCGCGCACGCAGAACGGAAACAACAACGCCTACGCGCAGGACAACGAGATCACGTGGGTGAGCTGGGACCTCGATGAGCGCCAGAAGGCTCTGCTTGCGTTCACCCGCAGGGTGCTGGCAATTCGGCAGGCGAACCCCGTCCTGAGGCGCCGCCATTTCTTTCGCGGCACGGCGGTCGCCGGATCCCAGAACAAGGATGTGACGTGGGTGAAAGCCGACGGCAAGGAGATGTCGGACATAGATTGGCGCAACGCCGGCTCCCATACCCTCGGCATGCTGATCGACGGCGCCGCGACGGACGAGGTGGATGAGCGCGGCCACGCGGTGTGCGGTGACACGCTGCTGTTGATCGTGAATGCCAGCGAAGCGGCGCAGTCCTTCGCGCTGCCGGAGCTCGGAGGAAAAAAGATCTGGGTCATCATGGTGGATACGGCGCGCGAGGAGTTGCCAGGCGTGAAGAAGAACAAGGTGTCGCTCGAGGCCCATTCGCTGATGCTGCTGCGTTACGGCACGGATCGGCGACTGAGCATTCCCGACGAGCCGCGTCGCGAGCCGCTGACGCCGGTGGAGAAGCACACCCTATGAATTCGCTCGACGACGGTGTGCGCCACGCGCTGCTCGAAGGCCGGCACGGAGATCCGCATCAGGTCCTCGGCCCGCATGAAGCAGTGCAGAACGGCGTGCGCGGCGTTACCGTCCGCGCCTATCAACCCGAGGCGGCAGACTGCCTCATCGTACGCGACGGCGTGGCGACGGCGATGCGCTCGGAGGGCGACGGATTCTTTTCCATCTTTCTGCCCGTTGTCGTGCTGCGGCTCCGCTACTCCTACCGCTTCATCGCCGCGGATGGCCGCACGTGGGAGCGTGGCGATCCATACCGGCACGCGCCGACCGTGGGCGAGATGGATCTGTATCTCTTCCGCGAAGGCACGCACCGCCAACTCTGGAAGATGCTGGGCGCGCACGTTCGCACGATGGAAGGCGACGAAGGAACCGCCTTCGCGGTGTGGGCGCCAAACGCGGATCGCGTGAGTGTCGTGGGCGACTGGTGCAACTGGGATGGGCGTCAGTTTCCGATGCGGCGTCACGGCGACAGCGGACTGTGGGAGCTGTTCGTACCCGGCGTCGCCGCGAATGCGCTGTACAAGTACGAGCTCCGCACGCGAGAGGGTCATCTGCGCCTCAAATCCGATCCACTGGGGCTCAAGATGCAGCAGGCGCCGGAGACGGCGTCCATCGT
>JANMAY010000232.1:0-1751 GCA_031360095.1 Gemmatimonadaceae bacterium
CCACCGACGGCTTGGCGCCCCACGCCGAACGCGCTCGGCGCTCCTCGAGAACGGACAGGCCTTCGGAGAGCCAGCGCGGCGCGCGGCTGTTCGACGCGCCGAGCGTGAACGTGTGCGCGAGCTCGTGCCAGGCCGTGGAGCCCCAGTTGAACTCCCCGCGATCGCGCGCCGACGGCGCATCCATCGCGAGCACGGGCCCGAAGCTCACGCCCAGCGCGCCCAGTCCGGCAAGGCCAACCGTGCGCACCGAGAAATCGGCGTGGCGTGCATAGAGCTCGAACCGGATGGGGCTGGACGGCTTGTGGTCGTAACGCCTGGACAGCGTGTCGTACGCCTCCTCGAGCAGCGGAACGAGATACATCGACAGCAGCTCGGCTTCCTTTGTCGGCGCGATGATCCGAAAGTGTCCGCGATCGATTGTCGTGAAGCCGCGCACCTGGTCGAGCAGATCGAGCGTGTTCTTGTGCCAGAGGTTGAATGGATCGATCGCGAACGCACGCTCGAGCGTCGCGCGGCCTTCGTCGAAGTTCCCAGCGCGCAGCTGGTTGGTGCCCAGCAATCCGAGTGCGCGTACGGACGACGAATCGAGCGCCACCGCATCGCGCGCAAACCGAACTGCTTCCGCCGAGCGGCGCTGGCGCATCGCGATCTCGGCGAGATCGGAGTAGAACTCGGCAGGACGCGGATTGACGCGCTCCGCTGCCGACTTCGCGCTTCGGTACTGCGCCGAATCGCCGGTGAGCAATGCGGACGCGGCGAGCATCGCCCATGCGGTGACGGAGCTCGAGTCCGTGGCCAGCGCGCGACGTGCTTCGACCGCTGCGGAGTCGTACGACTCCGCCTCGAGGTGGTGGCGCGACAACAGCACGTGACCCGCGACGAGCGACGGGTTGGCCGCCACGCTCGCGCGCAGCATGCTCATCGACTGTTTGTCACCCGCGAACTCGGCAACGCGCGCGAGCCCCAACAGCGCGCGCGGATGCTGCGGCACGCGCTTGATGACTTCCTCGAACGACGTCTTCGCATCCGGCGCGTTGTATTTGTCGAGGAACAGATCGCCCGTGCGGAGACGTCCTTCGATCTGATTCGCATCGGCAGCAACGGCGGCATCGAATGCAGCGAGCGCCTGGCGCACGGCCGGCGCATTGCGCGCCCCCAGCAGGACATACGCGCGCCCCGCGGCGACGTGATCGTCCGAGCTCCACCGCTCGGCGCCGCGCTCATACGCAGCCGTGAGCGCTGTCGCTCGCTGCATCGCGACTACTCGATCGCCGCGACGGTACGCGAGCTCCGCGAGCGCCGCTTCGGCGGTGCGTCGTCCGCCTGCATCGCGCGCGACGGCAGCGCGCAACACGGAGTCCGCTTCGGTCAGTCTGCCGCGCAGGACCAGCAGCTCGCCGAGGCTCGCCAGCGAGGACGCACCTCCACTCTGAGCGAGCCGCTGTGCGTCATCAAGCTTGCCGGAATCGGCGAGCGCTCGAATGTGGGCACGAACGTCGGTCTGCGCGTCCGCGAGCTGCGTGCATGCGGACAGCAACATCGTCGTGGCCAAAACGACGAGCGCGCGCACTATGGGCGACCTCCCGCGGCGCGAATCGACTGCGAGCGGCGCGCGATCTCGAGCAGCAGGCGCTCCAGCTCTGCAGAGTACGCAGTCGAATCCATGGAGGCCTTTGTGGCGCGCAGCGCGGCGACCTGCGTCTCCAGATCCTGGCGCTCCGCCACAAGCGCCAGGACTTTCGCATCGGTGC
>JANMAY010000255.1:0-5363 GCA_031360095.1 Gemmatimonadaceae bacterium
GGAGAGGGGCAACTGGTGATCACGGGGCGCCGCGCGTCGGGGAACGTAAGCTGCTACTACGGGCCGTGCCGGTACACGTCCGCAAAGCTGACGACGAAAAACAAACTGCACGTTGCGCCTGGTCGCGTAGAGGCGCGAATCAAGCTGCCATCTGGCCAGGGTCTCTGGCCCGCATTTTGGCTCCTCGGGGCCAAGTATCCAACAACGCCGTGGCCCATGGCTGGAGAGCTCGACGTCATGGAGAATCACGGGAGCGAGTCGCGGGCGATCAGCTCAGCGATCCATGGCCCAGGATACTCCGGCAGCACGACTCCGTTCGTTCACGCGGTGACGCTGGAACGCGGCTCCTTCGCCTCCGACTTTCACGCCTTTGCCGTGGAGTGGGATTCCACGCGCGTGCAATTCTTCGTCGATGATGCGCTGCACTACACCATTACGCGGGCAGACGTGGAACGACGCGGCGCCTGGGTGTTCGATCAACCGTTCTACGTGATCGTGAATCTCGCCGTTGGCGGAAGCTTTGATGGCGATCCAAAATCCGAGACGATCCTTCCTGCCACCATGCTGATCGATTACGTGCGCGTGTACGCGCCAAGATGAAGCACTCGGCGCTCCTCCTCCTCGCGCTCGGGCTGGCGTGCAGCATTTCGCCAGCGGTCACCGCGTCGCAACCGCAGTTGATCGGCGAAGGGACGCGAGTGCTCTTCATCGGCAACAGCTACACGTACTCGGCGGACGTGCCCGGGATCGTGCAAGCCATGGCCGAAGCCGCCGGCGGCACCAAGCTCGCCGTCGCAACGGTGGCGGGACCAGATCGCGCGCTCGCGGATCACTGGAGCGAGGGAACGAGCCGCCGCGAGATCGCGAAGGGGGGCTGGCAGTGGGTCGTGTTGCAGCAAGGTCCGTCGTCGACGACCATGAACCGCGACTCGCTTCGGCTGCTGACGGGTTTCTTTGCGGCGGAGATCTCGCGTGCCGGTGGCCGAACCGCATTGTTTTCCGCGTGGCCCGCGCACGATCGGCGCGTGGATTTTCCGCGCGCCATCGAGTCATATACGCTGGCCGCGGCAGACGTCAACGGAACTCTTTTACCCGTGGCGCAGGCATGGAAACAGGCATGGGATGCGGACGAAAACATCGGGCTCTATGTCGATGGACTGCATCCGTCCTCGGCCGGTGCGTATCTCGCCGGACTGGTGATCTACGCGCGACTACTCGGGCAAACGCCGAAAGGCTTGCCGAGCATGTTGCGACTTCGCAGCGGTGCGGTGCTTTCGATCAGCCAGGAAATGGCGACGGCGCTGCAAGCGCTCGCCGCCGCTCTTGTCGGCGTTCCTTAGCGCGGCGTTTAACTTCGGAGCGACGCAGAGGAGCGAGGCGCACATGCCAACACGAGGATTCGTCGGACGTCGCCCAACCGAAGATGCGGCGCGGCGACTGCCTCCGGGCCAGCATCAGACGGATGACTTTCCTGTCCTCTCGATGGGCCCTACGCCACAGATGGAGCTCGCACGGTGGAAGTTCACGATCAACAATGGACCGCGTCCGCTGGCGAGTTGGAGCTGGGCCGAGTTCGAGCTGCTCCCGCGGACAACGGCGCAGCGCGACATTCACTGCGTCACGAAGTGGTCGAAGTTCGACACACGGTGGGAAGGCGTCAGCATCGATGACCTCTTCGCCGCGGCGGGGATCACGCCACCGACGGCATTTCTGTTGGCGCAATCGTACGACAACTACGACACGAATCTGCCGGTCGCTGATCTGATCGGCGGCAAGGCCATGATCGCAACGCGATTCAACGGGGAGCCGCTCCAGGCCGAGCATGGTGGTCCGGCCCGCCTGCTCGTGCCGCACCTGTATTTCTGGAAGAGCGCCAAGTGGATCAAAGGCCTGCGATTCACCGAGCGCGATGAAGCGGGGTTCTGGGAGCTGCGCGGGTACCACATATACGGCGATCCGTGGCGTGAACAGCGCTACACGAACGATCCGTGACAGTTGGCGCAGGGGCTCTCGTCCCGATACCGTGGCAAGAAGCAGTCATCGAACGCGTTGTCCACCGAACACCGCGTGTCGCCAGCATCTTCCTGCGCGCGCCGCTCGGCCGCCACGACGCCGGCCAGCATGTTGATCTGCGACTCTCGGCGCCGGACGGCTATGAAGCGCAGCGCAGCTATTCGATCGCGTCGGCGCCGGGCGATCCTGTCACCGAGCTTGCCGTGGAGCGGCTCGCGGATGGCGAAGTCTCGACGTTCCTGCACGACGTCGCGCTTCCCGGCGACACGATCGAGGTGCGAGGTCCCATTGGCGGGCATTTCGTGTGGCGCCCGGCGGACGGTGGTCCCGTGCTGCTCATCGCCGGCGGGTCTGGCGTTGCACCCTTCATGTCGATGATTCGTCATTGGGCGTCGTCGCCGCCAGCCACGCCGCTGCTACTCGCGTATTCGACGCGAACGTGGAATGAAATCATCTTCCGCGAGGAGTTGCTCGCGACCGAGGCGAGCCAGCCGCTCTTTCACCTTGCAATCGCGACGACGCGCGACCCGCGACACCGGCCCACCGACTTCGAGCGACGGCTGGATGCCAGGATACTGCGCGACATCGTCGCGCGCTGGGGTGAGTCGCCGAAGATCGCGTATATCTGCGGCGCCACGGCATTCGTCGAGTCCGTCGCGCAGGCGCTCGTTGCCAATGGGATTGCTGCCGGCGACATCCGAACCGAACGATACGGCGGTACGAGCGACGGGGCCTGACACACTCACTCCGTGGCGAGCGTCTCCGGCGCCTTCGCTCGCGGAAGCGTAAAGGTAAACGTCGAGCCACTTTCGATCACGCTGCGCACCGTGAGCTCACCACCCATCGCGCGCGCGAGATCCCGACTGATCGCGAGCCCGAGTCCCGTGCCGCCGTGCGTCGAAGTGTACGCCCGCTTCACTTGCACGAATGGCTCGAAGATGGCTGCGAGCTTTTCCACGGGAATACCAATACCGTTATCCGTGATGCAGATGTCCACCTCATCGTCGCGCGCGGCGAAGCCCACACTGATGCGTCCTTCGATCGGAGTAAACTTCACGGAGTTCGAGAGAAGGTTCAGCAGTACCTGCCGCGCTTTCTCCACATCGGCCAGCGCGCAAACGCGAGGAGCGACCTCGCGCGTGTATGCGATTCCCTTCTCGCGCATCTGCGGCTCGACCAGCACGTCGACCCCCGTGACCAGCTCCTCGACCAGGATGGGTTTCAGGTCGAAGGTGACGCGCCCCGCTTCGATCTTCGCGAAGTTCAACACGTCCTCGATGAGACCCAGTAGGTGTGCTTCACTACTTCGGATGCGCCCGATTGCGCTGCGCTGTGCGTCGTTGATGGGACCGTGGACGCCGAGCTCGATCAACTGCGAGTATCCCCCGATGGCGTTGAGCGGGGTGCGGAGTTCGTGGCTCATCATCGCCAGAAACTCCATTTTGGCACGATTCGCCGATTCGGCTTCTTCCCTGGCTTCGCGTAGAAATTCCGCTGCCGCGATACGTTCGGCGATCGAATCGCGCACATCGTACTGCCGGGCGCGCGCACGGAGCGCGGAGCGCAATGTCGTCACGAGAGTTGCGACGCGCACCGGCCGTTCGAGCAGCGTTACGTTGCCGCGCATCGCGAGTTCCGCGACTCCGGGCATGATGGCGTCCGAGAGCTCCCCCTCCGCGAGCAGCAGCACGATCGGCAGATCTGACCAGGGCGGCTGTTGGTCGAGAGCGGCGATGATTGCGTCGCGCGCAGCACGATTCAGCGCCTCCTCGGCAATCACCGCGACGCCCACGCCGGAGTCGATGTAGTGATTTACTTCGGTCACGTCACGACAGACACGAGCGGTGAGCCCTTCCCTCTCCAGCATGCGCTTTGCTACGGCGCCGTCGCTTCCGCTGGGCGTGAGAATGGCGACGATTTGCGGGCGGTTGTCTGGCACGGTGGACAACTCAGCTCGAACCATCCTTTGGCACCAACAGTGGCGCGCGTTCGCCCTGATACTCCGGCACGCCGGTCAGCACGCCTTGGAACTCGTGCAGCGGCTCCCCGACGAACATTCCTCCACGCTCGATGCGGCACTCACGGATGGTTTTCTCGTGAATCCCACTGCGTTTCTTCACGACGGAGATGGCACTGCGCACCGACCCCTGAAACTCGAAATAGCGTAGCAGCACCACGGTGTCCGCGAGATAGCTCACCTCCGCTTCCTCCTCGACCGGGCCGCCGAAGATGCCGCGCTGCACCAACGTCAAGATGCTCGTGACCCCGTGGTTGGCGAGATACGTGAGCAGCTCGTGCACCTGCACGCCCAACAGCCGCTCGGAGGGCATCGCGTTCATGTAGCCGTTGATGGAATCGAGCACGATGAGCGAGACATTGTCGCGTTCCACCGCGTCCATGACCATGTTCGCGAACTCACCGGGCGATCGTTCCGCCGGCTCGATCTGGCAGATTGTCAGCCGTCCGTCCGTGAGCGCGTCGTTGAGATCCATCGCGAGTCCCTGGGCGCGCATGTGGAACGTCGAAAGCCGCTCGTCGAACATGAACAGCCGCACTCGCTCTCCCCGCTCGACGGCTGCACGGACGTACTGCAAGCTGAGGACAGTCTTCCCGGTGCCGGCGGCGCCCGTGAGGAGCGTGCTGGTGCCGCGCGAGAGCCCGCCGCCGAGGAGCGCTTCGAGCCCGGGATTGCCACTCGTGAGCAGACCGTCCTCATGCCGTACGTGTGGCGCGCTGCTGCGAATGCGCGGATACACGGCGATACCGCCGGTGTTGATGCGGAAGTCGTGATAGCCGCCTGCAAAGCGGGCGCCGCGCAGCTTGGTCACTCGAAGCCTGCGACGTTCCGCTCCGTACTCCATCGCTACGTGCTCCAGCAGAATGACGCCATGCGCCAGGCTGTGCAGCTGCATGTCGCCCTCAGGTGACGACTTGTCATCCAATAAAAGCACCGTGCACTCGCGGCCGGCAAAAAACTGCTTGAGCGACAGGATCTGGCGCCGGAAGCGGAGCGGATCACGCGCCAGCAATCGCATCTCCGAGAGCGAGTCGAACACCACGCGCGCCGGCGTGACCCGCTGTACGACGTCGAGCACCGCTTCCACCGTCTGGTGCAGTTCGACCTCTGCCGGATGAAAGATCGTGTACTCCTCGTGCTCACCACGCGCATTCGTGCTCTCAGTCAGCTCGAAAATCTCGATCGAGTCGAGCGACCAGCCGTGCGACTCCGCGACGGCGGTCAGCTCGTCTCTGCTCTCGGAGAGGGTGACATACAGTCCTCGTTCACCACACTTCGCACCCTCGAGCAGAAACTGAAGCGCGAGGGTCGTCTTGCCTGCGCCCGGCTCACC
>JANMAY010000306.1:0-2267 GCA_031360095.1 Gemmatimonadaceae bacterium
ACGATCGAATCGAGGACGCCGAGCTCGGAGAGGCGGTCGATGTCGCGGTACGCGAGATCATCCAGGGGAAGCAAGCCGGTGCCCTGCGCGTTCGCGCCCGTGCTGGCGGCGATGGCGAGGAGCGCGGTCACCACGATGATGCGTGGCCGAAACCAGTGCGAGAGTATCACGCGCGAAACCTAGTCGGCTGCAACGCGCTTGGGATTCCGCCGCACCTGCGCCTCGACCCACCCGTACGTTCTCGCGAGCCCGTCTTCGAGCGAGATGCTCGGCTCCCAGCCCAGCACCGTGCGAATGAGCGCATTGTCGGAGTTGCGGCCACGCACGCCCTGCGGTGCGTCGAGCACGTGGCGCCGCCGCACCTGCTTCCCTGCCACACGCGCCACGATGTCCACCATCTGGTTCACTGTGATTAGGCGATCCTGCCCGACATTCACCGGCTCGCTGAATCCGGATCGCATCAGGCGATGCATGCCTTCGACAGCGTCGTCGACGTAGCAGTACGAGCGCGTCTGCTCGCCGTCTCCCCACACTTCGACCTCGCCGCCATCCGCAACCTCGGCAACCTTGCGGCAGATGGCCGACGGACTCTTCTCGCGCCCGCCCACCCATGCGCCGAGTGGGCCGTACACGTTGTGAAATCGCACGATGCGCGTTTCGAGGCCGAAGGCGGAGTGGTACTGCTGGCACAGTTGCTCCGCGAAGAGCTTCTCCCATCCGTACCCGCCCTCCGGGTCCGCCGGCATCGCGTCCTCTTCGCGCAGTGGCGTCACGTCCGCCGACGTCTGCCGATACCGCGGATACACGCACGCGCTGCTGGAGAACAGATAGCGTCGCACGCCATTCAAGCGCGCCGCTTCGAGCGTGCTCGTGTTGATCATCGTGGAATCGCGCATGATGACACACTGTTCGCGCTCGATGAAGCCAATGCCGCCCATTTCCGCGGCCAACGCGTAGACCTCGTCGACCCCCGCGGTCGCCGCGCGTGCCGCGTCCAGCGTCCGGAGGTCGAGCAGGAGAAACTCATCCGCCAGAGTTGGCTCGAATTCTGGCGGCCGTCTATCGATGCCGCGCACCCAACAGCCGCGCTCTTTCAGGTACCGTACGAGATGGTGGCCGATGAACCCGCCGGCACCGGTCACCGCCACGCGCAACGTCATCGCTTCGCCCGCTGCCATGTTCCGAACCGCTCACCGCATGCGGCGTCGATCAACGCACCCAGGCGCCGCGCTTGCTCCGGCGCGCCATAGCGAGCGATTGCATCGGCGTCGCCGCGGAACGCGATTGCACCGGTGTCTCGGAGCTCCGTCAGGTATCCATGCAGAATCTCCGCGAGCGTAGACGCGTCTTCCGCGGTCTCTCCGGCATTCGTCCCCGCGAGCAGCTGGCCAACATACCCGCCGGGATCCGTGGCCACGGCAATCGTTGGCCGCCCCGCGTTCCAATGCTCGAACATCTTGCACGGATAGCTGAGCGTGCCGCCCGCGGCGCGCGCAATGGGATTCTGATAGTTGAAGGTGAGCAGCAGGTCGGCTTCGCGCTGCATGCGCACCGCTTCAGCAGGCGCGACGCGTCCGATCACGTTCACCATCTCCGCGCACGCGCGCCCGCGAAGATTTTCGCGCAACCAATCATCCGCGCGGCTGCCCACGAGATCGACGACGATCTGCTCGCGCACGCCTGCTTCGCGTTCGACGAGCATGTCGAGCGCGTCGAACAGGATCTCCGGACGCTCGTCATTCGGATAGATCGAGCCGGCGTGCACGATCCGCATCGGCGAATCGGGAGCTCGATGGGGCGCGATGCGGCGCTCGTCAGGATCGAAAGGCACGACGACGACGTCGCCGTCGATGCCGTACGTCTCCCGGACGTAGTCGACCATGCGGGGCGAGATGCAGGCGGAACGCGTCGCACCACGGAGCCAGCGCTTGGCGAGCGTGCGATTCTCCCAGCGGAGACGTGGCGAGCGGCCGTCACCCGGTCCCTGATAGAACGCAAACAGATCCGCGAACAACACCACCCACGGAATTCCCGCTCGGCGCGCAATCTCGCCGCCCACGATGTGCGACGTCGCGGGTGGACACACGCTCACGACGGCGCTGATGCCGTACTGACGAACCGCGGCAAGCCCGGCGTCGACCGCGGCCTCCACCCAGCCACGATGCATGTCCGGGTAATGGCCGTACAGCGGATACGTGAGGTTGAGCGCGCGACGCATCAGCCCATTCCGCGGCTCGGCGTGCATGCGGAGCAAGCGGTTGTCGCGC
>JANMAY010000347.1:0-4740 GCA_031360095.1 Gemmatimonadaceae bacterium
ACTTGTATCACCGACTGATCGGCGGTGTGATCCACCTGCCGCAGGGGCGTCTTCGGGTCGAGCCACTGCGAGTTCTGCTCGTAGCCGTTGAAGATGAAGGGCGTGCCCACATAGCCATCGGCGATCAGCTCTTTCATGTACTGCATCGCCGGGCTGTACCGAAAGGTGAAACCAAGCTTGGTTTTTACGCCCATGTCGCGCGCGAGCGCGGCGGCGCGGCGCGTCTCCATGTACTCGTACGCCACCGGTTTCTCACACAGCACGTGCTTCCCGGCGCTCAGCGCCGCCCAGCTCAACTCGAAGTGCGTCGCGCTCGGCGTGCACACGTCGACGACGTCGACGTCGGTGCGCGCGATCAGCTCTTCGTGCGACGAGCACACATGCGGGATACCGAACTTCGCCGCCAGCGCCTGCGCCCGCTCTCCGATGGGATCGGAAATGGCCACGAGCTCGCAGCGCGGATCGCGCGTGTACCCCGGCAGATGTGCGAATTCCGCCCATGCGCCGGCGCCGAGGACGCCGATTCTGACTCTGGCGCCGGCGGGAATGGTTCTCTTCGCGGTGGTCATCAACGCACCACGGCAGACGTGTCGCCCGGAAGCATGAGCTGCCGGTGGGCCCAGATGGGCGCAATGCCGTTCGTCATGACGCGCTCGTGGAACGCGCGAAGACTGAACGCAGGACCGCGCTTGTGTTTGTAGTCGTCGCGCAGCGCGAGGAGACCTCGCTTGCCGAGAAAATATCCGCCGTACGTTGGGTCGTACGCGCCGCGCTCGGCCTCCCGACGCGCGGCAGGTGCTGCTACATACGCCTGGTGCTCGAAACATCGCTGCGCATCGGCGAGCGTCCACTCCTTCGTGTGCAGCCTGATGCCGGACAAGAGACGGCAGATGCGCGTGAGCGCGTCGCTCGACTGCGCGAGTCGCAGGCGGGGATCTCCGCCACCGAAGCCTTCGTCGAGCACCATCTGTTCGGCGTAATGCGCCCAGCCGTCCTGCCCGGATGACGGCTGCGGAAACGGGTTCAAGCCAATCCAGATGCGGCGCACCTTGCCCGGTGTACGGCGCATGTAAATGGAGTGCAGCCAGTGACCCGGCATCGCTTCGTGCGCGGCCGTGTTGGAGAGCGATGCGTAGTTGTAACGCTCCAGCCACGCGTCCTGTTGCTCTACAGGCAGATCGGCGCGCGCGTCGGTGATGTAGAAGACGCTCTTCACCGTGGATTTCTCGAGCGGAGGCCTGGCGTGCATCGACGCGAAGCCGAGATCGAACGGCAGCGCGGGCATCACGACGACGCGCTCGCCGGCGGGGATCGATGCGATGCCGTGGGCTCTCACGAAGCGGGTGAGCGAATCCGTGATCTGCCGCGTCGCGAACACCACACCGCCCAGCTTGGGATGGTCGCGTCGTACGGAACGCCACGTGGCCTGCGGGTCTTTGCCAGGCGCGAGGCGTTCCGCCGCCGCACGGAATGCCGTCTGCTCGCGCAACAGCTCTCGTTCGCCAAGCGCAATCATGGCGGACAGCGGCATGTCGATCAGCTCTTCGGCGCGATAGCGACGAGCGACGTTGTCGCCGCCGATGGTGAAGTCGCCCGTCGCCGTGGGGATGACGTCTTTCTCCAAGTACGAGGCGTATGCGTTGATGAGGGGAATTGCCCGGTCTGCGGCACGACGGAGTGAATCGCGTAGCGCCGTATTCGCAGAGCCGGCGAAGGCAAGGTCGAGATCCTTTCCCAGCATCTCACTCGCACCGCGCATGAACGCGGCGCCCCGCTCGGCGAACAGTCGGGGCGGGTTCACGATGTTCGCGCGCGCCGCCGCGAGGAGTGTGGGTACCTGCCCCAGCTTGGCGATGATGCGACGCATCCGCACGACCGGAGGGTCGCTCTCCACCGTCATGAGATTGTGAATCCCATCGGTGAGGGCGGACGCGTAGAGCATGGGATTACGCCGCCAGTTTTCCAAGGTCTTCTGCTCGAGCAGCCAGCCGTCGATGACGCCGAGGAGGATACGGCGGTCGACCCGCTCGTCTGGCGTCAGGGCAGCGACGTCGAATTGCACCAGCGCGGCGCTGTCGCGCTCGAGCCCGGCAATTTCGCGACGAATCGCGGTCGGCGAAAAGTCGTCGAGCAGATCGTCATGCTGGTGTAGGCCGTTCCCGGCCGCGATGGACGGGTGGTGCCTGGCAAAATCATCCAGGTAGCGATCGACGAACCGCGCGAACGCGGACGGCTGTGCCGGGCGACTCGCACCAACCGGAGCAAAGCAGACCAAGACGAGCGCGGCACGTTTGGCGCGGCGCATGAGATTCGACGACGTGATGACGCAACCTCCTCCGAAACATCCGATGACAGAGCCGGGCCGAGAGAGTAGCGTTTGCGCGCTTTTTCGGGTAGATGCTGCTCGCGTTCCGAAAAGAGTGCGGAAAGCCCATGTTAGCAACGGTCTTGCGGAACTCTTCCACGGTCCTTGTGCTACTGAGTGATATGCAGCCGCTTCCAACGAGCCCCGATGCCGGCCGCGATGCGGAATTCGCGCGCATCGCGCTTCCGCTGCTACCGGTGGTCGCCCGCCTGTCTTACTCCCTGACGCGTGTCTCGGCCGACGCGGATGACCTGGTGCAGGAAACCTACCTCAAGGCGTTCCGATATTGGAACACGTTCGATCAAACGGGAGACTGCCGGCGGTGGCTGTATGCTATCTGCCGCAACACGTATCTCGCGCAGCAGACGCGTCCGCACTTCGTCACCGCCGTCGGCGACGACATGGAGCTCGAGACATTCGCCGCGGTCAGCATTCACAAGCTCGCTCGCGAGAAAGGCGTGGAGGATGTTTTCGCCCGGCTTGATCTCGCACCGGCGATTCAGCGAGCCATCGATTCTCTCGAGCCGGTGTTTCGCGACACGGTAACCCTCGTGGACGTGCAGGATCTGAAGTACGAGGAGGCCGCCGAGGTGCTCGGCGTTCCTGTGGGCACCGTCCGCTCGCGGCTCTACCGGGCACGCCGGCTCCTCCAGCAGGCGCTCGTGGACTACGCACTCGACGCGGGATACGCGTCGGCATCTGCCCCATCCCCTTCGAATGTTTCGGCCACCCGTGGGGTCGTCAATGCACAATCATGAAACCTGCCGCGAAATTGTCCGACAGCTCTGGCCATATCTCGACGGCGCGCTGCCGGACGAATGGCAGGCACGTGTCACGGCCCATCTCGAGGCATGTGTGAATTGTCAGTCGCACTATGATTTCGAGCGCGCATTTCTGGATGCGGTGCGCAACGCCGGGGTCGTCGACGGAGACTTCGAGCCGTTGCGCGCGCGCGTGCTCTCAGCGCTTGCCGCCGAGGGGATGACGATGCGATGACCCTCCTCGTGCTCGCGCTGCTTGGCGGCGTGCTGACGATTCTGAGTCCCTGCATCCTGCCGGTGATACCGCTCATCTTCTCGCGGGCCGGGGGCAGCTTCCGCCGCGAGAGCGCACCCCTGTTGGCTGGTCTCGCGCTCAGCTTCACCGCCGCGGCCCTCATCGCCAGCGCGACCGCGCACTGGCTGCTCGTCGCCAACGAGATCGGCCGCTACGCCGCGCTGCTCCTGCTCGCGGTCGTCGGTGTGATGCTGATCTCGCCACGAGTCAGCGAGTGGGTGACGCGTCCTGCCACCCGCGCCGGCGCGGCACTCATGGGCGGACCGTCGGCGGTTGTCACCCCAGCGCGTAACCTCGTCATCGGCATGGCAATCGGCCTGCTGTGGGCGCCGTGTGCGGGCCCAATTCTCGGCGTGCTCATCGCCGCATCAGCCAGATCGGACGCACCTCGCGCTGCGCTGCTCTTCCTCATCTTCGCTGTCGGAGCCATCATGTCGCTCGCCGCGGTTGCCACCATGGGGAATCGTCTTCTCGCGCGTCTCGCACGCACCGGCGCGGCCGAGGCCGCGGTCCGCCGCGTCCTTGGCGTCGCCACGCTCGTGACCGTCGTCGCGCTGTTCTCCGGATGGGATCGCGTGCTGTTCGCGAAGGGAGGACTCGTTCAGACGGCGAATGCGGAGGAGCTACTCGTCTCCCGCCTCGCGCCGCGATCTGCACCAACGCCTGCCGGCATGTCGCTCGATGCGTTCGCGGCTGAGGAAGCGGTGCGCGAATCTCCGATCGCTCTGGCACAGGCCACCGGCATGCTGCCGGGCTTCGACGGCGCCACAGAGTGGATCAACTCGCCCGCGCTCACACCGGAAGCCCTGCGCGGAAAGGTCGTCCTCGTCGACTTCTGGACCTTCGAATGCTACAACTGCCTGAACGCCTTGCCTCACGTGAAAGCGCTGTACGCCAAATACAAGGACCGCGGCTTCGTCGTGGTCGGGGTCCACACGCCGGAGTTCGCGCGCGAGCGCGTGCCGGCAAATGTGCGGCGTGAGGTGAAGCGGCTCGACATCTCCTATCCGGTCGTCATCGACAACGACAACAAGATCTGGAACGCGTTTCACAATCAGTACTGGCCCGCGGCGTACTACGCCGACGCGACGGGCACGATGCGCTTCTATCACTTTGGTGAGGGACGCTACGAGGAGCAGGACAGAGTGGTTGCAAAACTGCTCGCGGAACGCGATGCGAGCGGGCCGCGCGGCAATCGCTAGGAGGACAGCGGATCCGCTTTCTCCACTACCCCCTCCAGTGACGCGCCGCCCACGTTCACGTAGAGCTGGCGTTCCGTCACGGTGAGGTCCAGCGTCATGCGACGATCGACGCGCGCC
>JANMAY010000400.1:0-4266 GCA_031360095.1 Gemmatimonadaceae bacterium
CGAACGCGTCCTGCGCGCGGTGAACGCGACGCTTACCCGGGCCGCGTCCGAGTCGGTCCCTGTGAGTCCGGCGGGTGAGTGGCTGCTCGACAATTTCTATGTGGTGATCGAGCAGGTGCGCGAAGTGCGCGCCACCCTGCCAAGCGACTACTACCACGAGCTGCCGAAGCTGGCGGGGCCGGGACCCCTCGCCGGATTTCCGCGCGTCTATGAACTGGCCGTCGAGCTGATCGCGCATTCGGACGGACGGCTGGATCCAGTGCGGCTCGAGCTCATGGTTTCCGAGTATCAGCGTGTGACGCCGCTGTCGATGGGCGAGCTGTGGGCCATGCCAGCGATGCTCCGCATGGGGTTCCTGGAGAACGTGCGTCACATGGCGCTCCGCGCGTCCGCCGACGTCGCCGACACCGAGGAAGCCGACCGATGGGTCGCGCGGTTGATCGCCGCCTCGAAGCTGC
The DNA here is from genome assembly GCA_031360095.1 of Gemmatimonadaceae bacterium. Classification (GTDB taxonomy): domain Bacteria; phylum Gemmatimonadota; class Gemmatimonadetes; order Gemmatimonadales; family Gemmatimonadaceae; genus AG11. The sequence goes on from JANMAY010000400.1 coordinate 459, forward strand.
CAGGGGATTCCCTGGGTCGTGCGCTCAGCGAGCTCATTCATCACCCGCCGCCGCTGACCCCTGCGTTCCTGACGCGGTTCCTCCAGCAGATCCGCAGCCGGCAGGGGAACTTCACGCCACTGCTCTGGCTGGAGCAGTGGATCGCCGAAGAAGTCATGAGCGTGGAGGAAGCGGTGCAGCGCTCCACGCAGCATCTCGCGCTCACCCAGCTCGTGATGGCCAACAGCATCGCGAGCCTCCGTGCTGTCGGGAACATCGATTGGCGGGTGTTCGTGGAGGCGGCGAGCGTCACGGAAGCCGCGCTGCGCGGAGATCCGGCGCGTGTGTACTCCGCGATGACGTTCCAGTCGCGCGACCGGTATCGCCACGTTGTCGAGCATCTGTCGCGGCGGACGGAGCTTCCCGAGCATCAGATCGCGGCCGCAGCGATCAAGGCGGCACGCGCGGCAGCCGCGGCGCAGCCGGGCGTGCTCGAATCGCATGTCGGCTACTACCTGATCGGCGACGGCCGGCGCATCCTCGAGCGTCAGATCGGCTATCGCTCGGGCGTTCGCGAGATGGCGTACCGCACTGCGAAGGGCGCGCCGACCCGGATGTATTTCACCGCCCTCGGTGTCGTAACCGCCGGCGTGCTGGCCGTACTGCTCGCTCCACTTCATACAACCGCGGTGGGACTCGGCGCGGTCGCCGCGGTTGCTCTGGCGCTCGGGCCGGCGGCAGACATTGCCGTTGCCATCGTGCATCAGCTCATCACGCTCGTGCTGCCTCCGGACCGGCTGCCGCGGATGGAGTATATCAAGGGAGTGCCGCCGGATCGTCGCACCGCAGTGGTGGTGCCCATTCTCCTTGGCAGTGTGAAGGCGGTGGACGAAGCGCTCGACCATCTCGAGGCGCAGTATCTCGCCAACCGCGATTCGCAAATTCGCTTCGCCCTGCTCGGCGACTTCGCGGATGCCGCGACCGAGCACACCCCCGACGACGACGCGATCCTAGCTGCCGCCGTGGAAGGGGTGCGCGCACTGAATGCGGCGTACTCCGCGGATCCACGCGATCCGACCGAGCCGTTCTACGTGTTTCACCGAGAGCGAAAGTGGAACGAGGCCGATCGGGTCTGGATGGGCTGGGAGCGCAAGCGCGGCAAACTGGTGCAGTTCAACCAGTGGCTGCTCGGACGCCATGACGACGCATTCGCCACGATCGAAGGCGACCGGTCGTGGATGACAGGGGTGCGCTACGTCATCACGCTCGATTCCGACACCGTGCTGCCGCGCGACGCGGCCGCATCACTCATCGGCACGATCGCGCATCCGCTCAACCGCGCGGTCTACGACGAACAAGTCGGACGCGTCGTGCAGGGATACGGCATTCTGCAGCCGCGAGTCAGTGTCTCGCTCGCGAGCGCAAACGGCTCTCGTTACGCAGCCATGTTTGCTGGACATCCCGGCGTCGATCCCTACACGACGGCGGTATCCGACGTCTATCAGGATCTGTTCTGCGAGGGAACGTTCACCGGCAAAGGGATCTACGACGTCGAAACCTTTCAGCGTGCGACTGAGGGCCGCTTCCCTGAGAACGCACTACTGAGCCACGATCTCATCGAAGGATCGTTCGCGCGCGCGGGGCTGGTGACGGATGTCGAAGTGTTCGACGACTATCCAACGCGATACCTCACCGCCACGCGGCGCGCGCACCGGTGGATTCGAGGCGACTGGCAGGTTGCTCCATGGCTGAGGAGTGAAGTCCCCGGAACGGGTGGAGTGACCGTCAATCCACTCAGCTCCATTTCGCGCTGGAAGATTCTGGATAACCTGCGCCGAAGCATATCACCGATTCTGCTCCTGGCCTGGCTGCTCGCAGGTCTGACGGTGCTCCCGGGTGCCGGTGTCCAGTGGGGGCTCGTCGCCATCGGTGCATTGGCGGCACCATGGATCGCGCCCCTCCTGCTGGCGATGGTGCGCCCGCCATTCGGCGAGTCATGGACGCCGTACTATCGCGCGTTGCTGAACGACGCCTCGTTGGCGGTACAGCAAATTAGCGTTGCCGTGGTGATGCTGCCGCACCAGGCATTGGTGGCGGGCGATGCCATTCTTCGCACGCTGTATCGGCTGCGCGTCTCACACCGGCGGCTGCTCGAATGGCAGACGGCGTCACAGGTCGAGCGGGCGCTCGTCGGGGGCGGGCGGGACCGCGTGTGGCGCCGCATGTGGCCCGCGGTCGCGGTTGCAACGGTGGTGCTCGCCGCCGCTTGGGGTAGCATGCTCGTCCGACCCTACAGCGCGTGGAGCTGGCTCTTCCTGGGTGCGCTCACCATGCTGTGGCTCGCCGCACCCGAAATTGCGCACCGGCTGAGCGAGCCAATCGTTCGTGCCGATCTCGAACTTCGCGATCGCGAACGCGAAGCCGCGCTGCGACTGGCTCGCACGCACTGGCACTACATCGAAACGTTTTCCGGCCCAACGACGCACTGGCTGGTCGCGGACAATTTTCAGGAGACGCCGCAGCCCATCATAGCGGCGCGCACATCGCCGACGAACATCGGCCTCCAACTCCTCGCCACGATGTCCGCGTACGATCTGCGGTTCATCTCCTGCGACGCAATGGTCGAACGGCTCGAGCACGCCCTCGACTCGATCGAGCGCATGGCGAAGCGGCGCGGTCACCTGATGAATTGGTACGATCTCGCCGACCTGCGCGTGCTCGACCCGCCGTACATCTCCGCCGTCGACTCGGGCAACCTCGCAGGGCATCTCGTTGCACTCTCAGCGGGCTCGGACGAGATCGCCGAGAAGCAGCCCGCGCTCGCCGACCGACTGCGTTCCGTTGGCCAGCGTGCGCGGGCGGTCGCCATGGCGATGGATTTCACAGTCTTCTACGACGAGCAGCGACGTCTCTTTTCCATCGGCTACGATGCGCGCACAGGGCGGCTCGACGCGAGCACGTACGATCTCCTCGCCTCCGAAGCGCGCCTCGCCAGCTTCATTGCCGTCGCGAAGGATGATGTGCCGGCTGAGCACTGGTTCCATCTCGGTCGCGGGCTGACGGCCACGGAAGCCGGCACCGCGCTCGTGTCGTGGAGCGGCAGCATGTTCGAGTTCCTGATGCCGCTGCTCGTCATGCCCTCGCGTCCGTTTTCATTGCTCGACCAGACGCATCGCGCGGCTGTTCGGCGCCATATCGCCTACGGCCGCCAGCGCGGCGTGCCGTGGGGAATCTCGGAGTCGGCGTACAATGGACGCGACCGTCACGAAACCTATCAGTACCGCGCTTTTGGGGTGCCCGATCTCGCGCTCAAGCGCGGCCTCGGTGGCGATCTCGTTGTCGCTCCCTACGCCTCGGCGCTTGCACTCGCCGTCGACCCACACGCGGCACTGCGCAATCTCATGGCGCTCGAGCAGTTGGGCGCGTTCGGTGAGTTTGGGTACTACGATGCGCTCGACTACACACGCACGGAGTCCGACGGACGTCCTGCAGTCGTGCGCGCCTTCATGGCGCATCACATCGGCATGACGATCGTCGCGCTGCACAACGCGCTCGATCTCCAGGCTGGCCAGGGCATCTGGCAACGTCGCTTTCTTGCGGACCCCGCCGTCCGTGGCGCGGCCCTGCTGCTCGACGAGCGGGTGCCACGTCGTTACACCGCGCGTCCCGCCCAGGCGGACACCGGCGCCGATCCCCTCGTTCGCGCAACGCGAACGCACTCCGTCGTCCGCGACTTCAACACGTCGAACACCGCGGAGCCGCAGGTGGGATTGCTCGGCGGGCAATCGTACGCCGTGCTGCTCACGAACGCCGGCGGCGGGTACAGTCG
>JANMAY010000433.1:0-8238 GCA_031360095.1 Gemmatimonadaceae bacterium
CGGTCGGCTGCGTGCAGCACGTCGGTGAAATATTTCGCGTCGACTCCCCGACCAAACTGGAAGATCGGGTCGCCCACCGGACCTGCCGTCGCGTTCGCCGGCGATCCGCGCGACCCCTGTGGCGCTCCCGCAACCGTTGGCGATGACGCGACCGGCGAGCTGTCGGCGGCGATCCGTTTCTTGACCGCATCGATGTCGCCCGAGGTGATCGTCCACGTGTCTCGGTTGCCGCGCTCGATGGAGTTCTTTCCCATCCGATAGATGTTGTAGAGGAAATGCTCGCGCTGGCGGGACGCGACGTCCAGCACCGCGCGGTTCGCCGTGAGCGAGTATTCGATCGACTGCCGGAAGTGCCACCGCTGCGGCGCGATGGGAAACGGCAGATCGGCGCGCGGCAGCTGCTGATCGGGAATGAACGGAATCGTCACCGGCGTTGGGTTGCCGATCGTTTCCGTGAGCAGGCCAATCTGATTGTGAAAGTACGGCGTCGTTCGCAGGCCGCCGTTCCACCACGTCGAGTACGTCGCCCCCGACCGCATGGTGACACCCGGCTTCCCCTCCGCGACGAAGCGTGAGTGCATCGCCGCGCCCACCACATCGAGCTCCATCGGCACGAGCGGATCGAGGTTGTAGTTGAACGGATCGCGAAACGGCGGGGCGAACATGACCGTACCGGCGGGACCCGTCTGGTGGTGGTTGTACACGATCTGCGGAAACCACTCCCAGTACAACTGATGATTGATGTTCCGCGTCTCGGCCTGGTTGCTCATGTAGAAGTCGCGGTTGTTGTCGTGGCCCACGTACTTCTGATACAGACGCGGAATGTTCATGGCACGCTTGAGTGTGTCCGCGTCCTTCATGTACCAGTTCGACACGAGCTCCATGCCGTCGGGATTGGCGTGCGCGGCGAGAATGATGCAGTCGTTGAGGAACCGCATCGTCTCCGGATCGCTCTTGCTCACGAGCTGATAGATGGTCTCGGTGAGCTGCGCCGCGCCGAGCACTTCGGTGGCATGCAGACCGCCATCAATCCAGACGATGGCCTTTCCCTCGCGGGCCAATGCGTGCGCCTGGTCGTCCGTCAACCCTTCCGCGAGTGAAAGCTTGCGTGAGATCTCCTTGTAGCGGTCGAGCTTCGCGAGATTGGCCGGCGACGAGATGATCGCCATGAGCTGCGCGCGCCCCTCGGCCGATTTTCCGATCTCGACGAGCTTCATCCGGTTGGATTCCTTCGCCAGCTTCCGGACGTACGCCTCGAACTGCGTGTAGTTCGCGAGCTTGTAGTCGTCGCCGATGTTGAATCCGAAGTGCTGTTTGGGCGACGTGATCGCCTGCGCGCCGGCGAGCGATGCCTGGAAGGCGATCGCGGTGAGCAAGACCACCGTGGGCAATCGCCGACGCCCAGAGTTCGTGAAAACGCGCATGACTTTCTCCGTGAAAGACGGTCGGCGGCAGGGCTGGGCCCTGCGCCGCGGGAAGCATTCATGATCTTACGATACTGACTTTATCAACGCGAGCGATGCGCACATCGTTGGGGACACCTTACACGATGGGAGGATCGGTTTCTCGTTCGGGGTGCCTGTGCTTCGCGACCGCGGCCATGAAGACGGTTGCTGCCTTCTTCTCGTTTGCCCGAATGCGCAAGAGCCCTGCGTCGCGCATTCCCTCGGAGATACCGGCGTTCTCCAGCAGGTCGGTCGCTGCGCCAAAGGCGAGAATCGTCTTGCCGTGGCGAAAGTGATTGGTGACGAATTCCATTGTGTGCGCATCCACCGCAAGGCTGTCCACTCCCTCCTGTCCGTCGGGAAGTACCAGCGCATCGAACACCACCGGTGGTGCATTCTCCATCGACGCATCGGCTTCGATCGTGCCGCCCGTCGTCGTCGAGTACGTCCCGAGCCGTGGGCCGACAAATCGAGGAACCGCGCCGGCGGTTGTGAGCGCCGCGTGCAACGCCATCAGCGATTCGCCCTCGACACCATGGGCAATCAGAATTGCGATCTTTCGCGTGCGCACCCCGAGCTCACCAGGCAGGGCGGTGAGTGAAAGCGCTGGCGACACGGTGACCTCGGGTTTCACCGGCGATGCCAGCGCAAGTGGCAGCGGATCGGGCAAGTCCAGCCCAAGTCCTTCCGCCACTTGCGCCGCGAGATCCTCGTCCACGTTGCGTAGCGACGCGACCATGCGCACACGAATGGCCGGTACCGTGAGTCTGCTCAACTCGAAGCGAATGGCGCTCACGATGTGGGCCTTCTCCCACGCCGTCTGGCTGTTGTAGAACAGAGTAGCCTGCGTGTAGTGGTCGGCGAACTTTTCGGGTTTGCCGCGCAGCTTGTCCTCGTGTACCGGCTCCGGGAAGGACACAAATCCCTTCTGGCCTGCCTGGAACGGACATCCGCCTCCCAGCGAGTTCGGCTCGTACGATACACGTCCACGTGCAATCGCTTGCCGGTGCAGTCCGTCACGCTGGTTGTTGTGCACCGGTGCCACCGGTGCGTTGATCGGAATCTCGTGGAAGTTCGGTCCCCCCAGCCGTGAAATCTGCGTGTCGACGTAGGAGTGAATGCGACCGGCGAGAAGGGGATCGTTCGAGAAGTCGATCCCCGGCACGATATGCGCCGTGCAAAATGCCACCTGCTCGGTCTCGGCGAAAAAGTTGTCCGGATTGCGATGCAACACCAGGCGGCCAACGGGCCTGAGCGGCACGAGCTCTTCCGGAATGATCTTGGTCGCATCGAGAATGTCGAAGCTGAACGACTCGGCCTGCGCTTCGGTGAAGATCTGGAGACCCAGCTCCCACTCGGGATACGCCCCCGCTTCGATCGCTTCCCACAGGTCGCGGCGATGATAGTCGGCGTCGGCGCCCTGCAGCTTTGCTGCCTCGTCCCACACGAGCGAGTGTGTTCCCTGTCGCGGCTTCCAGTGAAACTTCACGAAGACGGATTCACCCGCATCGTTCACGAGGCGATAGCTGTGCACACCGAAGCCCTGCATCGTGCGGTAGCTTCTGGGAATCGCACGGTCGGACATGACCCACATCATCATGTGAGTCGACTCCGGCATCAGCGAAATGAAGTCCCAGAATGTGTCGTGCGCGGACGACGCCTGGGGCATGCCGTGATGCGGCTCGGGTTTCACCGAGTGCACGAGGTCTGGAAACTTCATTGCGTCCTGAATGAAGAACACCGGGATATTGTTGCCCACGAGATCCCAGTTGCCTTCGTCCGTGTAGAACTTCACGGCGAAGCCGCGCACGTCTCGCGCCGTGTCGGCAGATCCGCGCTCGCCCGCCACCGTGGAGAACCGCACGAAGACCGGCGTGATCTTTCCCGCTTCCTTGAACGGCGCGGCGCGGGTGAACTCCGTGAGCGGCTTGTAGCATTCGAAGAAGCCATGCGCCGCCGAGCCGCGCGCGTGCACGATGCGCTCGGGAATGCGCTCGTGATCGAAGTGCGTGATCTTTTCTCGAAGAATGAAATCCTCGAGCAGCGTCGGGCCGCGAAGTCCGGCTTTGAGCGAATTCTGATTGTCGCCGACGGGTACTCCTTGATTGGTCGTCAGCACGCGGCCGGAATTGTCCACGCGAACGCGATCAAGCGAGCCGGACATCAGATTCTGCCCATCGATGGGCTTTCCGGCGCCCACCTTCTCCGATGCATTCCGTTCGCTAACCGTGCTCGTGCTCACCAACGGGGACGGCGCTTCAACGACAAATCCCTCCGACGGTTCGACGGCGTTCTCCCTGCCGAACTCGCCAGGCTTATTGGCGTTGAACGGGATCGCGGCGGCGAGCGCTTCCGTTGCCGCTGCCTTCTTCGCGAGCGCGTCGTTGGTGGGCGCGGGAGCAGGATGCGAGGGTGCGCTCGCCGTGTTGCGTGACGCAGCCTTCGCTGGCGCGGAACGCGCCGGTGAGGATTTCTTCTTGGCCATGGAATGAAAAGGGCGAATGGTTGACGGATGCGCTCGAACCCACATGTTGCAAAAAGTGGTCGCGCACTGACATTCGTCCGACTCGCGGATCCTGCGGTCTCACGCCGCCGTCAAAACCCTGTTCCCCGAGTCCGTAATCGCCACCGTGTGCTCGAAGTGCGCTGACCGCGAGCCGTCCACCGTCACGATGGTCCACTTGTCCGAGAGCGTTCGCGTTGCCGGCCCGCCCACATTCACCATCGGCTCAATGGCCAGCGTCAACCCCGGCATCAGCTTGAGCCCGCGCTTCGGCTTGCCATAGTTCGGCACCTGCGGCTCTTCGTGAAATGCCACGCCGATCCCATGACCCACGAGATCGCGGACCACGCTGAAGCCCGCGTCCTCCACCACGCGCTGCACCGCCGCGCCAATGTCCCCCAGATGGTTGCCGGGCACCGCCGCGGCAATGCCGGCGGCGAGTGAGCGCTCCGTCACGTCCAGCAGCCTTGCGGTCTCCTCGTCGACCACGCCGACCGCGACCGTCGTGGCGGAATCAGTGAAATAGCCCTGGTAGCCCACGCCGACGTCGATCGAGATGATGTCACCGTCTTTCAATACGCGCTTCTTCGAGGGGATGCCATGCACGATCTCCTGGTTGATCGAGGTGCACAGCGTTCCGGGAAACCCATAGAGTCCCTTGAACGCCGGCGTCGCGCCGTGATGACTGCGAATGAACGCCTCGGCGATGGCGTCGAGCTGCTGCGTCGAAATGCCGACGCGCACCTCGCGCCGCAGCATGCGCACCGTGGCCGCGAGGATCTTTCCCCCCTCGGCCATGAGCTCGATCTCACGGGCGCTCTTGAGCTGTATCACGCGATCCTCGTGCACCAGCTCAGTGGGCGAGCACGCCGAGCGCGCGCGCGGTCACGTCCTGCACGGGTCCGACGGCGTCGATCGTCGCGACCTTCGTACCGTGGTCACGATACCACTTGAGCACGGGCGCGGTCTGCTGTTCGTAGACCTGAAGCCGGTTCCGAATTGCCTCGGGCTCGTCATCCTTCCGGCGAATGAGCGTGCCGCCGTCCTTGTCGCACTTCGAACCCGCCTCGCGGCCGGTATACGGCGTCTGGCATGTCTCGCACACGGTGCGACCGGCGAGACGGCGCACGATCTCTTCGTCATCGATGTCGAAGTAGAGCACCGCGCTCACCTGCTTGCCCAGCTCACCCACGGCCTTCGCGAGCCCCTCCGCCTGCGGCACCGTGCGCACGACGCCATCGAGCAGAACGCCGCCCGCGTTCCTCGACTCGCTCAGCGCGTGCTTGATGATGCCGAGGATCACGTCGTCGGGGACGAGGTCTCCCTTGTCCATGTACGACTTCGCGCGAAGCCCGTGCTCGCTGCCGTTCCGAATGGCCGAGCGAAGCTCGTCGCCGGTGGCAAGCGTCGGAACGCCAAGCGCCGCTGCGAGCAGCGGCGCCTGTGTACCCTTTCCGGCTCCTGGCTTTCCGAAAAGAACGATGATCATGGGAAAGGAGAGTGTTGTGCGGGCGAGTTAGAACCCGCCGGGACCCGTTTGCTGGCGTCCGCGAATCTTGAGTTTGCCCTTCTTCATGAAGCCATCGTATTTGCGCAACAGCAGATGCTGCTGCATCTGAGCGAGCGTGTCCAGCGCGACACCAACGACGATCAGCAGCGACGTGCCGCCGAAGGCGAATGGCACGTTCGCCGCGCGCGAGATGATGATCGGCATCAGCGCGATGAACGTGAGGAAGATCGCGCCCGGGAGCGTGATGCGCGTGACCACCTGGTCGATGTACTCCGCCGTCTTCGCACCCGGCTTCACGCCGGGAATGAAGCCGCCCTGCTTCTTGAGGTTTTCGGCCAGGTCGATCGGATTGAAGATGATCGACGTATAGAAGTACGTGAAGAACAGAATCAATACCGCTTCAGTCACGATGTACCAGAAGCTGCCAGGGGCGAAGATGTCCGCGATGCGCTGTGTCGTGGGGTTGCGCGTGAACGTCGCGAAGGCGCCGGGCACCACGACCACCGACTGCGCAAACACGATGGGCATCACGCCCGCGGTGTTGAGTCGCAGCGGAATGAAGCTTCGCGCCGCCTCGCGCATGCGTCCGCGCGCCATGGTGCGCTGCGGTATTTGGATGAGAATGCGGCGCGCCGCCATCGTGATGGTCACCACACCGGCGACGACCGCCACCATGATGATGCCGAGCACCAGAATGGAGAACGATCCGATGACGCCCTTGCTGATGTAGTTGAACGTCGTGCCGATGCCGGGCCAGATGCGCTCGACGATCGAGAAGAAGATGATCAGCGAGGCGCCGTTGCCCAGCCCGCGCTCGGTGATCTGCTCACCCAGCCACATCACGAAGATCGCGCCGACCGTGAGGAAGAACGTCATCTGCAGCTTGAACGCCATCCCCGGATTGGCGACCGCGCCCTGCAGTGACTCGGTGAACAGGCCAAAGCCCCACCCTTGCACCGCCGCCAGGAACACAGTGGCGTAGCGCGTCCACTGATTGATCCGTTTCCGCCCCTCTTCGTCCTTCTGCATCTTCTCGACCTGCGGCACCACGGCGCCGGCGATCTGAACGAAGATGCTCGCCGAGATGTACGGCATGATCCCGAGCGCGAACACGGTGGCGCGCGAGAGCTGACCGCCCGTGAAGAGGTCGTACAACCCCAGGAGACCGCCACCGCTCTCCTGCGACTGATTCTTGAAGTAGTCGGTCAGCGCAAGCACGTCCACACCCGGCGCCGTGACGTGCGCACCGATGCGGTACACCAGCAAGCACAGGAGCGTGAAGAGAATCTTGTCCTTCAACTCCGGTGTGCGGAACACACTGGACACCGCCGCGGCGGCTGTATTCTGGGCCATAGAAACTTCCTCGGGGGTACGGCGTTACTCCTCGACCTTTCCGCCAGCGGCTTCGATCTTCTCGCGCGCCGATGCACTGACCCGCAGGCCGCGCACCGTCACTGCGGAGGTAAGATCGCCGTTGGCCAGCACCTTCACCGGGCCTTTGCGCTTCACGAGGCCCGCAGCGCGCAGCGAATCTTCCGTCACCTCGCCCTCGAGCAGCGCGAGCTGATCGAGACGAATGACGTTGTTCTCCTCGCGGAACGGATTGGTGAAGCCGCGCTTCGGCAGCCGGCGTGTGAGCGGCATCTGTCCGCCTTCGAATTGCGGCTTGCCGCCGCCCGGACCGTGATGGCCCGCGCGCGCCTTGATTCCCTTGTGGCCTTTGCCAGACGTCTTGCCCGTACCCGAGCCAGGACCGCGACCGATGCGCTTGCGATCTCTGTTCGAACCCGGAGCGGGCGAGAGGTTGTGGAGGCCGATCTTGTCCGTCGTCACTGTCTTACTCCTCGACGGGCACCACCTCGATGAGGTGGCGCACCTGCTTGAGTTGTCCACGAAGCGCGGGGGAATCCTGCTTGATCACCTCGGCCTGGTGGTGCTTGAGCCCGATCGCCTTGAGCGTCAGGTTCATTCGCCACGAGTGCCCAATCCCGCTGCGGATCTGCTTGATCCGCACCTTGCCCGTGGTGAGTATGTTCTTGCCGGTTGTCTTTGGCCCCTTGCTCGGGTGCCATACGAACGTGCGTGCCATTGTCTACACCGTCTCCTTCGACCGCGCGCGCGACCGGTAGCCCAGCTTGCTCGGGTCCACGCCACGCTCGCGCGCGATCTGGTCCACCGTTGTGAGCTGCGCCAACCCGTCCATCGCCGCGCGCACCATGTTGTGCGGATTCGTCGAGCCCAAGCTCTTCGTCAGAATGTCGCTGATGCCGACGCACTCCATCACCGCGCGCACCGCACCACCGGCGATCACGCCGGCGCCCGGCGCCGCAGGCTTCATCCACACCCTGCCCGCGCCATGGTGGCCGGTGACTTCGTGCGGAATCGTGGAGCCGGTCAGTGGAACGCTCACGAGACTGCGGCGCGCGGCTTCGACGGCCTTGCGAACCGCCTCCGACACCTCGTTCGCCTTGCCCGACGCGTAGCCCACCTTCCCCTGTCCGTCGCCGACGGCGACGAGCGCATTGAAGCTGAAGCGACGTCCGCCCTTCACGACCTTTGCCACGCGGTTGATCGCGACAACGTTCTCGATCAGATCGCTCCCTTCACGATCGCCACCTCGCCCGTCCCCGCCGCGACCGCCACCGCCACCGCCACGACCACGATTGTCGCCGCCGCCGGGACCGCCGGGGCCGCGACCCCCACCGCCGGGGCCGCCGCCCGGGCCGCCGCGGCCACGCCCACCACCGCCACCACCACCACCGCCCGGACCACCGCGACCG
>JANMAY010000443.1:0-5132 GCA_031360095.1 Gemmatimonadaceae bacterium
CCGCCGCGAGCGCGATGTGCGCCGACCGGCCGCCCTGCGCGCGATAGACGACGCCCGCAACGAGCGCCACGACGGCAATGCCCCACCATCCGACAACCCATGTCGCAGCGGACATCGATGAGACGATCAGCAGATAGAACAGCACCGTGCGTTTCATCGCTGTGGACTCAACGTCAGTGTGGCGCGACGCTGCGCCGAAGAAAGGGCGGATGGAGTTCGCGGCAACCGAACGCTATCGAGCTCGCCCTTCGCCCACTGTGGAATGCGATCCCGATACCGCTCGCTCACCGGATTGCCCGATTGCCCGCCCGGATAGGTGGCCCACGCGCGCACCTCGTCGCCCAGCTCGACGACCATTCGCCAGCTTGGCCCGTGCGTTCCCGAGCCGGCGAAGGGGTTCAACGTCGCGGTCCCACCTTGCACCGGGAGATCGCGCACCGACAGCGCCGGGAGGCGCAACAGGTGATTGATGTTCGCAAACCGCACGTGGTCCCAGCGCCACCCTTCACCAGCGGGATCGCCATAGCGTTGGCGCGTCGACTCCATCGCTGCAACGAGACTTGCGGCAAGGATGTCGTCTCGGCGCTCCACCTGCGGCGTGGCGTGATCATCCCACCATGCACTGGCCGAATCGCTCAGCAGTTGTGCGAGCACGTCCGTGTCCGGTGTCGCCACCAGACGTGCGCCCGATGTGGAATCCGCAAGGAGCTCGTCCCACGTTCGCGCGGCGAGCTCGCGCATCGCTTCCTCGAAGAGCACCGCGCGGTGGTTGTCCTTGGTGTAGCGCCGGTCCCATTCTCCGAGCGCACGGTGCGCCTGCGCCAGCTTGCCGCGGTTGGCCGGCGTACCAGTCGCGCTCATGGTTTGTGCTGCGCGCAGAAACGCGGGGACGAACAGGTCGGCGCGCGCGCTGCCGGGGTCGGTCTGAAAGCGACGCATGCTCTCCGGCGTCATCGCCGCGTCGGCGCGCAGGAGCGTATTGATGCGCAGCGCCCGCCACGGGTCGTAGCGACCGCCCCACCAGCCGTGGGTCGCGCGCGGATCGATCGCCTGCTGGTTCGCTGACGCGAGATACCCCTGCGCCGGATCGGCGCTCTGCGGGTACTGCGCGAGCGGAAGCGCGCCGACCCAATCGCTCGTGCTCAGCGTGCCGTCGCGCACGACGTTACCGCGACCATCGCCCGGACGAATGGGATACCGGCCCACCGAACGGATCGCGATGTGTCCACCACGATCCGCGGCGAGCATGTTCTGCGACGGCGCCTGATATGACTGCGCGATGACGTCCTGTGCCTCCTGCGCGGACCGCGCTCGGGCCGCGCCGTAGAACGCGTTCAGCTCGCGGCCTGCCTCGAGCACCGTCCACCGCATGGACAGCCAGCGGTTCTTCACCCGATGCATCGGCCCGCGGTGCGTGAAGTACAGCGTGTCCACCGCGACCGTCTTTCCCTTGGGCGCGCGATAGGTCTCGATCCGCTGCTCGAGCGGCTTCCATGCACCATCCAGGAAATAGCGCGTCGGATGCGCATCGTCGTCCACACGCTCGGCGTAGAAGTCCATCACGTCTACGGCGTGGTTGGTGAACGTCCACGCCACATCGCGGTTGAAGCCGATCACGACATGCGGAGCGCCGGGAATCGTGACGCCGTAGACATCGAGCGCGCCGGGGACGACGAGATGCGTTTCGTACCAGATCGATGGAAGCGTGAGATCGAGATGTGGATCACCCGCGAGCAGCGCATGATGATTCGCGGATCGGCTCGGCGAAACTGCCCAGTTGTTGCTCGCGAACGTGCTCGGCGGATCGTCGAGTGTGTCGCGCGTTGCGCGCCCGGGAAGAAATGCCCTCTCCGCCGACGCGAGCAGCTCGGACGACGTGTCGGGCCGGCCCGGTGGGGCCAGTGGACGAAAGTCGAACCGCGGAGTCGTTTGCCCGTTGGGCTGAATGGGTTCCTGAATTGGCGCGGCGTCGGGAAAGAGCGCGTCCGCTGCAGCGAGGCCAACGCGCGATGCGGCGGCGGCGCGCTGATGCTCCACCGCGACGTGCGCAAGCGTCCATCCCATGCGGCTGAACAGGTGATACGAGTCGACGACCGACCACCGCTCCGGATGCGTGCCGGTGAGCCGGAACTCCAATGGCAACTCGCTCGCCGGCATGTGATCGATGTAGGCGTTCACGCCCTCGGCGTACGCGCGCGCAAAGCGCACGAACGGGAGCGAGTCGTTCAGCGCTGCGACTGTGCGTTCCGCCGCGCGTGGGAGGCCAAGTCCGCGCATCTCCCGATCCAGTGCGAGCGCGCGTGCGCCGGCGACCTCCGTGAGCCGGCCGGTGGCGGCCATCGTCTGCAAGTACAACTGAAAGAGCCGATCGCGCGCCACCACGTAGCCGAGCGCGCGATACGCGTCCTCTTCTGTGGCCGCGAAGATGTGAGGGACGGCCCGATCATCGTAGAGCACTGTTACGGAATCGCGCAGATGATCCACTGTCGCTCGCGCAGCTTCCGGTAGCGCCGCCGATCGTGCCAACGACCAGATGCCGTGCGCCGGCTCGAGAAACGGACCGAGGGCCGGAGCAAGCCCGATCCTCCGCGAGCCGACGAACAGTGCGGCGCACAGCACCACGAGCGCGCCAACGAAGCGAAGTGTGCGGAAGAGCAGAGAGCGGCGGGAGGGAGGAGCCCGATCTTACGAGAGGTGCTGGAGTCGGGCTAGACCTCCAGCGCGCGTGCGGTGGCTACGGTCCGGTCTTGGGCTCGACCCAGATGTACGGTCCCGTCGGTTCCTTGCCCGGCGCCAGCGAGCGCGGAACCCCTTTGGGGTTGGGACCGAGCGCCTTGATGTAGCGGTACATGGCGCGCAGATCACGGTCGTTCATCAGGGCCGTGTTCCACCACGGCATGGGAGGTTTGCCGTCTCCTTCATCGGTCGTTTTGAGAATCTTGACCCATTCATCTTCGGTGTGCCGTTGCACGATCGTGCGCAGGTTTTTACCGTACGTCGTCCCCCACGCGCCGCGGAACCCCACGTTCAGTCCAGCGAGGCGGTCGGCAGAAGGAATCTTGCCTTTGCTTTCGACCCATCCCTGCGTGTGGCAATCGTTGCAGCTGCCCACCAGCGTGAGATACTCGCCGGCCTGCTCCATCGTCGCCGCTTGCACGGCCGGTCCGGTAGCGGGAACCATCGCGCCGTCTGATATCGTGCGTGCACCGCTGCCGGCCGGGCCCGCACTCTGACACGCGAGAACGCTCGACGCGACGAGAAAGAATCCTGTCGTCAGTCGTAGTCGATCGAAGTGCATTGATCAGGGGAAAAGAGTTGGCGACGCCGCAGCATGGAGCAGCTGCAATCTACCCGACCCATACCTTCGCAATCGCCAGACCGTTTGCTCACCGAGTGACTCGTGCAAATGAGAACGGCGGCCTCGAGGACCGCCGCTCCCATCACTGGTACTGACGACGCCGGGCCGACTACGGTTTGCCGAGCGCCCCGCTCACGGCTCCCGTCACCTGACCCGCCACGCCGGCGCTCGTCCCGGTCGTTGCGTGTCCAACGCCGCCCGCCGCCGCACCAGCGCCTGTTGCTGCGCTGCCGGCCGCATTGACCATTCCCGCACCCCTGCCGGCGCCGACAGATCCGGCGCCCGTCACTCCCGCCGCGGCGCTGGTGTTCACGGCGAGACCACGCAGCTCGATATCGGACGCGCGCGCTGCCAGCCTGTTCTCGATCTGTGCCAGCGCCCGCGCAGTCGGTACGCCCTGCGCCTGCAGCAGCGTCAATGTCTCGAATGCAACGACGAGCGAACGATCCGGCGGCGACTTGCGCGCAACGGCTTCGATGTTGGCGCCGGTGTAGCCGCGCGCGAGCAGCTGCGACCCACGGGTCACCTCGACGTCACTGGGTGTCGCGTGTCCGCCGCGCACCATGGCGTCGAACGACGTCTGCAGATCGACGAGTGTACGACCACTCGCCGTCACGATCTGAGATTCGCTCGCGCCCTTCGCCCGACCCTCGGCGACGCGGTTTCGAATCGTCTGCTCCGGAAGTTTGCGTTCGCGAGCCGCACGAATGTTCGCGTCGACTTTGCTCTGTGATTCCGCCGAAAGGCGTGTTTCGCTGCGCGGACCGCGCGCCTGCACGTTCAGGTTCGTCTGAGACTGAGCCTGCACGCTCGCCTGGGTCTGCGCGACCGCGGGAACTATCACGAGTGCTGCCGCGATTGTGATTCTTCTCATGCGTCTCTCCTGTATGAAGTCAGTGTGCCCTCCCGCGCGCGCTGATGCGCCCGGAGCCTTGCAGCAGCCGCTCAGCGCACCGTGAGGAGCGCCGACCGCCCGCCAAACCCATCGTCCACCGCCGATACCCCATCGGGGACGAGCCATCTCGCCCCGTCGATCTTGAACGCGTAGCGATACTCGCCCTGCGGCAGCCGCACGTCGGCGTACCACGTGCCGTCAGCGGCCCGCGTCGCATGCATCGGAGTCCATCCATTCCAATCGCCGGCGAGCTCGACGCGCTTCGCATTCGGCGCGGCGATTGCCAGGCGCGTCGAACCAGCCGCCACTGCCTGCGCACCACGCACGTGTGCACCCTGATCGTTTCTGCTCTCGAGCTGTCGCACGCCGTGCAGCACCACACCGACGCTCGCGAAATGCCCGCCGACTGTTCCCGTGAGCCGGCTCGACGGATACGAGCCGCCAGACGCCTGTAGTGCGATCGCTCGGCCCAGGCCAATGGTCGCGGTGGCACTCCCGAATCCAAGGCGCTCGTCGGGAGCATCACGCAGTCCGGCACTCGCCGAAAGCGTGAGGGCGCCGTTCGCCAGCGTTCCGTTCAGTACGCGGTCCGTGACGCGCGTTTGGGCAACGCGTGCTCGCTCTTCGCGATAACTCAACACGGCGGCCTGATCGGCACGCAGGCCGGTCACGTTCAGCACACCGCCGAATACCGGACCCGTGCTCGCTCGTGAGCTCGTCACGTCGCGTGCACCCGCGGTCGGCGGCCCCAGCGGGCCGCCGGGAATCGATGCCGTTTCGCGCACTGTCGTGCGTCCGCCGGCAATGCGTGCGCCAGCAAACAGCGTCACGGCGGAGATCGTGGCCTCGAGCGTGGGCGTCAACTCGGCACTCGAGTAC
>JANMAY010000505.1:0-11404 GCA_031360095.1 Gemmatimonadaceae bacterium
GGAGCAGACGCTGCAATGAGCGCGTCGGGATCGGCTGCGACAGAAAGCGCCTTCATGCGGTCGATCAATGCGCCAATGTCGCCGACTTGCCGATACTCTTGCACGGCTGCCGAGAGGGCAGCGACTACATCAGGGGGAGACGAGATCATGGACGCAAGTTACCTCGGACAGCTGGCCCACGGACCGGTCCACGGCGGTTCGACTGCGTCAGTCGCCGAAGCGTCGCCCCCCGCCGCGTTCGCGCGCTCGCTCTTGGTACAGCTTTTCCCCGGCGTCGACGCGGACCGGATCATCAACGCCCTGCTCGCGGAGCGCGAGCACACGGGTGAGCTGCCGCCTGGCACGGGTCGGCCCGAGAGTGCCGAAGCGATTGCCGCGCGCGACCTTCATCGTCTGCGTGCGCACGTGGCACTGGGTGCGGCGGCACACGCGCTCCAGCATTCGTTCAACAATCCGCTCACCGCTCTGTTGGCCGAGGCGCAGCTGTTGGAGATGGAGCCGCTGGCGGAGGAGCATCGCGGGGCGGTTCGGCGCATCCTGGAGCTGGCTCGCCGGCTCGTCATCCTCTCCCGTCGGCTGAGCGGGCCGGATGCGCAGCGGGTTGGATAGCCGACGGACTGTAGGACGGTAGGACTGTGGGACCGTAGGACGGTAGACTGCCTCGGGACTCTCCACCACCGTTCACTTTCCTGCACTCTTGCCGTCCTACGGTCCTACGGTCCTACGGTCTTCAGTCAGGCACGAACCTCGCACCACGTGGGGGTGGGTTGCGCGAATGGCTGTCCGTGGCGATACTCGAAGCGTCCGGCGACGTCCGACCGCGTAGTCGCGTCCGACCCGCCGAGCAAAGTCCGCGGCAATCCCAGTGTCCCGTGTGTGACGGGTACACGAGGCGAGATGAAGTGCCGCGCCCTGGTAGGATCAATCGTCCGGCCCCGCGTGTGAGTTCCGCGCCCGACGGACGAACGAGGCAAAGCACCGAGTCGCGTCGCACCAGTCCGTCACCATCTGCGATCAACGTAGCCACCGAGCTACGGGTCCTTCGTGTGACACGCATTTCCGCGATGCTGCGATCGTAATACCGCACGAGCAGTACGTAGCCACGCTGAGCGTGATCTGCGAGCATTTCACCCTGACGACAACAGCTGCATGACCGAAAGCCGGCGTCCCCCACGTCGCGGCCGCGGATCTCGTCCGCGCGGCCGCACTCCATCCGAGACCGGTGGTGAGGACAATCCCTATCGCGATGGCGCACCGTCCTCCGACGACGGTGGAAGCGAATCCACAGAACGCCCCCCCGTCATCGAAAGCGCGACGCCCCCCAACGTCGCACCACGCGCGATCAGCGACAGTTCGACCGAAGATCGCAGCTCCCCGGTGAATGTCGCTGACGCGGCGCCTCCGGGGACGGGAATCCCGGGAGGGCACGCGGGAGCGCCTCCAAACGGCGTTGTCGACCGACCCAGACCCGACGGTGGTATTGCGGGACCGGGTGGAGGGCACCCGAAGGAGTACTCGCAGAACGGGCGACGCGGGCGACGGAATCGTGGACGTGGGCGGCGCGAGCCTGGGCAACCCCAGGCGGGTGGAGAACGGCCGGTGAGCAGTGGTCCGCCGGCACCGGTGGCTCTGGTTCCAACTGGCGAAACGGTAGGCTGGTTCGATCCTGCGCGCGACGGCGGATTTGTGCGTGGAGCGCAGGCGAGTTATCTGGCCGACGCGGGCGATGCCTACATTCCGCCGCATCTGGTCCGGCAGTACGTGCTCCGAAAGAGTGACGAGATTCGCGGTACTACGGGCCGCGACCAGCGTGGACGTACCGCGCTCATCGAGATCACGTCCATCAACGATGTCGATCCGGCCGAAGCCACAAAGCGACCGGAGTTCAACACGCTCACGGCGACGTATCCCGAGCGCAAGATCGTTCTCGAGACCGGGCGTCCAGCCAAGGCGGGCAACAACGAGCTCACGCGCCGAGCGATCGATCTGATTGCGCCCATCGGGTACGGACAGCGTGCACTGATTGTCGCACCGGCGCGAGCGGGCAAGACGACCCTGCTGCATGCGATTACCGAGGGAATCGTCGCAAACCATCCTGGCGCAACGCTGCTGATTCTATTGGTCGACGAGCGTCCGGAAGAGGTCAGTGAAGCAATCTCCTGGGAAGTTGGAGAAGTCATCGCGTCGAGCTTCGATCAACCGGCAGCGCGACATGTGGAAGTCACGGAGATGGTGCTCGAGCGTTCGCGCCGGCTCGTGGAGATGGGCAAAGACGTCATCATCGTGCTCGATTCGCTGACGCGCATGGCGCGCGCACACAACACGGCGGAGCGTGGGACGGGGCGGACGATGTCGGGCGGTCTCGATGCGCAAGCCATGGCGAAGCCCAAAGCGTTTTTCGGATCGGCGCGCTCGGTGGCGTCGACGTCCGGTGGCGGCTCGCTCACCATCATCGCGACGGCGCTGGTGGAGACGGGATCGAGGATGGACGACATCATCTTCGAGGAGTTCAAAGGCACCGGCAATTCCGAGATCAAACTCGATCGTTCACTGGCCGAAAAGCGGATCTATCCGGCGATCGACATTGCCACGAGTGGGACGCGACGCGAGGAAAAGCTTTTCCGTCCAGATCAGCTGGAGCACGTGTATACGCTGCGCCGCGGGCTGGGCCAGATGCCGCCGCAGTCAGGGATGGAGTGGCTGATCAAGCGGATCGCAAATACGCCCAATAACGACGCGCTGCTCGAGGGACTGTGAACTGTGAAATGTGAAGCGTGACTGCCCACGCGCTTACGGTTCACGGTTCCCCGTTCACGGCCCGGGCCGCCAGGCCTCGGCCCCCAGGGCCCATCCTTTGCTATAGATAGGCCCGCCATGCATTTGCCTCGCCGATTCGGGCGCTTGGCGCTCGCGCTGTTGGTGAGCGCCTTTGCTGCGCCCCCAGCCGCCGCCCAGCTCCCACACCCGGAGATCAACCCATCGCCGGAAATCCGCGCGGTGGAGCTGATCGGCGTGACCAAGAACATCGATGAGCCCGAGCTCCGGCGGAGCATCTACACCGAGCCGTCGCGGTGCCGGAGCGCCGTCGTGCGGCTGCTCTGCAAGGTCACTCGCTATCGCGGCTTCGAGGAGCGGCACTACCTCAGCCGGCAGGAGCTCAAGCGCGACGTGCTGCGCATCCGCGTCTTCTACTACCGGGAAGGATTTCGCGAAGCGCAGGTGGACACGACGGTCGTCCGGTTGAACGACAAGCAGGTTGCCGTGCAGTTCAGGATTCAGGAGGGTTTGCCCACCATCGTCACGGACCTCGTGATCGCGCACGATTCGACGCTGCTCACCCCGAAAAAAGTGCGGCAGCTCACGCAGGTGGAGGTGGGACGCCCGCTCGATCTCTTCGAGGTCGACTCGACGCGCATCCAGTTTCAGAACGAGCTGTGGGAGCTCGGCTACGCAGACGCGTTGATCGACACGTCGACCGTGGTGGATCCGCTCGCGCACACGGCGCGCGTGCAGTTTCGTCTCGTGCCCAATCATCGCACGACCGTGGGAGACATCGTCATCAGCGGAACCGATCAGGTCTCGCCTGCCACGGTCCTCAACTCGCTGCGCTTTCGACCGAACGATTTGTTCCGTCGCAGCGACGTGATCGAAAGCCAGCGGAATCTGTACGAGTCGAGCCTCTTCAAGCTCGTTGCACTGGAGGTTCCGCAGACCTTCGACAGTGTGAAAACCGTGAACGTGCTGCTTCGGGAAGCGCCGTTGCACGAGGCGCGCACGAGCGTGGGCTTCAACACGGTGGACTTCCTCCAGACCGAGGGACGGTACTCTGCGTACAATCTCTTTGGCGGCGCGCGGCGTCTGGAGATTTCGGTGACCGCCGGCAACCTGTTCGCGGGGACGCTGAACGGAAACGGTATCTTTCGCCGCCAGCTCGCCGACACGTCCATCACCGGCGACGCGGGAGATTTTCTCAAACCCACGTGGCAGACGAGCATCGAGCTTCGCCAGCCGGCCTTTCTCCATCGTCCGCGCGACGCGGTCTCCATCGGTGCGTTCGCGCAGCGTCGCTCGGTTCCGTCAGTCGTCATCGACCGCGGTTACGGTGGCAACGTCTCCTACACCCGCACCGTCGCGATCCGGGCCCCGGCGAGTCTCAGCTATCGCTTCGAGGTGACGCGCGTCGAGGCGAGCGGGCCCTACTTCTGCGTGAACTTCGGCGTGTGTGATACGCTCACGATTGGCGCACTGCGTTCGCATCAGCGGCTCTCGCCAGTGCTCGCGCAGCTACAGATCGATCGCTCGGACGATCCGCTCTCGCCGATGCGCGGATACAAGGCACGCGGGGAGCTCGAGAACGCGTCGGCGTTCACAGTGTCCGACTATCGCTACAATCGCGCATTCGCCGAGGGTGCGCTGTATGCCAAGCTGGGACCACGCAACGCCGTGCTTGCATCTCATCTGCGCATCGGCTTCGTACGCCCGCAAGTTGGGGGCGGTACGACGCTCGGCAACGCGATTTTGCATCCGCGCAAACGCTTCTACGCTGGCGGTTCGCAGTCGGTGCGCGGATTCGGTGAGAATCAACTGGGCCCGCGCATTCTCACGCTGCCGCGACAGTTTCTCGCACATTCCAGCACGCCCACGGGCGCGGCGTGCGATCTGAACTCCGACGCGATTCGGTTCTGTGATCCGAACGATGCGCGTGATACGACGCAGAAGGATGGACAGTTCGGACTCGTCGGCGACGACAAGTTCATTCCGCGCCCACTTGGCGGTACGTCGCTGATCGAGGCGAGCGTCGAGTATCGGTTCCCGCTGCCGATTCTGGAGAATCTTGCCGGCGCGGTGTTCGTCGACGGTGCGGCGGTGGGCGAGCGCATTCTGGATCCACTCGGATCGGGCGTCCGCACGCTCGCGGATCTGGTCCAGGGCACCGCCGCGATCACGCCGGGATTCGGGATCCGGTATCTGTCGTCGGTGGGTCCCATTCGCGTCGACGTCGGGTTCAATCCCTCGCGCGCCGAGGATCTCGCGGTCGTCACGGAGATCTTTCGCAACGGAAAGCGCGAGATCATACCGCTCGAGACGCCGCGGCACTACAACCCGACGTCGGCGCGCAATGCGTTCGGGAGCATTCTCAATCGCATGACGCTGCACCTGTCCATCGGCCAGGCGTATTGATGCTGCGCCGCCTCTTTCGCCTGATTGTCGTGCTCAGCGTGGTGGCGATCCTCGGGATCGCCGCCGTGTGGATCATGACGAACACCGACTTCGGGCGAGAGCGGGCGAGACGGTACGTCCTTGGCATCTTGCGCGGACAAACGCACGGCATCGTGCAGATCGGCGCGATGCACGGCAATCTGCTCGGTGGCGCGACGTTGGTGCGCGTGTCGATCACGGACAGCGCCGGCAATCCATTTCTGAAAGCCGATTCGATCTCCGGTCGGTACATCGCGCGCAGCTTCTTCAATCAGCGACTGGAGTTCAGCGATTTGGTGATCTATCGCCCGGACGTCGTCGTCGCGAAGAAGCCTGGCGGTCCGTGGAACTACCGCATCTTGTGGCCCGCGTCGCCACCGCGTGCACCCGGCGACTCACTGCCCGGCTGGGGGAGCTGGGTGAAGCTCTCCGACGTCACGCTGGTGAACGGCAACGTGACGGTGCGCTCCCCATGGGCGCCGCGGACGGGCGTCACCGCGTTCGTGCGCGACAGCCTGATCAAGGACGCGCTTCGTGCCGGATCGCGGCTCTTCATCGCCGCGGTTCCCGGCGGCTATCAGAAGGTGATCACACTGGAGCGTGTGAACGCGAAGCTGCCGCTCGTTCGGTGGGCCGACCCGAAGTTCGCCAACCGATTCATGCAAGTCGAGGCGCTGGCGATGGACGCCTTTCCCTTTCGTCCGCCCGCCGCACAAGTGCGTGGGCTCACGGGAAGCTTCGACTTTGATGACGACTCGCTGTGGTGGAAGGGCGTTGCGGTGCGGCTGCCGCATTCGGCGCTCACCGGTGACGGGGCGTACAACCTGAATAACGGTGACATGCGGCTCACGGCCGTCGCCAAACCGGCGACGTTCGCGGATTTCCGGTGGATCTATCCCGAGTTTCCGCTCGAAGGCGGGGGCAATCTGCGGATGGCGGTGCTGTGGCGTGGCGCGACGCAGGACTACGTCGTGCGAGATGCCGATGTGCGCACCGGCACGGCACATCTGCTCGGCGACGTCGGTGTGACCATCGCCGATACCGTGTTCTTTCACGATGCCAACGTGCGGTTCACGGGGCTCACCACGAAGCAGATCGAAGCGCTCGTTCCCAACAACAAAGCGCCGCGTCAGGGGGTGCTGTCGGGCCGCGCAAAGTTCAGCGGCACGATGAAGCGCGCGCAGCTCGATGCCGACGTCACCTTCGCCGCCTACGGCCGCGGAACGAGCCGTGTGGTCGCGCAGGGTGTGGCGGGATTCCGTGGCACGCCGGTGATCGTGAGCGCGCAGAATCTTCGCGTGCGCATGGCGCCGCTGCAGATCGACATCGTGAAGCTGCTCTTCCCCACCCTGCCTGTGGGCGGCACACTCACCGGGGTCGCGACGCTCAACGGGTCCGGCGCGTCGCAGCTCTACGCCACGGGGCTGGACGTCGTGCACACGGATGGCAAGAACGTGTCGCATGCGGTGGGCAAGGCATCGGTGCACACGACCGGCCGCCGCACGCTCGACCTCGATGTGGACGCCCGGCCGTTCGCGCTCGCGGAGCTCACGAAGTTCGCTCCGTCGCTTCCGCTCAAGGGATTCGCCACGGGCCCCGTGCGTGCGCACGGCCCGATCGACGCGCTGCGCGTCGATACGCGCGTGGTGCTCACCGGCGGAGCGCGCTTTGGCATGCGCGGGACGATCGACTTTCTCTCCAAGGAACTCGGGTACGACGTTGTTGCCGACGCGACCGCGCTCGATCTGAGCCGAGTGATGATTGGAGGCCCCGTGACGGCGCTGAATGGCGGCGGCACGGCGCGCGGGCGCGGCTTCAAGCCGGCCACGATGAGAGCGGATGTCGCACTCGCGCTGGGTCCGTCGTCGGTCGATACGCTCGCGGTGGATTCTGTCTCGGTGCGCGCGCGGCTCGCCAACGGCGTCGCGAACATCGAGCACGGGCGACTGCGCGGATCTGGTGCGAGCCTCGACGTCGCCGGGCAACTGGGTTTGGACACGCGCCACGCCGGCGCGCTCACGTACTCGCTGGTGGTGGATTCCCTCGCAACGTTTGCGCGCTACATCCCTGGAGCGACGCGCGTCGACACCGGCGTCGTGCGCCCTCGGCCGCGCACGGCGTTCGAGGCGCTGCTCCGCGCACGCGCAGATTCGGCGAGGATCGCAAAAGAAACGGAAATTCCACGTGCCATTCAGGGGGGCACGCCTCCTCCGCCACTGCGCGTTGCGACGGATACTCCGCGCGCGATTCCGAAGGGCCTCCTCGCTGGCAATCTTCGCGCGACGGGAACTGTCACCGGCTCGGTGGCCCGCTTCGACCTGCAGGGCTCCGCGAGCGGATCAGGGCTCGTCGTTCGCGGCAATGCCGCGCGTCATCTCCAGGCAACCTATAGCTGGATCGACGCGCGCACGAAGCGCTCGAAGATGAACGTGGCCGTCCGAGCCGACACCGTGAGCGCATTCGGTTTTGCATTCGACAGTCTGGCGGGCGATCTCAGCTACCTCGCGCCGAGCGGCACGATTGCATTGCGAGTGCGCCAGGGTTTCGAGCGCGATTACGGGTTGAAGGGGGAGTTCACGCTCGACAAGGCGCGCAATGAGGTGCGGCTAGCGGATTTGGCGCTGCGCTTCGATTCGACGACCTGGCAATCGACCCATCCGGCGGCGATACGATTTGGACCGAGCGGCGTGGAAGTCGTGAACCTGGAACTGCGCAGCGGCCCCACTCGGCGCATCTATGCGAACGGACTGCTTCCCACGAAGGGCGTCGCGAACTTCGATCTCGAGGTCACCGACTTCGCCGTGGAGAATGTGGCGGAGCTGATGCAGAGTGACCTGCCCGTGACCGGACGGCTCGACCTCGATGCACACGTGTCCGGAACCGCGGAAGATCCGCGCATCGCCGGCAAGCTCGATTTCAGCCACGGCACGTACAACGCGGCGCGTGTACCGGATATCCGCGGCACATTTTCGTACGCCAGTCAGCAGCTGACGACGAACGCCTCGGCGATCGATTCGACTGGCAAGACGTTGGCGAGCATCAACGGCACCATTCCGATCAATCTCGCGCTGTCCGGCGTGACGGGTTCGAGATTGCTCGACCTTCCAATCAACGCGACTTTTGCGTCGGACAGTCTCCCGATCTGGCTCATCCCGCAGTTCACGAGCGCGGTCTCTGATGTCGGCGGACGAGCAACGGGCAACGTGTCCATCAAGGGCACGCTCAAGAAGCCGGCATTGCAGGGGAACGTCACCTTGGCCGATGCGCATTTCCGCATTGTCGCGACGGGGGCGTTCTTCGAGCACCTGAACGGCAGTGTGCGCATGACGGGCGACACCGTGTACGTCGACTCGATCGTGGGCATAGCGAACGGGCCGGTGCGATTGAATGGAACCGTGGCCGTGGGCAACTGGCGCGAGCCATCGTTCGACCTTTACCACACGGCGCAGGATGCACAGTTCCTCAAGAACGAGCGAGGCGAAGTGCACGCGGACGTGGGCCTGCGCCTGTCGGGAGGGCTCAGCAATCCGTATGTGAATGGTCGCGTGACCATTCTGCACGGCGTGTTCTATGTGCCGGAGACGCGCGGAAAGAAGGTGATTGGCGCCGGTGATCCGTCGTTGTTCAGCGTCATCGATACGTCGATCGCGGTGCAGCGCGAACTGTTTCCGGCGCAGTCGCCGATGTTCAAGAATCTGAAGGTCGACGTGGAGCTCGTGGTCGAGCGCAATTCGTGGGTGCGGTCTCGCGACGCGAACGTGGAAGTGTTCACGGACGGTCCGATGATCGTGAACGTGCGCGGCGATGCACTCACCATCACGGGGGTGATCGACGCGGACCGCGGCGAATACACCTTCTTGAGCAAGCGCTTTCAGATCAAGCGCGGGTCGGCGTTGTTCATCGGCACCCCGGATCTCAATCCGACGCTGCAGGTGACGGCCGAGTATCAGGTGAAGCAGCCGACGGGTGCGACGAACATTCGCGTGCTGATTGGCGGCACGCTCCAGACGCCGCGCATCTCGCTCGAGAGCGACGCGCAGCCGCCGCTGTCACAGAGCGACCTGTTGAGCTATCTGGCGTTCGGCGAGCGGTCGAGCTCTCTGTTGCAGTTCAATCAGACGTCGCTGACGGATACGCGCGGCGGGAACTTGTTGAATGTTGCCGGGAGCCGCCTCGCGGGCATTGCCGTTGGCGTGGCACTGGACGAGCTCAAGGGCAACGCAACCCGTTCGATGGGGGTCGACGTCTTCAACATTACGCCGGGCGATCTGCCCGTGTTCAATGGGCCGGGCGGTCTGGACGAGTTCATCAAGGGGACGGAGCTCGAGGTCGGACGGTACATCAATCCGCGAACATTTGGCTCGGTCATCGCGACACCGGGTGCACTGGCGTTCACGGGCGGCGGAAGTCGTGCGCCGATCGGGTTGAGTGTCACGCATCGTACGGCGAAGGGGTATCGCTTCGAGACGAGCTATACCCCACGGTACTTCCTCAATCCGCCGACACTGGCCGGACAGTCGTACAGCGGTGGTGGCCAGTTCGGGGCGTTCGTGATTCGGGAGTGGCGGTTCTAAGTCTCAGCGAATTTTCTGCACGGCGTTTTTCATCACGGATCTGCACCACAAATAACCCGGATCGAACAAGAGCGAGATGCTCAAGGTGTATCCGGGCGTTTCGACTTCAAATCCGTGGTGGCGACAGCTAGTGGCCCGAGCGCTCCACCGTCTTGCCGCCGAAGTTCTCCGTCGTCACATCCTTGTTCGCCGAGAGTGAACGGACGTACGTCACCAGCATCCAAATCTGCTGGTCGGAGATGAGGCTGCCCCACGCGGGCATGCCTTCGGGGCGACCCTGGTAGATGGACTCGAAGACCTGCGGCGCTCCGCCGCCGAAGTGCCAGCGGCCGTCGGCGAGACTGGGCCCCATGGCGCCGCTGCCGTCGGCGCCGTGGCAGTCCATGCAGTTGTACGCGATGAACAGCTTTGCGCCGGTCGCGGTAGCCGCGGCATCGCCTTCATAGGGGTTGCGGAGCTGGAGTCCGGCGAATGGTTTGACCATGCCGGGTTGGATGTGCTCGGTGTGCGAGACGAATCGGCCGGCGAGGTCGACTCCGGGCACAGCAGCGGATTTAGCCGGCGCCTGCTGTACGTGACGAGGCTCTTCGGCGCGTGTGTTGCGGCAGGCGTTCACGCCCAGGGCGAGCGCGCTGATGAGGAGAGCGTTTCGAGTCATGTAAGCCTCCGAGTGCTTTACGTAACAGCAAGGAATTGACCGCGGACAGGCGCGGGGACCAAGCTGGAAGAGTTCGCGGAGCTTTCGTTTCCCAGCTTTTGCACTACTCGTGCACGCGGCAGTGATCACCGGCGTGGCAGCGGCAGCGTATTCCGGCGCTTTGCCAAGCGTGCGGCACTTGAGAGTGTATCTGTGGATCTTCATTGCCTGCGCTCTATTGTGTTCCGGCTTGTACACCGCCTCCCGGATGCGCCGCGAATCCCGGCGGACTTACGTGGTTGGATCGAGTTGCCTCGGATTTGCGGGTGGACTGATGCTCGCGGCGAGTATGCTCCGCAATGACCCAGGAATTGATGCCTTCCTTCTGGCGGGTCTGGTCTCCTTCGTTGGCATGCTCGTCACACTGTTGCTCGGGCTCTGGGTGCGTCGAGCGCGAGGTGTGTAGACCGGCCGCGAGCACTCGATGCTTTAACGGAGACAAGCCTCGCACGTTGTTTCCGTCAGTGTTGTTCAGTTCGTTCGATCCGTATCATCACACTGTTCCAACTCGATTGGGCGGCACACGAGCATCAACGATTGCAGTGTCCGTATCGGCACTTCGATTCAACTCGAATGGCGGGACACAAGTCTCAACGATTGAGATGCCGAAGCGCTGATTCTTCGTGCGCTCAGAATGAGCCTCGCCCCATTTGCCTAGAGTGAGAACACGAACAGCATTCCTCCCCAGCTCGTCCAGCGCGCGAGATCCGGCAGCGTCGAGCCGCGGTCGCGCACATCGTATGGAAGGTTCGAGGCGACGTCGCCCGCGATGAGCAGACCCATATCTCCACCAATACCGGAGTAGATCGCCACGTATTGCTTGCCATCGGGGCCGAGGTAGGTAATGGGATTGCCCACGACGCCGGAGCCGACCTTGAACTTCCACAGCAGCGCCCCCGTCCGCCCATTCACCGCCTTGAACCATCCGTCGAGC
>JANMAY010000534.1:0-3385 GCA_031360095.1 Gemmatimonadaceae bacterium
GCGCCCGCATCTTCCGCGATGCGCGCACTCCGCGCGATATCGGGCAGCATCGGGCCGAGTTTGACGAAGAGCGGTCGGCGCGTCGCCGCCCGCGCGCGCCGAACAACCACGGCCAACGTCACCGGATCGGCGCCAAATTCAGCGCCCCCCGCTTTCACAATCGGACAGCTCACGTTGAGCTCGTACGCGTCCAGCGCTCCGGGCGATTCGTGGGTAATCGCGTCCTCCAGCGCCGCGATCACCTCCGCAAACTCCTCGACCGCGAACCCGACGATGTTCGCGATCTTGCGAACCCCGGGAAGTGCGGACGCCAGCCAGGGCAGATGGTCCCGCCGAACCGCGGCCACCCCAGGATTGGCCAATCCGACCGCGTTGATCATCCCCCCGTCGAACTCGGCCACCCGCGGCGCCGGCGCCCCCTGCCTCGGTTCCGGGCTCACGGCCTTGGTGACCAGTCCGCCCAGCGCTGTGAGATCGACCACCTCCGCCAGCTCGCGCCCATAGGCCGCGGTGCCGGCTGCCAGCACGATGGGATTCTGAAAATCGAGCCCGACCGCTTGCACCGCGAGCGTGCCGCGGCGCCCATTCATCGCGGCGAAAGCCCTCCAGAGGCGCCGTCCGGCGCTGCGGCGACGCGGCGCTCGTAGCGCTTCAGATACTCGAGCACCGCGTCCGAGATCGCGCCAGAGAGTTCGTCCATCCTGCTCGTGTCGGTGAGGTAGCCAGCTTCCGACGGATTGGTGCCGAAGCCGATCTCGACCAGAACGGCGGGCATGAACGCCGTCACCAGAACGCGAAACCCCGCCTGCTTCACCCCGCGACTTGGCCCGGGGTGAACTTCGCCCATCCGACGTTGAATCAGCTCCGCCAGCTCATTCGACTCACGGAGATTCTGGTTCTGCACCATGTCGTTGAGAATGAAGTTGAGCGGGTCGCCCGGGCGAGCGGACGGTCCCGACTCGAACCGCACCACCTCGTTTTCCATGCTTTCCAGGCGCCGCGCATCCTCCGTCTTCGCCTCGGCCAGAAAGTACGTCTCGAATCCGCGTGCGCCGCCCGGATCCTTCCAGCCCGGATTCGCAGCGTTCACATGGATGCTGAGGAACAGATCGGCGCGCGCATCGTTCGCCATGCGTCCGCGGTCCGACAATGCGATGAGCGTGTCGGTGGTCCGGGTGTACTTCACGTCGATACCGCGACGGCCGAGGGCGGCACCGACACGCTTGGCGACGTTCAACGTGATTTCTTTTTCGATCAGCTCCGGGCTGCGGCCAATGGGTCCGTGCATCCCGCCGTCCGGACCGCCGTGACCCGCGTCCACGACGACGAGCCGTCGCGCGCGAAGCGGTCCAAGCGGAGCTGCGCTGGCAACTGTGGCGGGCACTCGGCCGCCGGATTCACCCGAAGATGCGCGACGCCGGGGTAGCGCGCGCGCGGCGGCGGCGTCCCGGCTCGCAAACTTCTGCGTGGATGAAAACGCACGCAGCTCGAAGCGCTCAGGGTCCCACACGAGGTTCGGGACGATGCGCGAAATGACCTCCACGACCAACTGCATCGGAATGTAGAGCGCGCCTTTGCGCACCTCGGGAGGCGAGGCGAGCTGATAGGTCTGGTCGCCGACCTTGGCGAATCGATTTCCATCTTCGACTTCGATGCCGGTGCCGTTCACAATGAGCATCCACCGGCTGCCGGTGAGATGAGACACCGTAATCGGAACTACCGGCTTCAGCTGCTCGGCGCGGAGCAACGGACCACCGGACGCCGCAATCAATCCGACGGAGAGGGTGCGGCTGGCATCCTTGACCGTGAGCGACGCCGGACCGGCCCCCGCCTGGAGCGGCGCGGAGGAGACGGCAAGTTGAAACGCCGCGACCAGGGTGAGAATCATCGGGTGCGCACGGCGCGCGCGATTTCGCGGTCGGCGTCGCGGGCGCGCTCCGTCTCGCGTTTGTCGTGCAGCTTTTTCCCCTTGCCGAGAGCGAGCACCACTTTGGCGATCCCGCGTTTGAAGTAAAGCTCGAGCGGAACGAGGGTGAGCCCCTGTCGCTCGATGGCTCCTATCAGACGCTCAATCTCACGCTTGTGCAACAACAATTTGCGGGTCCGTGTGGGCTCGTGATTGTTGTAGCTTGCCCGGTCATACACCGAAATGTGGAGATTGATGATGTAGATCTGTCCGTCGCGCACGATCCCGTACGCATCGGACAGATTCGCCTTCCCGTCGCGAAGTGATTTCACTTCGCTGCCCGTGAGGACCAAGCCGGCCTCGAACGTGTCGAGGATGATGTAGTCGTGTCGCGCGCGCCGGTTCTTGGCGATCGACACGATCTCGGGTTTCTCGTCGGGCTTCGACATGCGGGGCGGAGGCGGGCGGATCGCAAGACTGCGAGCCAGCCGTTCAACATAGAACTGGCGCGCGCGCGCGGCAACGCGGGCGCGTTGACTTGCCTGCGCGGCGCGGACTAAATTGCGAATCTGTCCCGGCATGCTGGACTGCTGCGGGCTCGGGTGGTGGAACTGGTAGACACGCAGGTCTCAGAAGCCTGTGCCTTCACCGGCGTGGGGGTTCAAGTCCCCCCTCGAGCACTCTACAAAAAAAGAATGTCCCGCACCTCGTGCGGGACAATTCTTTTTTCTGAGCAATGTGTTGGAGCTTCAGGCTCCACGTTCATGGCTCCGCCTTTATCGGCCAACCTGGGAGGGAGCGACGTCTTCCGGTAGCTGCGCTTCACCGAAGGTGTCTCGCAGCGCAGCATTCGCGCTCGCGAGATAGTCCGCGACCAGCGCCGCGCCGCGTTGCACCGCGGGATCGTCGGTGCGAATGGGCCCACCGGAAAACGCCAGCAGGTTCTGGGCGACCCGCAACGCAGCGGTGCCGAGTCCGCGCGATGTGAACGCGTCTCGATAGGCTCCCAGGCGCGCATTGAACTGCCGTTCGGCCAGTTCGAGCAATTCGCCGTCGACTTTGTGGTCCTTCTGCATGCGATGCAGCAGCGCACGCAGCACTTCCGACGGAGTGCGATCGTCCAGCGCGTCGCGCTGCGCAACGAGAACGCCGAGGGCACGCCGCAGATAGCGAAGCTCCCAGAGGGCATGGTCGACGTCGCCGCGCGTCGCATCGGCGGCGAGCCAATCGACGTCGGCGCTCGACGGTTCCTGCATCAGCGCGGCTGCGTAGCTCGCACTCCGACGCAACAAGACGCGATCGTCGCGAAAGGAGCGGAACAGGCGCATGGGCGCCGTTCGTCAGTCTTGAAGGACGGGAAGCGCCAACCGGCCCGTCGGTGACGCGAGCGCCTCGCCCAGTCCGACACGCTGCCGCACCTCGCGCTCCTGGAGCAGCAGGTCGCTCAACCGCACGCTGTCGAGCACCTCATCGACCCGC
>JANMAY010000315.1:0-3192 GCA_031360095.1 Gemmatimonadaceae bacterium
ACCTCGGGAGTCGACGTGAGCCGCCGCGCCGAACCCCCGCCTCGGCCCACGACCCAGAGATCTCCCGCGTACGCAAACGCGATGCTGTTGCCGTTGATCGCCGGGTGGCGAAGGAGTCGTGTGCCCTGTGCGTCGACGACCGACGCGAGCAGAACGGGCAGGATCAGATGGCGGAGCATCAGCGCTTCTCCGAGGAGTGAGCCAGCGGTTGTGTCGTACCGACAGCGTGTCTTACGGGGCCGTCGTGGCGTGCAGCCGCGCAACGAGCCAATCGACCACTTCACCGACGACCTCGGGCTTGGTGCGGACGGGCACGGGGAGCTTCGTGTAGTTCCCGGGGAATCCGTCGGGATCGACGACGAAGAGATGATTCACGCCGGGAACCACACGCGCGGTGACGTCGGTATTTCCTGCCTCGCGAAACGCGGCTGCGAGCTCGGGCACCTGCTCGGGGGGCGCTTGCTGGTCGTTCGCGCCGGTGAGGATGAGCACGGGCGTGCGAACGCGACGCGCGGTTGCGGCCGGATCATGCAAGAGAAAAAACTTCATCCACGGATCCGCGGCCATCATCGAGTCCACGCGCGCGGGAATGCCTGCGATCGCGGAGTCCTTACCCGCCGCGCTCAGTTTATCGCTGTGCATGATGAGGTTCTTGATCTGCATGTTGAGCGCGACACGCACCGACCGTGCGACGCCGGCGAGCAGGACGATCGCCTTCAAGTCGGGCTCGAGAACGGCGACCATCGGCGCGATGACCGCACCCTCACTGTGCCCGAGGAGTCCGAGGCGGGTAGCGTCGATCTCGGGCCGTGTGCGCAGGTAGGCGAGGCCGGCACGGGCGTCGTCCCCGAATTCCGCGCTCGTGGTGCGCTTGAACGTTCCTGTCGATCCTCCGGTTCCACGATCGTCCATGCGCAGGACGGCGATGCCACGCCTGCCGAGCGAGTCCGCGAATTGGCGAAACGGCCGATAGTCGCCGAACCCGAGATACTCGTCGCGATCCTGCGGCCCTGATCCGGTGATGGTCACGATAGCCGGGACGCGCCTGGACCGTGACGCCCCAGCGGGAACTGTCAACGTGCCCGCCAGCACATGGCCCGCCGTGGTCGACACCACCACATTCTCGGCGGTGTATGGGGCACCGGGCGGGGCGGAATAGTCGGGGGCTGCTGGAGCCGACTGCTGGGCGCCGAGCACTGCCGAAGGCGACAGCACGACGACGGCGATGATCCGCCGGAGGAGTACGCCGCACCGCAGATCGTGGGGTGCAAAGACCATTGTGGTATACCGTTTCAGGATGCCACAAACTGGTCCATGCGTGGCGAGCGCGCAAGAGGACGGGCTCGCAGCGGGATATGAGATGCGGGACAGCGACAGCAGCAGGTGTTTGAGCGCACAAGCCAGGGGCATGGAGCGTCAGCGTGGGCGTGGGCTCCTGGAGCTCGAGCACACAGCCCGAGCTCGAAACGCTTATGCTTCGAGCTTACGCATGGCTCCGAGCGGTGTTGTGGGTGCGTCGACGAAGGTGACTCAATACGGTCGAATCTTTGGCGAGAGACCGCGGACAACTGGTGGAGGATCTTCATGAGTCGACATCGCGGGCTGCTTTTGTTCCTGGCACCATTCGCACTCGTTGCTGCCTGTGCGCCGAGCGCTGCAACTGTCGCGGCCGTGCCGGCGACACCGGGTACACTCGTCGCAATCTTCGCCCACCCCGACGACGAAACCCTCGTCGCTCCCGCCCTGGCGCGTTACGCTCGCGAAGGCGCGCGCGTTTTCCTCGTCATCGCGACGGACGGTCGCCGAGGCGCCAATGCGCACGCTCGCATTCCCGCCGGCGACTCGCTCGCCAAGGTCCGCGCGGACGAAGCGCGCTGCTCGGCGCGCGCACTCGGGCTGGAGCCGCCGATTCTCCTCGGCTTCCCCGACGCTGGCCTCGCGGACTTCGCGCCGTGGCCCGGCAAGCGCCTCGATACGCTGGTAACGCGCATTGACTCCGTGCTGCGCGCGCTCCGTCCTTCGGTGGTGGTGACGTGGGGTCCGGAAGGAGGATACGGACACTCCGACCACCGGCTCACCGGCAATGTCGTGACGCAGATCGTTCAATCGGGAGCGCTCCCCCCGACAACGCCACTCTTCTACGCCGGCTTCGCCGAGGCGCGAACCTCCACCGCGCCGCCGTGGTACGGTCAGAAGATTCACCCGGTGAGCGAGGCTCTGCTCACTGCGACGGTCACGTTCAACGCCGGTGACCGTGAGGCCGCGGCGCGGTCAGTGGCATGCCACTGGTCGCAGGCCACGATGGAGCAGCAGACGCGGAACATGCAGGCGCTCGATCACCTCTGGCAGGGCGCGGTTAGTTTTCAACAGTGGGGCGGCGGCGCTCGGCGGACATCGCTCTTCTAGTGCTCTCGTGAAGCAAGCGTTGCAGAAGGCACCCAACGACCGAGGCAAAACGTGGCGTCACTCATTTCGTCCGATCTCGCCGTTTCACTCGACGGCTTCGTCGCCGGTCCAAACCAGACGCTCGAGAAGCCGTTCGGCGACGGTGTCGACGGCCGCCTGCACCGCTGGATGTTCGAGGCACGGGAGGATAACGCCGCCGAGCTGAAAGCGATCGTCGCGCACAAAGCGTACATCATGGGCCGCAATATGTTCAGCCCGGGGCGCGGCGAATGGGACACGAGCTGGCGCGGCTGGTGGGGCGAGGATCCGCCGTATCACGCGCCAGTCTTCGTGCTCACGCATCACAAGCGTGACCCGCTTCCCATGCAGGGCGGCACGACATTCCACTTCGTGACGGACGGCATCGACTCGGCATTGCGTCAAGCGAAAGCTGCGGCCGGTGGCGGCTCGATCGGCATCGCGGGCGGTGCGAACGTGGTGCGGCAGTATCTCCAGGCGGGCGCGATCGACGAATTGCGTCTGCATATCGCACCCGTCGTGATCGGCGCGGGTGAACGACTGCTCGATGGCCTGGTAGATCTCACGCTGGAACCGATCGCAGCGCGGCACACGCCACTCGTCACGCATGTGCGCTATCGCGTTCTCCGGAAGCAGGGCGCGTGAACGAGCCGCCGCACGCCGCACGCCGCACGCCGCACGCCGCACTAGTGCCGCGCCCCGTCATCGCCGTCCGCGATCTCGCCAAACGCTACGGCACCACCGTCGCCGTCGCCGACGTCTCGCTCG
>JANMAY010000006.1:0-2912 GCA_031360095.1 Gemmatimonadaceae bacterium
GATGCGCGCCGAAAAGCGAGGCACGAAGTGCCGATGCGCGCGCCGAAAGCGTAGCTTTCGGCCATGCCCACCACCCCCCTCGACCTCCTCTGCATCAACACCGTCCGCACCCTCTCCATGGACGCGGTGCAGAAAGCCAACTCCGGCCACCCCGGCACGCCGATGGCCCTGGCGCCACTCGGCTATGCGCTCTTCACGAAGCACCTGAAACACGACCCCGCCGATCCCGCATGGCCCGATCGCGATCGCTTCGTGCTGTCGTGCGGCCACGCGTCGATGCTCTTGTACAGCTGCCTCTATCTCAGCGGGTACAAACTCACGCTCGATGATCTCAAGGAGTTCCGGCAGTGGGAAAGCCGGACTCCGGGACATCCGGAATACGGCTACACAGCGGGGGTCGAGACCACGACTGGACCGCTGGGTCAGGGGGTCGGGAACTCCGTGGGGATGGCGGTTGCCGAAGCCCATCTCGCGGCCACGTACAATCGCGCGGGTCACGACGTCGTCGACCACTACACGTACTTCATTTGCAGCGACGGCGATCTCATGGAGGGGATCTCTCACGAGGCCTGCTCCTTCGCCGGACACTTCAAGCTCGGCAAATTGATCGGCTTTTACGACGACAACCGCATCACTATCGACGGCAGCACCGACCTCACCTTCAGCGACGATACCGGCAAGCGCTTCGAGGGCTATGGCTGGCAGGTGCTGCATCTCGCCGACGTGAACGATCTCGATGCCATCGATGCCGTCGTCGCGCAGGCGAAAGCGGACACCGAGCGGCCCACGCTCGTCGTGACGCGCACGCACATCGGCTTTGGCAGTCCCAAAAAGCAGGATACCGCCTCGGCGCACGGCGAACCGCTCGGTGCCGACGAAATCGTCGCGACGAAAAAGGCGCTCGGTTGGGCCAAGCCCGACGAATCGTTCTACGTCCCCGACGAAGCGCTCGCGAACTGGCGTCTCACGCGGGAGCGCGGCGCGAAAGCGCATGCGGACTGGACGAAGCGACACGCACTCTACGCTGCCGCGCATCCGGACGACGCGCGCGAGCTGTCACGCCGCATCGCCGGCGAGCCGCCGGCAAACTGGGAATCGGTCGTCCCGAATTTCACGGCAGACAACGGCTCCGTGGCGAGCCGCGCCGCCTCGAACACGGTGCTGAATGCACTCGTCGGCGTGATGCCGGAGCTCATCGGTGGATCGGCGGATCTCACGCCGTCCAATGGCACCGCCGTCAAAACGTGGAAGAACTTTGCGCCCGGCAACTACGACAAGCGGTACATGCACTTCGGCATTCGCGAGCACGGCATGGGGTCGATCATGGTCGGCATGGCGTTGCACCGCGGCATGATCCCGTTCGGCGGCACGTTCTTGATCTTTTCAGATTACATGCGGCCCGCCATTCGGCTCGCATCGCTGATGAAGCAGCACGTCATCTTCATCTACACGCACGATTCCATCGGGCTCGGCGAAGACGGCCCGACGCATCAACCCATCGAGCAGTTGTCCACGCTGCGAGCAATTCCCGGGATCACTGTCATTCGTCCTGCCGACGCGACGGAGACTGCCGAGGCGTGGAAGGTCGCGATCAAGCACACGCATGGTCCGGTGTGTCTCGTCCTCACGCGGCAAAAGTTGGGCTACATCGACCGCACGAAGTTCGCGTCGGCAGCGGGGGTCGCGAAGGGGGGATACGTCGTGGCGGACGCAGAGAAGGGCCGACCGGACGTCGTGCTGCTGTCCAGCGGCTCCGAGGTGGGATTGATCATGACCGCTCGCGAGAAGTTGGAGGGTGAAGGCATACACGCACGAGTCGTGAGTCTGGCGAGCCACGAGTTGTTTGCGCTCCAGTCAGCGCAGTATCGCGATGATGTGCTGCCGGTTGGTGTGCCGCGCGTGTCGATCGAGGCCGCGCATCCCATGAGCTGGCAGCGGTGGGTCGGGTCGAACGGCGTCGCCCTTGGCGTGGAGCGGTTTGGTGCCAGCGCGCCATACGAACGGATCTACACCGAACTCGGGCTGACTGTCGACAAGGTTGTCGCTGCGGCGCGCGGGTTGGTGAGGAAGTCGTCGTGACACACCTCTCACTGGCTCATCTTCGCGGCATCACGCAGGCGCTGGCCCTTGGCCTTCTCCTCGCGTGCGGGGGTGAAACGTCCGCCCCGGCAGCGGTCGTGACGCCGCCAACACCCGTACCTGTGCTCACGTGGGTCAAGGTGTGGAGCGACGAGTTCGACGGACCGGCAGCCGCACGTATCGACAGCACCAAGTGGAGCTACGAGCTCGGTGACGGGTGCAAGGCGGGAATCTGCGGCTGGGGTAATTCCGAGAAGGAGTTTTACACGGACACCACCGACAACGTCTCGCTCAATGGGCAGGGTCAGTTGGCGATCGTCGCTCGGCAGGCGGTGGTGCCACGTCAGTGCTACTACGGGCCTTGCCGGTACACGTCGGCCAAGATCACGACGCGCGGTAAGATGACTGCGGCACCGGGCCGCGTCGAAGCACGCATCAAGATTCCGGGCGGTCAGGGGCTGTGGCCGGCGTTCTGGATGCTGGGTCGCGATTTCCCCGCGGTGCCGTGGCCAGCGTGCGGAGAGCTGGACATCATGGAGAACAAGGGGAGCAACCCGTCGTCCACGAGCTCCGCGATTCACGGCCCCGGCTACTCCGGCGCGACGCCGTTCGGCCACGCGTATAGCATCTCGCCGAACAAGCTCTCCGACGACTTCCATCTGTATGCGATCGAATGGAATGCGTACGAGGTGCGGTTCCTCGTCGATTCGACAGCGCACTACGTGGTAACTCCGGACCAACTGATGCGGTATGGCAAATCGGTGCTGGATCAGTCGTACTTCGTGATCCTCAATCTCGCCGTGGGTGGCAATTTCGACGGCGATCCGGGATCG
>JANMAY010000017.1:0-19380 GCA_031360095.1 Gemmatimonadaceae bacterium
CCTCGACGCCGCGTGCGCCGGTC
This sequence comes from Gemmatimonadaceae bacterium, assembly GCA_031360095.1. Classification (GTDB taxonomy): domain Bacteria; phylum Gemmatimonadota; class Gemmatimonadetes; order Gemmatimonadales; family Gemmatimonadaceae; genus AG11. The sequence goes on from JANMAY010000017.1 coordinate 24, forward strand.
GCACCGGCAGCCGTCGAGCGAATCGCGACGAATGACAATCGCGCCAGTGCGGGCACCCTTCGCGACGGCGTGCTCACGGTTCACCTCGAAGTGCGCGAGGGCGAGTGGCATCCGGACCGCGAGACGGACGCGGGCCTCGTCGTGCGCGCGTTCGCCGAGAAGGGGAAGCGGTTGCTCGTTCCCGGTCCCCTCATTCGGGTGCCCGAAGGAGCGGAGATTCACGCCTTCGTCAGCAACACGATTTCACAGGGCACGCTGGTGGTGCACGGACTGTCGACGCGGGGGGCAGCCGCCAACCGTGCGACCGACACGATTCAGATCGCACCGGGCGCGACCCGCGACGTGCGGTTCATCGCCGGTGCACCCGGCACCTACTACTACTGGGCCTCGATAGGCTCCGTCGCGCAGAACGAACGTCCGGGTAGCGACGAAGAGCTCGACGGAGCATTCATCGTCGATCCGCGTGGTGCACCGTCCAAGCCGCGCGACCGCGTGTTCGTGATCTCGCTGTGGAGCAAGGCGCCGACGCCGGGTGGACTGATCGCTCGAGCAGGGCTCCTCACGCGATTCACCATCAACGGCAAGTCGTGGCCGAACACCGAGCGTCTGACCTATGCGGTCGGCGACTCCATTCGCTTTCGCATCGTCAACACGAGCAGCGCCGTGCATCCGATGCATCTGCATGGCTTTTACTTCGACGTGAACAGCCGTGGCAACGGCAGCGTGGACAGCGTGTTCGACCGCACCGCCTCCCCGCGCCGTGTCGTGACCGAACGAACGGCGAGTGGCCGAACGTTCAGCATGACGTGGGTGCCCGAGCGTCCCGGCAACTGGCTCTTTCACTGTCACGACAACTTCCACGTGCTTCGGAATGCGCCGCTCGACGGCACGGCGCTCCCCGCCGAGCATCTACAGCATGTGACGAATCATGCGCGGGACATGATGGGCGGATTGGTCATGGGCATCGAGGTACGCGGTGTGGCACCCGCGCAGGTGACGCTTGCGGCGGCTCCGCGAAAGCTCCGGCTCGTGGCTCGCTCCGACAGTGGGAGCACGGAGAGTTCCCCGGCGTACGGCTACATGCTCCAGGATGGCACGACCACGAGCTCCCCGTTGCTGCCGGGACCGACAATTCTCCTCAAGCGCGGCCAACCGGTGAACATCACGATCGTCAACGAGCTTCGGGAAGCCACCGCGGTGCACTGGCACGGCATCGAGCTCGAAAGCTACTTCGACGGCGTCGCCGGATTTTCCGGACGCGGCACGCGCATCACTCCCGCCATCGCGCCAGGCGATTCGTTCGTCGCGCGATTCACTCCACCGCGCTCTGGCACATTCATGTACCACCCGCACGCGGATGAAGTGCGTCAGCAACAGGCTGGCCTCTCCGGCGTGCTGCTGGTGCTCGATGACCCGGGGGCGTGGGATCCCACGCACGACAAGGTGCTGCTCCTCACCGTGCCGCGTCTCGATGCGGACTTGGCCAAAACGCTCATCAACGGAAGTCTCGCACCTCCGCCCCTCGAACTGCGCGTTGGCGAGCGCTATCGTCTGCGAATCGTCGATGTGCACACCTTTCGGCCGAGCATGATCGTGCGCCTGCTGCGTGATTCCACGCTCGTGACGTGGCGCGCCCTGGCGAAGGACGGGATGACGCTTCCGGGCGATCAGGCGACCACCCGCCCTTCGATCCAGCAGATGGGGAACGGCGAGACGTACGACTTCGAGCTCGCGCCTACGGAGCTGGGTGACCTGCGCATTACCGTATCCGCCGCCAACGGGCTGGTGCTTGCCACGATGGCTGTGCGTGTCCGGTAGGCCTGCCGCCGCGGTGAGCGAACCCCACGTTGTCGTGATCATGGGTGTGGCGGGCGCCGGAAAGACGACGGTTGGCCGCACCCTGGCCGACGCGCTCCACTGGTCGTTCTATGATGCCGACGACTTTCATTCCGCGGACAACGTCGCGCGGATGCGCGCGGGCACGCCGCTCACCGACGCGGATCGCGCGCCGTGGCTCGAGGCGCTCAATCGCCGAATCTCCGACACGCTGCACGCAGGAACCTCCGCCGTGCTCGCGTGTTCCGCGTTGCGACGCACCTATCGCGTGGCACTCGTTCCGGTTGGCGCTGCCCCCGATGCCGTCCGGTTCGTGCACCTGCGCACCTCACCGGACGTTCTCTCGCGCCGACTTGCTCGGCGACGAACACACTACGCGACCGGATCGCTGTTGCCGAGTCAGTTGGCGACGCTCGAGGAGCCGGGCGACGACGAGCAGGCGCTGGTCGTCGACGGAGCTCGCCCCGCGCCCGAACTCGTCGCGGATATCATGCGATCGCTCGGCCATCCAATCCGCACGTGACCCCGTTGCCCGAGGTGTGGCTGCGTGGCCCGCTTCCGGATGTTCCGCCATTGCTGCAGCCGGTGGCGCACAGTCTCATGCAGTGCCGCGACGAGGTGCGCGCAACTCTTCCACGACTCTCCATCGCGAGCTTGTGGGCGAGCCCGAGCGGCGCCGCGACAGCGGGCTACCACGTCCAGCACGCGATCGGCAGTCTCGATCGACTGCTCACCTACGCACGCGGGGAGCCCCTCTCCCGCGCGCAGCTCGATGCACTCGCCGATGAGTCGCGGCCCGAGTCAACGCAATCGGCCGCGCATCTCGTAATGGCATTCGACACCGCGATCGATCGCGCACTCACGCAGATTCGTGGCACGGATGCGGCCACGCTGCTCGACCTTCGTTCCGTCGGACGCGCGCAGCTTCCATCGACTGTGATCGGACTCCTGTTCCACGCAGCCGAGCATACGCAGCGCCACACTGGGCAGTTGACCACGACGGCGAAAGTGGTGAGCGCGTAGCGTCAGCCGAACCGCGCCTTCGACCGCTCCTTGGCTTTCCGCGCCTCGTCCTCGCGATTGCGGGGCGCGGCATTGATCTCGAGTGATGCGATGAGACGCCGGGCGGACTCAGTCACTTCGTCGACGGCGAGACTGAATGCGGCTTCGTTGGCGCGCGACGGACGCGTCGTCCCACTCAGCTTCCGCACGAATTGTAGCGCCGAGGCGCGGATCTCGTCCTCGGTCGCGGGCGGCTCGAAGTTGGCGAGCGTTTTGATGTTGCGGCACATGGCGCATTCTCCTGAGCATCGCGGTGGCCTGAGGAAGATGTCAGCCGCGCGATCGAGTTGTCGAGGGAGTGGAGACAAGGCGGAGCAATCGCGTGACGTCAAAGGGCCGGCCTCGATGCACTGAGGCCAGCCCTTTGAAAATACGCCGTCACATCGCCTTACGGCTTCGTCATGCTCAAACCCGTCACGATCCCTTCCGTGTTGTGCGCGAAGCGGATGCCATACACGCCGTCCGTTGACTTCAATTTTCCCGCACCCACGACGGCGGACTTGTCGAAGCTCCCCACCACCGTGCCGTTGACGGCGCAGTCGACCTTGTCGCCTCGCACCGACACGGCGATGGTGTTCGTCACAGGCTGACCCTTCGCCGGCGCCTTGTTCACCGCCGCGCTCGCGGTGCCGCGTCCGTTCAACTGGAACGGCGCGGGTCCCATCCCGCGGACGATCACGTTACCCGCGCCGCTGGCTGCGCAGTAGAGAAAGCTCTGCTGCGCGGTGCCCAGATCGTTGCCTCCGATCATGATGCCGTAGGGGTGTGGGTGATCGTTCAGGCCCATGTACTGCGGCTCGTTGAACGTCGCCTTCACCGTATAGTCTCCGCTCGCTCTGTTCGACGGATGCCAGTACGTCACGGCCGGACCGGTTGTCACATGCAGGCCATTGGCATGCATGGCGAGCTTCGCATTGGACAGCGTGGAGCCCGCCGCCGCTTCCTTGTCGTCGATCCGTCCCGTCCATCCCGACACAGAAATTCCGCCACCGGCCACGGCGCGCGCGGATTCCATTTCCGGCGCTGGAGCGGCAGCTGGCCGTGCCTCCGGCACTGGATGCGATTGCATGCAACCGACCGCCGACCCGAGCATGACACCGACTGCGATCAACACTGATCCCTTGATACGACGCATACAAAACCTCTCACGAAAAAAGTGGCGTGAAAACAATAGCACCCATTTACCTGCTCAGCGACGTATGCGGCTGAGCTCCGCTTCCGTCCACGGCTTCGTTCGGCCCAATGTGGCCCCGCGAACGTCGCGAACGTCCTCAGGGGCAATCGGCAGAGCGGAATTCCCCCACGAACGACGGACGTACGTGAGGACTGCGGCAACCTGGTCATCCGTCATCGATCCGCCGACTGGCGGCATCAACATCTCGCCCTCCTTGCCATGCAGCACGATCCGGATGAGGCGCGGCGGAGGGCCAACCACCCACTGCGATCCGATCAGACTCTTGGCGACTCCTGCCAGCCCTGTGCCTCCGATCTGATGGCAGCCCGCGCACGTCGCCCGGTACTGGAGCTGACCCGCGTCAAACCTGCTTCGCTCGGAAGCGGTCAGGGGACGCGCAGCGACCTTCGGAGTCGCCTTGCCAGGCCACGTCATCGATTCGGCAACCTGCCGCGCCCGGGCGCGAAGCCCGGTGTCCGCGCTCGCCATCGCCGCCATGAGCCCGCTTGGCGCTGACGGCAAACTCACCGTGACGCCGCCGCGCTGACCGGTCGCCGACTGCGCTCCAGCGAGGACGGCCATCCGCAGCCATCGCGGCCGCGCGGGTTGCCCAGCCATCGCGAGCAATCGCTGCACGTTCGCGCCATCGCGGGCCCGCACGATTGTCGTGCTGAGCGATTGCACCAGGGTCGACGCGGTTTGCTCGCGCGCGGCAGGCGACGCCAGCAAACGTTCGAGAAAGGGAAGCTCGCGTCCGGCCAGCCCCGTCACCACGAGATCCGCGACGATGGGATCATCTCCGTGTCGTGTGATCACCTCCAGCAGCGCCGCGTCGCGCCGAGTGACGGGGAGCTCGCCAAGCGACGCAGCAAGCTGTCGTCGAACGGCCGGCGTGCGGTCTGGCAGGAGCCGCATCACCTCGGTGTGCAGCAGCGTGTTCGCCTCGGCGAGATGCGGCTCGGACATGCGGATGGCCGCGGCACGTACGTACGGCGATGTGTCGGCGAGCGCCGCGCGCAGAAGCGGCGTGTCCAACTCGCCGAGTCCGTCGAGCGTCCACAGCGCGTGCAGACGCGTGCGATCATCGGCATGCGAGCGGACGAGCGCGCGCAGGGCGGGTGCCACCGAAAGGTCACCGCGTTCCACGAGGAGACGCTGCGCGGTCATCCGCCACCAGCCGTTCGCATGCGCGAGGTACTGGACGAGCTCCGCGGGCGTCTTCGCCGACAAGCGCGGTCGCTCGCCGCGCCGCGCCGACGTATGCACGATGCGCCAGATGCGTCCAAAGCCATTCGGACCTTCCAGTCCGCGCTCGATGATCTTTTGTTCGAGGTAGCCGGTGATATAGACGCGATGCTGGATGATGCCGCGGTACATGTCCACCACGTACAGTGTGCCATCCGGCGCCGACGCGAGATTCACCGGGCGAAAGCGCTCGTCGTCCGCGGTCATGAACTCCGCATGATCGTACGCCGTGTGCGCGTCGACTGTCCCATCGTCCTGCTCGCGAATGTCGAATCGGCCGACAAGGTTGCCAGCGGGCTCGGTCACGAACACGCTGCGTCGAAGCTCCGCCGGCAGACGATCGCCCACATACGCCGTCGGGCTTCCGGCGGACGTGTAGTGCGCGAGCGTGCTGTCGGCGCGGAGCGTCTCGGGACGATAGCCGCGATTCACGGCAGGAGTTTTGTGCCCGGGCCACACCGGAACATTCGCCGTCAGCCGTTCATAGATGCCGCGCACACTGCCGGCCCTTTCGTTGCGCGTTGCGTAGTGCGACGACACGAAGTCGGCGCGCAGCGGATCTTCATTGCTGTTGCGGTACATGCGCCCATACTCGTCGATCGAGACGCCCCATTGTCCTTCCTCGGGGGTCTTACGAAACGCAATCGGGCCCGCGCGCACGGCACGGAACTGACCGCCAAAGTTTGCATTGTGGATCCAGTTGTCCAATCCCCACAGCAGTCCGTTCGCATTGTGCTCCGGATTGGAGCCCGTCGTGCCATAGTCGGTGCGAACGAGCTCCCTGGTATCTGCCTTGAGATCGCCGGTGGTGTCGCGGACGAGCCACAGATTGGGCGGAGCAGCAACCAGGACTCCTCGCTCGAGCACTTTGATCGCCCGGGGTAGCACCAGTCCGTCGAGAAACACGGTGCCCTTGTCCATCCGGCCGTCGTCGTCCGTGTCCTCGAGCACCACGATCCGTCCGACCTGTTGATCCTCCCCCGTGCCCTTGATGTTGGGCATGTAGCCGCGCATCTCGACGACCCACATGCGTCCGTCGGCATCGAAGTCGATCGCCACCGGTTCCTGAACGAACGGCTCGGCAGCCACGAGCTCGGCGCGATAGCCAGCCGGGAGGTGAAAGCGCTTCACCTCTTCCGCCGGCGAGAGCGTCGGCGTGAGCGCGTTGCTCGGCGCAACGGTGTTCGGCATCGTCGCTGCCGAGGTTGAAACAGGCGCCGCCGCCGGTGCCGGCGCCCCCCCTCGTACTGGCTCGGCTGGTTTGCTGCGGCAGCCAGCGAACAGCGCTGCCGCGACAACGAGAGAATGCTTCAATGAAAGGCTGGTGTGTACGCCTCCCCGATGCGGGGAACTCAGCGCTCCACCTTCGCCATGTTTCGCAGCGTTGCGGCGAGCAGCCGAATGCGGCGGATATCGGCGTTCTGTAGCGCTTCGGCGTCGAGCGCCGTCGACAAGCGAATTAGCGCGGCGCGCTTGTTCCCCATTGCTTCGATCGCTTCAAGTTCGCGCGCCACCGCAAACGTGCGCGCGCGCGGAAGGCCGTCATCCCGCCGGAGTTGATCGAGGTACGCGCGCGCCACGACGAAGCTCGGCTGCCACACCAGCTTCGGCTGCTCTTGCGCGTTGAAGTACTCGAACTTCACCAGCTTCGCCGCCTCGATCTCGTTCCGCGTGATGAACGCGCTCGGCTTGAGCTCGAACAGATCGAGCCCACGCGACATCTCAGAACCCACGATGTAGCCGTTGTACCAGTACGACGACCAGTACCCGCCATCCACGTGCTTCGTGGAGTCCATCGGGCCGCGGTCGAAGTAGGCAATCTCCTTTGGATTCGCTGCATCCGTCCAGTCGAACACGGAGATGCCGCCCTGATACCAGGATTGCACCATCACGTCGCGGCCCGGAATGGGAATCAGCGTGCCGTTGTGCGCCACACAGTTCTCATTCGACGTCTGCGCCGCCGGCATCTTGTAGTAGCTCTTGAACTGCATGGTGTTGTCCGAGAGCGTGAAGATGGCGTCGGCGCCCCACTGCATTTTGTCCGTCACGCGGCAACGCGGCTGGGTGCCGCCGCCCCATTCATCGGAAAACAAAATCTTGCTGCCGTCGTTGTTGAATGTCGCCGAGTGCCAGAAGGAGAAATTGGAATCCGCAACCGCGCCGATGCGTTTGGGATGTGCGACGTCGCGAATGTCGAGCAGAAATCCGTAGCCGGCGCACGCGCCGCCGGCCAATCCAATCGCCGGGTATGCCGTGATGTCGTGGCACTGCGTGGGACCTCGGCCGGGAAAAGTCTGCCGTGGCGGACGTCCCGAAGCGCGCGCTCGCTCGGCGGCAAGAGCCGAATCCGCCGCCGATTCCCCATGCTTTGCCGGCGCCGCCAAATCGTTGAAGATGCGTGGTGAGCTCACGATCGCTGCGCGCTCCGGCGACGCGAGGGGCACCTTGATGACTTCGATGCGAAAGAGCGCGGAGTTGGGATCCTGCTCCGGGAGCAGCGCGGAACAGCCTTCCAGCTCACCGGCCGAGCGAACCGCGGCGGAGCCCGAGACGTAGACGTAGATGTTCGCTGGATCGCGCGGGTCGGTTACGAGGGTGTGCGTGTGCGAGCCGCGGCAGGTCTGCACCGTCGCCAGAGGACGCGGCCGGCCGACGTCGGTGATGTCGAAGATGCGAATGCCGCGCGCGCGCTCCTTGCTCACTGTGTCGGTCACTCCCTGCATGCCGCAATCGGTGCGAGCATTCGTCGCTTCCGCGGACACGAACAGCAGATTGCGGTATACGGAGACGTCACTCTGCGAGCCGGGGCAGACATACGCCGTGCGCAGCGTGGGCTTGGCCGGATTCGAGATGTCCCAGACCTGATAGCCGCTGTAATTGCCCTGGAAGACGTAGTTGCCCAGGAATGCGAGATCGGAGTTGGTGAGCCGGCTGTCGCCCGGCGTGCTGGGGTTCGTGAATTTCTCGGACGGCCGTGTCTTGGAAACGACGCGCAAGTTCCAGATCGCTTCGCCCGCGTCCCACCATCCGGCGCGGAGCCCCACACGCGGATCCGGGTTCGGCGGGAACTCCGACAGGTCGGTCGAGTCGGATGGGCTGCGCAATAGCGCGGACGAGCACCCGGTGCCGCCGGAGAGCGCGACGACGAGGAGCAGCGCCGAAGAAGCGAATCGCATGGGTGTATTCCGGTGAAGTGTCAACGAGGTTTCAGCATGGACATCATGCGATCGATCTCGGTAGTCTGATCGGCGGTCACGTCCGAGGCAAAACGGAAGATCGCGCCGTCCTGGCCAGCGCCCGGACTCGCGAACAACTCATCGACCATGGCCAGCGCACCCTTGTGGTGCTGGATCATGGACGTGAGGAAGAGTCGGTCGAACTCCGCGCCTCGTGCGGCGGAGAGTTCGGTCATTTGCTGCGGTGTCAGCATGCCGGGCATGCGCATTCCGGGCATGTCCATGTCGGACATTGGTTGACCGCCCATGTCGTGCTTGGCGGCTGGATCCGGAACAACCTCACGCCGCTCCCGCAGCCAGCGCTGCATGAATGCGATCTCGTCGCGCTGTGCCACGTCGATGCGCTCCGCGAGAATGCGTACGTCCGCGCGCGCGCCATGCGTCGGCGCCATGGCAGTCATCACGATCGCCTGCGCGTGATGCGAGATCATGCCCTGCAAAAATTTGACGTCCGCCTTTGTGTAAGGCGGACGTCCACTGTCGGCTTTCGCAATGGCTGCCGGAGTCGGGCCCACGTCCGATTGAGCGGACGCCTGGGGCAGGGCGCTGCTGCACGCGGCCGCGAGACTGGCGGCGACGACCGCGAAGCTACTCAGGCGGTTCACGAGCATTCGAGCGGAGCTGAGTGCACTGCGAATCGCACGCGGGGCTTGGGTCACGGACACTCCTGAAGTTGCGAATTGTGCCGATCCTTGTACGCTGAAAGTTACTCGAACGTTGTGGCGCGGATGGACCGGTCCATCGCTCCCTCAGCGCTGGAGAAACCGGCCGGCGCGATCGCCGGTCGGCGCCTGATTGCGACTGGAAAGGACGCCGTTGACCCACACCGCCGAAATACCCTCCGCCGGCCGCTTCGGGTCCGCAAACGTGGCGACGTCACGAATCGTCGCGGCGTCGAACAACACCAGATCTGCCCAGTTCCCCACGCGGATCTCGCCACGCTCCGCCAGGCCGAACCGGCGGGCCGACAAACCCGACATCTTGTGCACCGCTTCCGCTAATGGAAACAGCTGCTCGTCGCGGCTGTAGTGGCCGAGCACGCGCGGAAATGTGCCCCAGAGGCGGGGATGCGGACGCGGGTCATTCGGGAGGCCGTCGGATCCAATGACCGTCGCCGCATGGCGCAGAATGCGCCTCATATCGTCTTCCGACATCGAGTGATAGATCGCGCCGGCTGGCTGAAGGCGCTCCGCCGCGTCGAGCAGTGTGGTGTTCCACTTGTCCGCGATCGCAGCGAGAGAGTTACCGGCCACATCCGGGTGCGGGTCGGACCAGGTAATCGTGATCTCGATGGTGTCCGTCACCTGCGCGAGATCGAGCGTCGACGAGCCGGCTGTGTAGGGATAGCAATCCCACCCGATCTCGTGAGTGCCGCGCGCCGAGTCGAGCGCTGCGAGCACCTCGGCGCTGCGACCCCAGTTCTCGCGCCCCGCGCACTTGAGGTGCGATATGACCACGGGCACGCGCGCGTGGCGCCCGATGTGCACGGCCTCGGCAACCGCGGGAATGATCTCGCTAAACTCGTTGCGCATGTGTGTGGCGTAACGAGCTCCCGCCGCCTCGAGCGGAGCGGCGAGCGCCGTCACCTCCTGCGTCGGGGCGGCGAAGGCATTCGCGTAGGCCAGGCCGGTGCTGAGACCGAGCGCGCCAGCGTCGAGCGCTTCGGAGAGCTCCGCACGCATGGCTGAAATCTCGTCGTCGGTTGCGGCGCAATCGAGGCGGCTCATGTGATTGCTTCGCAGCGCCGTATGTCCGACGAAGGAGGCGACGTTCACCGCCGGAGACGCATCCCGCACGGCGTCGCGATACGACGCGAATGTGGGATAGCGGAATTCATCGGCGCGTCCAAGCAGGTTCATCGGGTCGGGCGGTGCGCCACGCAACCGCACCGGCGCGGCGCTGATGCCGCAGTTTCCCACGATGACGGTCGTCACGCCCTGCGAAAGCTTTGCCCACATCCCGGGCTCCCGGATGACCGCGATGTCGTCATGCGTGTGCACGTCGATGAAGCCGGGGCTGAGCACCTGCCCGGAGGCGTCGACTGTCGCGTCGGCGTGCCATTCGGCAAGCGCTCCAATGGCGGCGATGCGACCGTCCGCAACTGCAACGGTCGCAATCCGCGGCGGCCCGCCCGTGCCGTCGATCAGCTGCGCATTGCGAATGAGCGTGTCGCACCGATTCATGGGCGCAACGTAGCGGCGGCGCGTTTCAGGGGCTATCTGGAGTACGCAGGCACCCCTACCACACCCCACTCCCGCCACAATGGTCGTCGGCAACCAGCTGTTGATCTACGCGCTCGTCGCGATCATCGCGCTCGTCGTCCTCATCGCGCAGTTCAAGCTCAATCCGTTCGTCACGCTCATCGTCGTCTCGCTCGCCCTGGGCATGGCCGTCGGCATGCCGATGGGCACCATCGTCAAGTCCTTCGAGACCGGCGTCGGCAACACGCTCGGACATGTGGCGCTCGTGGTGGCCCTCGGCACCATGCTCGGCAAGATGATGGCGGAGTCTGGCGGCGCGGATCGCATCGCCCAAACGGTGATCGCCGCGTTCGGGATCAAGAACGTCCACTGGGCCATGGCGTGCATCGCGTTCATCGTGGGGCTTCCGGTGTTCTTCGATGTCGGCTTCGTGCTGCTCGTGCCCATCGCCTTCACTGTCGCGAAGCGCACGCAGACGTCGATGGTACTGATCGGAATCCCCATGGTTGCCGGGCTCAGCGTCGTGCACGGGTTGGTTCCGCCGCATCCCGCCGCGCTCATTGCCGTGTCGGCGTATCAGGCGAACATCGGGCGAACGATGCTCTACGCGCTGATCGTCGGCATTCCCACCACGGTGCTCGCAGGGCCGATCTTCGCGAAGGCTGTCTCGCGGTACGTCATCCCCACGCCGAATACGGCGTTGATGGACGTGCTGGCCGACTCGCGGAAACGAGACAGACTCCCCGGTTTTGGTATCACCGTCGCAACGATTCTGCTTCCTGTGGCACTCATGCTGATCTCCGGCTGGGCCAATCTCATCTCGACGCCCGGATCACTCTTCAACGATCTCCTGCGACTCGCCGGGAATCCGGTCATCGCGCTGCTGCTCGCGCTGCTCTTCAGCTTCTACACGTTCGGTCGCGCCGCCGGATTCGATCGCGACATGATTCTCAAGTTCACGAATGATTCACTCGGGCCCATTGCGCTCGTCACGCTCGTGGTCGGCGCGGGCGGTGGATTCGGACGCATTCTCATGGACAGCGGCATCTCGCCGGCGGTCGTTTCCATCGCGACCGCTGCGAGTGTGCCGCCGCTCATTCTCGGCTGGCTCGTGGCGGCACTCATCCGCGTCGCCACGGGCTCGGCGACGGTTGCCATGACGACCGCGTGCGGAATCGTCGCGCCCATCGCGGGCCCCGCAACCGGCGCATCGCCGGAGCTCATGGTGCTCGCCACCGGCGCGGGCTCATTGATTCTCTCACACGTGAACGACGGCGGTTTCTGGCTCGTGAAAGAGTACTTCGGCCTCACAGTGGCGCAGACGTTCAAGACGTGGACGGTATCCGAAACGATCATCTCGGTCGTGGCGCTGCTGCTCACTCTCGGATTGTCGACGTTGATTTGACCGTTGCGCGCTGCGTTCCGTTTGCGAGCGCAGCGGGAAGCGCGGCGGCCGGCTGGTCCCTGTCCTCGAGCCTGAAGCGCGTCACATGCGTTTTCGTCAGCTCCACGAGGTGCGTGAGATTCTCCGCCGCCCTCACGATGGCGCTGGTACCGGTGGCGGCGTTGCGCGTGACGGTCTGCGCCTCGAGGGGAAGCGCCAGCGCTGCGGCGAACAGTGACACGCCGACGACGGTCGCGGCGCGACGAGCGATGTGCACAGCACTGATGCGCATGATACTGCGTCCCTTCATTAGACTGGAAACCTCGCGCCGGTCCAAGAGAGTATCGGTCGGATACGCGGGAGACTCGCGCGCTCTACAGCGCGTAACGCTGGGTGAGGGAGCCGATGCACGAACCGCACGCTGAGACGGTGTTGGATCTGGTGCAGGGCCGCCGAGGCCATTTTGCCCTGGAATCCGGCCATCACGGCGCGTTGTGGCTCGATCTCGACCCCCTGTTCGCCGATCCTCGGCGCCTTCGGCCCTGCATCGACACGTTCGTCGCCGCCCTCCGTCCACACGCCGTCGACGCCGTCTGTGGACCGCTTCTCGGCGGCGCCTTTCTGGCCCAACTCGTGGCGCAGGCGCTCGACGTCGAATTCTGGTTTACCGAGCGCGAGATGCCGGCGGAATTGACTGGGCTCTATCAGGCACGATACCGACTGTCGTCAGCGTTGTCGGCGCGCGCTCGCGGAGTGCGCGTCGCCATCGTCGACGACGTGATGAGTGCCGGTTCGGCACTGCGCGGAACCTTTGACGAGGTGATGTCGCAGGGAGCCGTGCCCGTCGTGGCGGGAGCGCTTCTCGTCCTCGGTTCCACCGGTGCGGGATACTTCGCAGAACAGGGGATCGCCGTGGAGGCCGTGGCGCGAGAGGACTATGAGTTGTGGGCGCCCGATCGCTGTCCCCTCTGCGCGGCGGGAGTTCCACTGGAACGCGTCAACTAGCGGCAACCCATTCACCGCAACAAAATGGCTGTCATGAAAGTCGCTCGTGTTGCCCTACTCCTCGCTATCGCTGCTGCCGGAAGCGCGTGCCGAACACGCCCCGACGTCTACACGCTCTATCGCACCGAGACCGTCGGTGATTCGGCGCGCATTCACGTCGCCACGTTCGACGCCGCCGACGAGAGTGATGACAACCGCGCCACCTGCGAGCGCGCGCGCGAGTTGTTCCAGCTTCAGCCATCCATGCTGTCGCGCTTTTGGTGCGAGAAAGGGCGCTACCGGGAGAAGGCGTCCAAGTGAGCCGAGCGCGAATGACGCGAGACGTCGTGGAGACGATGACCACATGATGCGTACGATCCGCTGGGGAATCATCGGGTGCGGCGATGTCACGGAAGTGAAGAGCGGTCCTGGCTTTCAGAAGGCAAACCACTCGCAGCTCGTCGCCGTGATGCGCCGCAATGGCGATCTCGCCCGGGACTACGCGCGCCGCCACGGTGTACCCAAGTGGTACGACGACGCCGACGCCCTCATCGCCGATCCCGACGTCGACGCGGTGTACGTCGCCACGCCGCCGGCGGCGCACAAGGACTACACGCTCTCGAGTGCGCGGGCGGGGAAGCCGGTGTACGTCGAGAAGCCGATGGCGCTCGACGCGGACGAGTGTCGTGCGATGCTCGAGGGATGCCGCGAGGCCGGCGTTCCGCTCTTCGTGGCCTACTATCGCCGCGCACTTCCGCGCTTCGTCAAGGTGAAAGCCCTCATCGACGACGGTGTCATCGGCGATGTACGCTTCGTGTCCGTGACGCTCCATCAGCCGCTCGGCGAGGAGCCGACGACATCCGGCGCGCTGCCGTGGCGTCTCGATCCGCTCGTTGCCGGAGGTGGATTGTTCGTCGACCTCGCATCGCACATGCTGGACTTTCTCGACTACGCGCTGGGTCCCATTCGTGAGGTGGAGGCTTTCGCATCGAATCAGGCGAACGCGTATTCCGTTGAAGACATCGTCAGCGGGGCGTTTCGATTCGAATCGGGCGTGCACGGGATGGGTACGTGGTGCTTCACCGCCTTCGACAAGCGCGATCGCACGGAGATCGTCGGGACGGCCGGCCGTATCACGTACGCAACATTCGACAGCTCGCCCATCGTGCTCACGACGACGGCCGGTACCACGGAGCTGCCCATCGACTCCCCGCCGCACATTCAGCAGCCGCTCATTCAATTGGTCGTAAACGCGCTGAACGGTGTAGGGGAATCCCCGAGCACGGGTGAGAGCGCCCTGCGCACATCGCGGGTGATGGACCAGATGTTGGCCGCGTATCAGTCGAAGCCGCCGCGCTGATTTGCCGATCGCGGCATAAATCGTCTGGTTGTTGTGATGGCGCCCCGAAGTTCCTCCGCGCCGGATGCTTGAAACTCCCCAAAAATGAGCACGTAGTGAGCACGTCGGCGCATTCCCACGATGCGTGTGTCCGACCAGGTCGCCTCACTGCTCCCCCCGGAGAACATATCTCGTGCGACGTCTCATCCTTGGCGCTCTTGGCCTGCTGTTGGCCGCCGGCGCCCACACGCTCGACGCGCAAGCTCCTGCCGCCGCTCGTCCAGCCGGTCCGCCACCAAGCGGCAACGGCGAGGTGAAAGGCAGCGTCGTCGATTCTGCGAGCAAGGCCGGTGTTGCGCGCGCCTCTGTGGCCGTGCGCAGCAAGGCGAGCAATGCGCTCGTCGCCGGCGCGATCGCGAATGCCGACGGATCGTTCCGCGTGCAGGGACTTCGTCCCGGCGCCTACACCGTTCGCGTCACCTACATCGGGTTTGCCCCGCGTGTGCAGGACTTCGCGATCACGCCCGCGGCACCCGCTGTGGATGTGGGCGCGCTGAGTCTGACGCGCGTGGCTGCGAAGCTCGCGGGGGTCGAGGTGAAGGAAGAGCAATCGGCCGTCGTCATCGAGCCGGATCGCAACTCCTATCGCGCGAAAGACGTCGCCCCTGGGGCCGGCAATGCGAGCGAAGTGCTCGACAATGTCCCGTCGGTCAACGTCGACGGTGACGGCAAGGTCAGCCTCCGCGGCAACGAGAACGTCGCCGTGCAGATCAATGGCCGACCCTCGCCCATTACCGGCACACAGCTCGGCGCATACCTCAAGAGCCTCCCCGCGAACATCATCGAGCGCGTCGAAGTCGTTCCCAATCCCTCCGCCAAGTACGATCCCGAAGGCATGGCCGGCATCATCAACATCGTGCTCAAGGCAAACACCGATTTGGGCTGGAGCGGTGGTGCAAACGCCGGTGTCGCGAAGATCAACAAGTTCAACGGCTCGGCGAACGTGGGCTATCAGGTTGGTGATCTCACCACGTTCTCGAACTTCGGCGTCAATACCGACCGGCGTCCAATCGTCGGCATCAACGATCGTGAGCGCTTCAACTCGCTCCAGGCTCTCACCGGCGCCACCAATCAAGACATCGACCAGCGGGCCGACAACAGCGGTCAGAACTTCAACACGAACGTCGATTACAAGCTGACGCCAAAGGATGTGTTCTCGAACGCGATCGCGATCAATCACCGAACGGGCAACGACGGTTCCGTCAGCTTGTACGAAGAGTTGAACAGCAGTCGAGTGCTCACGGATCGCTACGAGCGCCCGCGCTACGCGGACACGAAGGGCCTGATGTTCGATTACACCACCGCGCTCAAGCGCACCATCGAGCCGCGGAAGCACGAGCTCGGCGGAGAGATCCGCTTCAACCGCTCGCGCGACGAGGACGTCACGAATTTGTGGCGCCAGCCGCCCACGGCGAGTGGCAGCACGCCTACCACGCGTATCGAGCGCGAGCTGCAGAACACCGACGCGCTCACCAAGACGCTGAACGCGCAGCTCGACTACACGCGTCCGCTCAGCGCCAAATCGAAGATCGAGACCGGCTACAAGGGCACCGGGCGTTGGCTCGATCGCGACTTCTCGGTGCAGAAGGATTCGTTGGGTTCCGGCACGTACAAGCTCAGCCCGCAGAGCAACGCATTCGGCTTCGACGAGCGGGTGCACGCCGGTTACGCTGTCGTGAGCCAGAGCGCAGGCAAGTTCGAGCTCCAGGGCGGACTGCGTGCCGAGCACGCGAGCCGCGACTTCAACCTGAAGGCGTCCGCGAAGAGCTATCCGTTCAGCTACAACAGCCTCTTCCCCAGCGGCGTCATCATGTACAACGCCAGCGATGCCGTACAGACGAAGCTCAGCTACTCTCGCCGCATTCGCCGGCCGGGCACCCAGGAGCTGAATCCATTCCCGTCGTTCTTCGACGTGCAAAACGTCTTCATCGGCAATCCGGGGTTGAATCCTGAGTACACGGACGCGGTGGAGCTTGGCCTCACGCGGAACTTCAAGCTCGGCACGCTCCAGGTGTCGCCGTTCTTCCGGCACACCAAGGACATCATCCGCGTGGACATCAACACCGCGGACGTAATCGATGGCCGCGAGGTGACGTCGATTTCCTTCAAGAACCTGGCGTCCAGCAACTCCTGGGGCTCGGACATCAACGGCCAACTTCGCCTCGGTCCCAAGTTCAGCGGGTTCGCCGGCTTCAATGTGTTCAAGATGGTGACGGACGGCGGCTCGACGAGCAGCCTGGGATCGGACGCGGTCACCTGGTCCACGCGCTTGAACGGCACCACGCAGATCACGCCGAGCACGACCTTCCAGGCGAGCTGGTTCTACCGCGCGCCGATGAAGATCGAGAAGGGCGAGTTCAAGAGCATGCAGATGGTGAACCTCTCGTTCCGTCAGAAGATCAGCGACCGCTCCACCGTCGGATTGCGTGCCAGCGATCCGTTCAACACGGGAACGTTCCGTGTGCGCGCAGGCAACGACAACGTCATACAGATCTCCGAGCGCAACTTCGGCGCACGGGCGGTCTACGTCACCTACCAGTATGTGTATGGCCAGCAGCCGCGCATCCGTCAGGCGAGGCCGGACGATCAGCCGCAGGGGTCGAGTGGGTTCCCCTGAGCCATTGCGGTGAGACGATGTGAAGAACCCCCGAGGGAGTCCTCGGGGGTTTTTTGCGTGATGAACGGCTCCTGTCGGCGACGCCTTCCCCCGCCGATCTTTCCCCGATGATGCCACATACACGTTGCTTTGCAGCGCTCGTTCTGCTCGCTGGGTCCAGCGCGCTCTCCATAGCCCAGACACCGGCCCGCCCCGCCGGCGGCGACTCGACGCTCAGGCAGTCGAATCCGAGCGCCTCGAGGGACGCAGCGTCGCCGCCAACGGACAGCGCCCCAGCTTCGACCGATCCTCTCACACGCTTTCTCGGCAAGATCTCGTATCGAAATCTTGGACCTGCCGCGTACAGCGGGCGGGTCACATCGCTCGCCATTCCTACACCGTATCGCAAAACGATGTACGTCGGCGCGGCGGGAGGCGGCGTATGGAAGACCAGCAACGGCGGCACCACCTGGCGGCAGATCGGCGACTCACTCGGCGTACAAACCATTGGCGACCTCGCCGTCGCGCCGTCTGACACGAACGTCGTTTGGGTCGGAACGGGGGAGCGCAACTCCCTTCGCTCACAGTCATGGGGCAATGGCGTCCACAAATCCACCGATGGTGGAAAGACGTGGCACCGCATGGGACTTGGCGACACGCGTGCCATCGCACGCGTCGTGATTCATCCCACCAATCCCAACGTGGTGTACGTGGCGGCGCTGGGACATCTCTGGGGCACGAACGCGGAGCGCGGCGTGTTCAAGACGGTGGATGGCGGGGTACACTGGGAAAAGATTCTCTTCGTCAACGACACGACAGGCGCCACGGATCTCGAGCTCGATCCATCCAATCCGGAAATAGTCTACGCAGCGATGTGGCATCGCCTTCGGCTGGGCGGCTCTCGCATGCTGGGCGCAGGAAGCGGCAGCGGGATTTACAAGAGCGTCACCGGCGGCAAAACCTGGACGAGGCTCACCGACCCCGCGCGCAACACCGGGCTGCCGACACAAGGCATCGGTCGGCCGAGTATCGCGGTGTCGGCCAGAAATCCCTCTGTGGTCTATGCCATGATCGCGGTCGATCGCGGTGTCACCGACGTGTCGGCCGCGCCCTTCGGCGGCGTGTTCAAATCGACCGACGCCGGCGAGCACTGGACGCAGGAGAACGACTTGGCCGCGAGTCCTCACTACTACTACGACGAGATCGTCGTGGACCCGGTGAACGATCAGCACGTCTATGTACTGGCGTCGCCCGTTCTCATGTCGAAGGACGGCGGAAAGACATTTGCCGTTGACTCGCTGCACAACGTGCACGTCGACAACCACGCGCTTTGGATCGATCCCGCCGACAGCGCACACATGGTACTCGGCAACGACGGCGGCGTGTACACCACACTCGACGGCGGCAGGGCGTGGGAGCATGCGCAGATTCCGATTGGACAATTCTACACCGTCACCGTGGATAGCTCGGTCACGCCGTATCGTGTCTGCGGCGGCTTGCAGGACAACGGCGTGTGGTGCGGGCCGAGCCGAACGCGCGACTCTGTTGGTGTGACGGATGCGGATTGGTATGCCGTGAATGGCGGCGACGGCATGTGGGTCCAGATACCATGGCATGACCCGCACATCATCTACAGCGAATTTCAGTTCGGAACGATGACGCGTGTCGACACCCGCACGTGGAAGCGCGAGAGCATCAAGCCGCTGCCGCTCGATGCAGGTGGCGACGCGGGCTACGAATACCGGTGGGGGTGGACCGCGCCCCTCGTGCTCTCGCAGCACGACTCGACCGTCGTGTATCTCGGGGCGAATCATCTCTTTCGCATGACCGATCGCGGAAGCCGAGGGCTCGACTTCGAGGTGCTCGGGCCCGACATGACACGCGCGGATCGATCGCGACCCGCGCCGGAGGGAGGGAATACCAGCTATCACGCGCTGTTCTCAGTCGCCGAGAGTCCAACCGACGCGAAGGTGATCTGGACGGGAAGCGACGATGGACTCGTCTGGCTCACGCGCGATGGTGGAAAGACCTGGAGCAATCTCACCCCAAATTTTCCGAAGGAGGCCCCGACCAATTGCTTCGTGAGCGCGATCGCACCCATCAAGCTCGCGGACGGGGCCGCGTGGCTGTCGTATGACTGCCATCATCGCGATGACTACCGGCCGCACGTCTATCGCACTGCCGACTTTGGAAAAACCTGGGTAAAGCTCGTGCAGGGCCTGCCGGCGGATGGTGGATCG
>JANMAY010000052.1:0-2281 GCA_031360095.1 Gemmatimonadaceae bacterium
GGACTGCGTCCTCGATCTCGTGCGCAACCTGCGGCATCTCGATCCGTCGTCGACAATCCTGCTGTTCAACGGCGGTACCGACCACGCACTGCTCGCCAACCGCGCCACACTCGAGCGACTCGGCGCTATCGTGCATCCGGAACCGCGTGCGATGAAGTGGGGGGCGCTCCACGGCTTCGCACTGGACAGCATGCGATTTGCTCTGCGCACCATGCCGTTCGATACACTCACGATCGTTGACTCCGATCAGCTCATGCTCCGCGGTGGCTATTCCGCGCAGCTCGGCGCGCATCTCGCCGGTCAGGAGCGCGTGGGCATGCTCGTCAACCATCCGGAGCGTCAGCCTCATACCACCCGCGTCCCCCCGGCAGCGACCGCATGGCGCGAAGTGGACCTGTGGCGACCCTTTCTCCGGCGATTCACCAACGGGGAAGCTGAGTGGGTGCACTGGAGCTTTTGGCCGTCCACCGTATTCACGTCCGACGCCTGCCGCGCGCTGCTCGATCTCTTCGACCACGACAACCAGTTGCAGCAGATCCTCGCCGCGTCGCGACTCTGGGCGACCGAGGAAATCCTGTTCCCTACCCTCACCACTTTGCTGGGTTTTCGCGTCATCGCGAATCCGTGCAGCTACGACTACGTGCGGTACAAGTCCGCGTACGCGATGTCGCAACTCGGCACCGCACTGGCGCGCAGCAATGCCTACTGGATGCACCCCGTACCGCGGCGATATGACAATCCGTTGCGTCGGCACATACGCGATCGCTTCGATCACTATCACCACGCGAGACAGATCATGCACACGAGTGCTTCCGACCCGGAGCTGTTCCTCACGCTGCCGATTCTCGCGGAGATGAAGCGCATCGAAGGCTGGCTCGAGGAGGACGAAGCCGACCTTCTCATCGCCGCGATGCGTTTGGTCTGTCGCGGCGGTCAGCCAGTTAGCGCGATCGTGGAGGTGGGAAGCTACTGCGGTCGTTCCACCGTGGTGCTCGCGAAGGCGGCGCGCGCGTGCTCCGCCGGCGCGCGCGTCTATGCCGTAGACCCACACGACGGCTGCGTCGGCGCCGCCGATCAAGGGCTGAGTTCCGTCGCCCCATCGCGCGAGCGCTTCCTCCGCAACATCGCGGCGGCTGGGGTGGCGGACGTTGTCGAGCTGGTACAACAACGATCGTGGGAGGTGCAGTGGAGCCGGCCGATCGGGCTGCTCTTCATCGACGGTCTGCACGACTACGCAAACGTCGCGCGCGACTTCGCGCACTTCGAGCCGCATCTTGCGCCCGGCGCGTGCATCGCCTTTCATGATTATGCCGACTACTACCCTGGCGTGCGGGCGTTCGTCGACGAGCTGGTGGGCGGCGGCCATTACGAGATGGTGCAGCTCGTGCGCAGCATGATCCTCCTGCGTCGCGCCGCGACCTAGGCGCGCACCATCACGGCTCGGCGCACGTGCGTCCGAGAATCTGCGGTGCGAGGTGCAGCGCGGCGGCGTCCGTGGGCTTCTCGAGCAGCCCGCCAAAGTGAACGGCGATGAACTCCGATGGGTTGCCGGCGTAGTCGTAGCCAAGCACACCGCCGGGCAGCCCATCCCAGAGGGGACAGAGGTACCGCTGCGATGGGAGCTGATGTACCGCGCCGCCGGCAAACAGCGCGGCGACAAAGCCCTGCTCCCACACCCACGCGCCCTGTCCGACGGTGCCTGCGCCGCGCAGCAGAAGTCCGCCGATGCGGCGCGCGTCATGCACCTGCCGCATCCAGAGGAGCCCGGTGTTCATGCGTCGCGTGGCGAGTGGCGCACGCAGCCCGAAGATGCTTCCCCAGACCGACAAATACGCGGCGCCATGGTCGGTGTCGGGCGCGAACACCAGATCGCTGTGCTCGAGTTGAGCGACCGCCTCGGCGACAGACCCGAGGACGAAGATGTCGTCGTCCATCATGCAGAAGGTGGACGGCGGGTGGAGCAGCGCGATGCAGACCTTCATCACGTACCAGTAGGCGCGCGCCAGCGCTTCGAGCGCTTCACCCCCGGCGTTGCGCGCTGCGAGCGCGATCTCGTCGGTGGAGACGATCTCGGCGAACGGCGCGGCCGTAGCAAACCACTGCCGCGCCTCCGCGCTCCACTGGTGCTCACCGTACAGCAGCACCTTCGAGGGCGAGTAGCCGTTGAGGATCATGCTGTACAGCGCGAGCGTCGTACACTGCGGCGTGCGTCCATTGACGTACAGCTTGAGCGGCGGTCCGTCCGCGTGCTCGAGCCGCCGCGCGACGGGCCCGGCATAGG
>JANMAY010000053.1:0-2363 GCA_031360095.1 Gemmatimonadaceae bacterium
TGACTGCGTCATGGTGCACCTCGAATGATGACACGTTCTCCACCACCTCCACCTCCGCCACCACCACCAAATCCACCCATGAACATACCGCCCATGAAGGCACCCCCGCCCGTATTGCCAGCTGTCCCGCTCCGAATGCCAGCCAGGTAGCGCTTGTCGAGATGACTGGTCACGAGCGTAGGAAGCTTCCGCTTCTGGTCCGCAGTGAGCAGTGCATTGATGCGCGGCGCCAGCGTGATGAGCTGATCGACTGTCGCCTCGCGCGCGGACTTGTAGCGCCCGTACGCCTCGCTTTGATCGTATTCGTTCGGGAGGGTCGCGAGGAATTTGACGACGGGCGACCAGATGCTGTCGAGGCGCACGGTGTACGTACGATTCATGCTCGCGAGCGAATCCGCCTGCGGGCCGGTGAGCTCGAGGGTGTCGCTCTGGCGGAGGAGCTGTGACATTGGATTCATCACGCCGCCAGATCCATACATGGCGCGAAGGAGCTGTTCGGGAGTTTTCTGCCCTTCACGCGACCGCCCGCGATCGAGCATCTGCGTGAGCACCTGACGCTCGCGCGACGGTCCAACGTCGACGCGAAGCTGCATCGTCAGTGTGACAGGTGCGCGGAACTGCTGAAATTGCGGATTCGTGCTGCCGAAGCGCGGGTTGACTTCGTACTTGTAGCGTCCATTCGCTGCGTCGAAGCCGCGCACGTACAACAGGGTGGGATCGGCGAACGCGAACTGACCCCAGCCGTGCAGCTTGTTCTCGCCGTGCAGCAGCAGATCCGCCGCGCCGAGCGGGTTGCTGACGGAGAAGCTGAGCGTTGCACGCTGCGGCAGCCGCACCTTCATGGGATTGAACGCGATGCTGAGATTGGCGTTCGTCGTCCAAGGCCCCTGACAGCTGTTGCGCGAGGCAAGCTTGCCCAGCTGACTCAAGAGGCATTCTTTGGCCGGACCAGAGCCGTTTTTGAGCAACTGATTCATCGCCGCCTCGACGGTTGGATCCGACGTGGTGCCGGGCGCAAAGACAAAGGCGCGGTCGTTCGAATAGCCGTCGCCATTCACATCGCCGGAGATGCTCGGCGTGAACGAGCTGCCGCTGGAGAAGCGCCCGAACCAGTTGAGCCGCACCGCGTCGAAGAAGTTGTACCCCAGACTGTACGAGATCTGATGACGGGAATCGAAAGCGCCGCGGCTCCACTCGATCGTGGTCGGATCACCGGCCGTGCTGCTGAATCCTCTCACCTGCTCGCGATTGTCGGAGAGCACGTAGCTCCCGGAGTAGGTGAGCTTGCTGCTGAAGTTGGTGGGAAACAATGAAACGCGAAGCTGCCTGCTCTCGCTCCGCAGATCGGACTTGAGCTGGCTGACGCGCGAGAAGAGTTGGCTCACCCGGGCGTCGCGGGATGCGATGGCTCCCGTCTGTGGAACGATGCTGGACCTATTGACGAAGACCGGGCGGCCCGCTTCCTCGCCGAGGGTGAAGCGCGTGGCGGGCGAGAAGTTCAGATCGACGAAACTGCTCTGATTCATGTTCACGCCGAACGTTGCTTCGACAGTGGCGGCAAACCGGTTGTGGAGCACCGGACCGCTCCATTGGAGGTTGCCGCGCACGCTGCGACGCTCCTGATAGTCCTTGTCGAACAACGTGACACTGGGCGCGTTGCTCGCGAAGACGCTTCCGGAGGTGCCGTCGGCGCACTGCGTTGGAATTGTCGCGGGATCGCGCGCGTAGTCGTCCCACCTGGGCGTCGGCGCGGCCGGTCCGACACAGTTGAGGCTTTGCACGCCACTCGGCAGACCGGTGTTGTCGATTGCATTTCCGATCTGCGTGGCACTCGGCGTGTTCTGAAATACGCCGACACCGCCCCGCACGACGGCGCGCGGGCCGCGCACGGCGCCATCGAAAGCTGCGATTTGCGGCGCCTCACCGTAGTTGTACGAGAACCCAAGCCGCGGGCTCACGTACAGCCGGTTGGGGACGACGTCATTCCGAACCCGGAACTGCTGCTGGATGGCGGGATTGAACGTGGGTGCGGACCCAAATCGATTGCCGTCCACGCGCAGGCCATACTGGAATTGCAGGTTTGCCGACTTCTTGTAGGAGTCGCCGAGGGACACGGAGCCAACGGTGCCGTTTCCGGTCTGTATTCGCGGCGATAGAGAGCGGCTGTAATACGCGGGACGATTCGCCTGAAGATCCGCCAGCGAATTAAAGTAGAACGTGCCGAGCGAGTTCGTCGTCTGATCCTGATCGTACGCGTCCTGGCGAACTTCCGTCGCCATTTTGAGCCGGTGCTTGTTGTCCTTGCTGAACCACGACAGCTGATTCTCGACGCTCACGCTGAGATTTGAGCTCTTGGTGCTCAG
>JANMAY010000099.1:0-15907 GCA_031360095.1 Gemmatimonadaceae bacterium
TCATCGTCGTCGCCGCGACATTCCCCAACAGTGCCACGATCTCAGCACCCGGTTTCGCGTTCAACCCGTCGCAGGTGGATATCGCCGTCGGCGGCACGGTCACGTACTCGTTCACCGGAGTGACGCACAACGTCAACTTCGATGCGGCCACGGGAGCACCAGCCAACATTGCGAACACGTCCAATGCCAACGTGAGCCGTCAATTCAACACGGCAGGGTCGTTTGGCTTCCAATGCACACTGCACGCGGGGATGACTGGTATGGTGGTGGTGCACTGATTGCGCTTCGTTCGATCGATAACCTGCCTCTCTATGTGGTCACAACCAGACGACTGCTGATTCCTGCTTGACAGATTGCTCGAATCGCTCTCCCTCCCATCCTCTACTTCCCCGTCCATGCCAGCGTCCCACCGGTGGTCATCAGCGCGCCGCTGCAGCGCGCTGATATTCATGCATGTCATGCTGGGTGTCTGCCTCGTGCTCGGCCCGAGACTTCTCATCGCACAGGCCCAGGCAAGCACGGGCATCATTCGCGGCGCGGTCCAAGATTCAAGCGAGTCTCCGATTGCCAATGCCAGTGTGAGCGCCCGCAACCTTGCGACGAATTTCACGCGCGTCGTGACCACGAATCGGCTGGGCGCCTATGCGATCCCACTGCTTCCGCTGGGTACTTATGAGGTGACAGTCCGTCTAGTCGGCTTTGCCCCAGCTCGACAGACAGGTGTTGCCGTTCGTCTGGGCGCGACAGCCGAAGTGTCGTTCACGCTTGCGCGGCAGTCGGTCACTCTTTCTACGATTCACGTCACCGGCGCAAAGGAGGCAATCGATCCTTCGCAGTCGGCGGCGGCCACGGAGCTCAATGGCAAAGTCGTTGGAGACTTGCCGAACAGCGGGCGCAACTTTCTGGGTCTTGTGCTCCTGACACCAAACACCGCAGTCGTGCAAGGTCCGGATGGCGATGAGCTCAGCATCGCAGGCCAGCGCGGAATCCACAACAACATCTCCGTCGACGGCGCGGACTTCAACAATCCCTTCTTCGGCGAGCAGCGTGGGGGGCAGCGCCCCGCGTTCACCTTCAACCTCGACGCAGTGCAGGACATGGTGGTCATTGCGTCTGGTGCCAACGCGGAATTCGGTCGGTCGAGCGGCGGGTTTGTAAATGTCGTCACCAAATCGGGCACGAATACGACCGCCGGCACGATGCACTACTTCGGGAAATCACAAGCGCTGGCTTCATCGTATTCGCGTGGGGGAGGAAAGCCCGATTTCGCACAACAGCAGTTCGGCTTCACACTCGGTGGTCCCGTGGCAAGGGATCATCTCTTCTATTTCATTGCGTACGATCAGCAGCTGTTCAACCAAACGAAGCAGACGTCGGCAAGCCGCATCGGGAGCCAGCCACTGCGCCAATTCTTCGACACGGCGTTCGGGCGCGCGCTGGCCGGCGACTACGGGCCGATTCGTCGCACCAATGACGCGAACGCGCTGCTGATCAAAGTCGATGCGCCGCTGGGCACGCGCCACAACGCGTCGTTGAAGTACAACTACACGAACTCACGGCAGGAAAACGGAACGTTCGATGTTGACACATGGGCCCGAAGCGCCAACGCGACCGAGAAAGACTACTCGCACGCCGTGAACGGCTTCCTCGCATCCACGTTCGGTCCAGACATCACGAATGAGTTCCGCTTCCAAGTCGCGCGCGAATATCGTCCGCGCACATACGCGGGCCCGAACAATCCACGTACCGGGCGTCCGTTTCCAGACACCGGGATGGACTTCGCGAACGGCTACCGATTCGGTCTACCATTCTTCATCCCCATTCAGGCGCACGACGATCGTATCCAGGTGCTCGACAACGTGTCAATTGCGAAGGGAGCGCACCTCTTCAAGCTCGGTGGCGAGTGGAACCGCACAGCCGAGTTGCAGACATTCGTTGGTTTCGGCAACGGACGTATGATTTTTTCATCGGTCGACGGATTCCTCAATTACAACCGATTCGGCAACACGTATGTGGAATGCAGCGATAACTCTACGAGCGTCACGGGGGTGTGCCCCGCTGGTGCGAAGATCACCGGCCCGGTCCTCCTCTACCTCCAGCAGGCAGGGATCGGGGGCCGATCGGTTGCAGAATCCGGCACGCAATCCATTCCTCAGCACGAGCTCGCTCTCTTCGTACAGGACAGCTGGAAGGCAACGTCGCGGCTTACGGTGAACTACGGACTGCGCTGGGAGGCGCAAATCGAGCCCGACGTGCTGACTCCTCCCGATCAGGTGTTCTTCTCCTCGTTCATCGGCCAGACGCGCAAGGGCCAGATGTTCCCATCCGATGGGAAGATTCCTTCCAACTTAAAGATGTTCCAGCCACGGGTAGGGTTTGCATGGGACGTCGATGGCACAGGAAGTTCCGTCGTGCGGGCGAGCGCCGGTGTCTTCTACGCACGTGTCCCCGGCCTTGTGCTCGCCGGGACGCGAAACACCAACGGCTCCATCGGCCAAACGCTATTCCGCAACAGTGCCGCGTCACCTTTCCTCGGGCCACCGCCGAAGTACGGCGAACTGCTGCCCATTCCCGCCGGGGGACCGTTTCAGCCGTCAGTCACCGTATTCGACAAAGACTTCCAGAATCCCCGCACCCTCAGCGCTACTTTCGGCTACGAGCGTGCGCTGGTCGGAACCAATGTGGCGGAGGTCAGCTACACTGCCGCCGCCACCGATTTCCTCACGCGGTTTGTCGACAGGAACGATGCCGTGTTCGGCAGTCCCTGGTCCACTGGACTGTCTGCCTCACAGCCGACCAACGGTTTGGGCACTCTCACCACGGTCGAAAGCTCCGCGAAGTCGCGCTATCAGGGTGTGACGCTCGCCGTGCGACAAACGGTCGATCCCAGCTTTCAGTACGACGTGAACTACACGCTCTCGGTTGACCGCTCCGATGACGACAATGAGCGCGATCCTTTTTCCTTTCGCTACGCCAAAGCCGACAATCTCGCGCCGGAGTACGGCTACAGTGATCGCGATCAACGTCATCGCTTCAGTGCTTGGGTGCTGAAACAGCTTCCATGGCAACTCGCACTGAACAGCAAGGTCAGCGCACAATCCGCGCAGCCCCGTTCGGCAACGTGCGGCAAAAACAATCTGCCAACCGACGTGACCGCAGGAACGGGATCAGACCGAATCTGCCCCAACGGGACGATTCTGCAGCGCAACACGCTGCGCAAGGACAACGCCTTCTTCACCTGGGACCTGCGCGCGACGCGTCCGTTCGAGACGGGCGTCGGCCGATTGGAAGCGATCTTCGAAGTGTTCAACATCACGAATGCTGACAATTTCAGGGACCCTGCGTCGGGCAGCTTGCTGTTCAATTTTGACGGAACCGTACGCAACGGGTTGGGCGACCCGCGACAGGCGCAGCTTGGCGTGCGATACGTATTCTGATCGAATAGGTTCCGACCACACCTAGCGGTGGGGTGTGTGTTGGGGGGGGGCCGGCGCGGGAGGTGGCGCGTCGGGTCGCCACCAGGCGTCAGACCCGTGAGAGCGGTTGCTCCGCCGTCAGGTTGGCGACAGAGATATCGGCAAAGATGAAATTCCGACGCCACAGAGGAACTGAGTGCATTTCCGCGCACCGCGTAATGCCTTCTTATCCGATGGGCGAGGGCGGCGATGACGCGCGTCACTCATACGTCCGCGCTCAACCAGGCGACGGTGCGACCTCCGCGTCGAGCTTCGCGGCTCGATACCCGCCGCGGCGTCGGTCATTCGCGTACATCACGCCAAAGATCAGCACCAGCACCAACGCCGCCGGTGCCACGTATCGGAACGACCGCTGTCCAGCGGCCGCTTCCGCGGGTTGAAGAATCGCATTCGCGCTCCCGACCAGCGGTTCGTTCGGAATGGCCGTCGCGACGATCGTGCGAAGGGCGTTTGCCGTTGCGTCGTTGTTGATGTTGCCCGTCTGCTGCTGCGCAGCGAGCGCGGTTTGCGTCGCGGTGAGCGCGTCGGACACTTCACGCGCACGATAGCCGAGCGACGCCTGATCCGTGGTTGCCTGGGCGCGAGCGATATACGCGGGGAACTGCTGGTTGACCTGTTGAAGCAGCGCCGCCGTCGATGCCGGCAGCGATTGCGCGAGATAGCGGTCGGCCAGCTTGCCGAGCAGCGGAACACCAACCGCACCGGCCATTCCGAGTCCTACGCCTGCGGTGAGCACGATGCCCAACGATCCCGTCCTTGGCATTTTCTCACTGACGACACCAACCATCGTCGGGAAGAAGAAGGCGACGCCCCACGCAAACACGGTCGCCGCAGCGAACGCTCCCCACAAACTCGTGGCGAAGCTCAACAGAAAGAGACCCGTGCCCGTCAAGATGGCGGCGCCAAGCAGCATGCCGGTTGGCTGAAGCCGCTCGACGGCATGTCCAGCCAGCGACCGGAGCACCACCATCCATCCACTGATCCAGACCAACACGAGAATGCCGTGCAGACCCGCTGACTGGAGCACCGCGGGAACCCACCGCATGGGTCCGAGCTCGAGCGACGTCGTCACCGCCATCAACGCGAGCATGAGAATGAACAGGGGATTCGTGAGTGTGTAGCGAAACATCTCACCCACGGGAATTCCCTGCTGCGCGTTCTCCGTTTTGGGGAAGTCGCGCGGCAGCACCATCCAACCGTAAATAAGAATCGGGAGATAGATGACGCCGATCTGATATGGCCAGTTCCCAAAGCTGCCTCCCCAAGTGGCCAGCACGAATCCAACGATGCCGCCGAGCACGATGCCGATGGGAAAGAAGGCGTGGAAGCGGTTGAGGTATTTCGTTTTCTGATCCGGGAAGAGCGCGGCCACGAGGGGATTTCCCGTCACCTCGATCATGCCGTTACCGGCGGCGAGAATCGCCGCGCCGGCCATCAAAATCCAGAACGCCGATGGATCCCCGACGCGCGATGCCGCGGAGATCATGAGCGTGAGACCAACGAGATGACCGGCGAACGCGAGGCGCGCGCCGGTTTTAAGACCGAACCCTTCGAGCAGCGGTCCCATGATGAGCAGCGACAACGCCATTCCCCACAGCGCCGCACCTCCGATCAATCCCACCTGATAGTTGGTGAGAATGAACTGCTGCTTGAGCGGGACGAGGATGTTGCTCACCAGCGCGAACGACGCACCGGTGGGGACGAGCGCGAGACAGATTCCGAAGAAGAGCCGCTTGCGGTGGATGTCCGACATCGTGCTCGGCTCGGCCATGTGTCACATCTCCGAAATGAGGGGGACGGCTGGGTGGGATATCATACAGCTCTGCGTGGTGCGGCACTACACCGGAGCGGCTTTATCACGCTCCATGTCATTTGCTCGGCTGCGGCAGCGGGACGATGCCCTTGCTGTTCCACTTCCAGAACACGAAACGCAGCGGGGTGCGTCCAGTGTTCGTGATGCCGTGTACGTCCCACGGTGCGGCGTACTGCATGTCACCCTTCTTTGCCGGCACGTCGCGGCCGTTGAGATGCCACGTGCCGGAGCCCTCGACCACCATGAGATACTCTTCTTCCGCGTGCTGGTGCGGAGGATGGATCTCGCGTCCAGGCTTGATCACCGCAACGGCGGCAAGTCCATCGGTCGTTCCGTAGGTCGGTGACTTGTAATATGTGTACAGCGTGCCCCATGCAAAGTCCTCGCGCAGCGCCCGCCGCTGTGACACGATGGCGGACGGCTGAATGTCGCGCCGCAGCGTGGAGGCGATTGCTCCGGTCGTCAGGAGTACGACCAAGCCGGCGGGCACGCCAATGGATCGGAACATGTGAGTGGTTGGCCTGGGTGAGGTGGCGACGGATCGCATCAGCGCATCACGCGCATCGTGCCGCGCATCAGTGATGCGTGGCCGGGAAAGGAGCAGATGTACGTGTACTCTCCCGGCGTGGTTGGTGCCTCGAAGTAGATCGTCTCTGATTTCTGCGGCTCGAGCAGCGCGGTATGAGCCAGCACGTCCGCCGAGCGCGGCACGTATTGAAGCCGCGTTCCGTCGAGCCCCAGCTTCATCGCCGCATCGGCGATGCGGTCCGCGGAGCCCGGGCGGACGATCACGAGGTTGTGCAGCATGTCGCTCCCGTTCGCGAACTCGAGCCGTACGCGAGCGCCGGGCTTCACGTCGAAGCTCGGTAGGGAGAAGGCCAATCCCTCGACTGCCTGTACACTGACCGTCTGATCGACTTTGCCGTTCCAGCCGGCCGGCATGCTCGTCTGCCGCTTCGCCACCGCGGCGGTAGGCATCCGTGCAGGCGCAGGTGTAGGCGCAGGTGCAGAAATCGCCGCCGGAGCGTCAACCGTCGCCGCTGGTGACGCGGTGGCCGGTGTTGCCGGCGCGGAAACACGGGCGACACCAACGCCCGTGGGGATCTGGTTGAGCGTGTAGTACCCGAAGTCGTGCAGCAGTGGTGCACCGGTCTCCGAACGCACGCCTGCCATCTTGATTTCGTAGACGTATCCCTGGCGCAGCGAGTCCAACACGAGCTGCGCGCTGCGTCCGTCGGGCGACACGGCGACGCTGCGAATGGTGTGGCTCACCTGATTGATGACCGGCGAGCCATAGATGTGGTGATACTTGTAGATGAAGCTTGTCACCTTGTAGCTCGCCGGGTCGGCGGACGCGGTCTTGTCGGTGGGCGCGGTGAACGTCACCGCGAATCCATTTCGCCTTGCCTCTATCGTGTGCGCCTCGAAGGGAATTTTCCCTGTCCAGACGAGACGCTGCAGGCCAAACGGTGCCTTCCCCGTTGCCGACCAGCCTCGGCTCGTCTGTCCCACGTACATCGAGCCGTCTTTTCCCCAGACCTCGCGGAACACGCCCGAGGCGAATCCCTCACGGAAGGGAAAGACGACGCCTTGATACACGCCGTTCACTTTCTCGAGATACACGCGATTGATCCTGCTCTGCCCCTGATCGCCGACGAAGAGCTGGCCGGCAAAGGGACCGAACGCGCCACGCGTGGAATCCACCAGGATCGCGGATGTGGAGATGCCAATGATGGCGTGTGGAAACCAGACGGCGGGGGTCTTGAGATGCGGCACTCGCTTCGCGACTTCGAACTTCGGCTCGCCCGTGTCGGGAATGTCGGCCCGGGTGAGCGTCACCGGCGACTCCGGCTCGCCCGACCACTTGAGGCCCGTCGGGTTTCCCATGAAATCGCCGCTCTCCACGTGACTGATGCCGCCCGATCCCACCCAGTCGCCCTGGTTCTCCGAGTAGAACAGATCGCCCTCGAGGTTGTAGCCAAAGCTCGACGGCGAGCGAAACCCGGCGGCAATGGGCGTCATCTTTCCATCCGGCGCGATCTGCAGCATCCAGCCGCGCCACTTCACGAAGCTGTCGCCGTAGCCCACCCACGCGAGGTTGAGCGAGACGATCATGTTCCCCTGCGGCGAGAACACCGGCCCGAACGAGTACTCGTGATAGTTCCCTGACAGCGGCCAGGAATACACCGTCTCGTACCGATCGGCTTTTCCGTCGCCATCCACGTCGCGCAACCGCGTCAACTCGCTGCGCTGCGCGGTGTACAGCGCCCCGTTGCGATACGAGAGTCCGAGCGCCTCGTGCAACCCGTGCGCAAACCGCGTAAAGTTCGCTCGGCCTCCATTCAGGCTCGCGGGATTCTCGACGAGCCACACATCGCCTCGGCGAGTTGCAACCGCGAGACGGCCATCGGGCATCGTCTCGAGACCGCCGACTTCGAGTACAACGCCCTCTGGCACCGGAACGGTACTCATTCGGTAGTAGTCGTTCTCACTCGGTCCGCGCGCACTGTCGGCGGTGGGGCGCTGCGCGGCGATCGAGCTCGCTGCACCAACAAACATGGCCGCACTGCCAGCCAACATGCGGAGACATTTCGCCGCCGCGGCGCGTGGCCGCGACCAATCGTGCAAGTCGATCATGAGTCGCCCTACCAGATGATGGAGTATGAAATTCCAGCGTCACCACGATCGAACCGCACGGGGACGATCAACTCGTCCTGTCCGTTTTGCCGGCGGATCACGGGCCGCGGGACTCCGCTGCCGAGCGCGATATAGAAGCTCCTGTCGCCCACGACGTACGATCCATCGCGCTCGCGCGTGATGTGATCAGCCTTCGCAAGCTGAAGGTTGAGCCTCCGAATCTCTTCCGCCCCTGCCGGTGCGCGCAGGCGAAGCGTTCGCCGAAGCGAGAGCCCATCGGCAGCGGGGCGAATGTCATCTTCCACGGCCACGCCGCGCATGTGGAAGAGAAAGGTGGGATGGCCGGTTTGGTCGAGCTGATATCCATCGCGACGAAACTCCCGCTCGTCCACCAGTGAATCCGGCCACGCGGCATTTGCGTCCGCTAGAAACGCGAGCGCCGGCGTTCCCGGCAGCACGACGGTGCTCCCGCGCGGGTCAGCGGTCTGGGCTTCCCCACGCTCGTGCCACATCTGCGTCGTCTCCAGGAACGGCCCTCGCCACACGAACAGCAGCGCGCCCTGCGCCAGGTCATAGCTGTAATGGACGCCCAGCGGATCGGCGACCGACATGGCGATGACGCGCTTGGTGTCGCGATGACGGACGAAGCTCCGAAGCATCACCGGCTCCCTCTGCGGCTCGACGACGATCGGATTGATCGGCGCGCTGGAGGCGTTCGGCCCGCTCTCCACGTGCAGCGCTTGCCGCTCGACTCCGGGACCCTCGACCCACACCGCGATATCGCGCCGGTTGAACGACGGGCGATTCTTATAGAAGGTCAACCGAAACGCATGCTGCCCCGCGTCGAGATCCACATCCGCGACGCTGTTGCGCTCCGCTCCCGCATGCAGCACGACCGGTCTGTCATCGATCGTCAACCTGCCACCACCAATCCGTGGTCCACGCGTTGCGGAATCGCCGCCGATCCAGCCGAGGCCCATCACGAAGCGATACCGTCCGGTGGTTGGCACGCGCATGGACCCATCATACGACATCGCGAACTTGTCCTGGACCGTGAGCGGATCTGTGGAAAGGGCGACCGCTTCACCTTCACGAACCGGCGCGTGCGTGGTGACGTACGACGAGTCCATCGTCTCGCCCTCGAACACATGGTAGCGCAGGTCCGCGAGCGCCACCGTTCCGCTGTAGCGCTTGTATCGAATGTTCCGCACGGCCACCGGACCGCGATCGCCCTCGAACACGAGCGGACCGCTTGCGCCTTCACCCTGGCGCGGAGCCGTGCGAGTGGGGCTCGACACCTCAACATTCTCGTGCACCATCACGTTGTTCACCAACACCGTGACGAAGCGTGCGTTGGCGACTTTCCGCTGCCCCACGAACTTCGGTGCGCGGAACGCGAGATCGACATGCTGCCAGAGCCCAGGCGCTCGGCTCGCATTCTGGCGTGGCGCCAGCCCGTCGACGGCGCCAAGGTCAGCAGTCGTTGGCGCGCGAACGCCCCAACTGTCGGAGAGCTGAACCGCATAGCGGCCCATGAGAAACACTCCCGAGTTCGAGCCCTTCGGCAGCAGCACATCGAAGGAAAGGTCGAGATCGCCGTGCTCCCAATTCGTCGAGAGATGTCCCGCGGCACCACGCGTGGGGGAGTTGATCAGTACTCCTGTCCCGGCCTCACTCGTCAGCGCGAGCGAGCGACTCCGCTCCGCTGAGGCATTGCTCGCGATCTTCCAGTTTGCGCTCGCGGGTTGAAAGCCAGTGAGATTGGCGAGCGACAGCGTTTGGTGCGGGAGGTCCATACTCGGCGAGACATTCGCCTGCGCTCCACCGGTTGTGGAAAGAACGCCGGCGAGAATGAATGGCAGCAGTCGATGCATGGCGTGCGAAGGGGGCGGAGGAGCGGGGCGGGAGTCGGAAACACGGTGGTCACTCGGAGCTACGAACCATCGCTACGCAAGCGTGTCGGACCGGGGCAACGTCAGCATGAATGTGGATCCCGCGCCAAACGTGCTTTTCACGGTAAGATCGCCGCCCATGCCACGCGCGAGATCGCGGCTGATCGCCAAGCCCAATCCTACGCCTTCGTTCGTCCGCGTGAGCCGTGCGTCCACCTGCACGAACGGCTCGAACACGCGATCGATCTGGTCGGACGCGATCCCGCGCCCTGTGTCCCGGACGCTTACCTGCACCGTGTTTCCGACTACGGCACGCCGCACTTCGATGTGTCCACCGGGCTCGGTGAACTTGATGGCGTTGGTCACGATATTGAGCACGATCTGCTGCACCTTCTCGGGATCGGCGCGCACGATCAGCTTGTCGTCACACGCGACGCACGTGAACGTGAGAGCGCGTGCCCGCACCTGCGGACCGGTGAGCGCCTCGCACGTGGTGAGCACGTCGTCGATGATCACGTCCGCGGTGGCGTAGTGCACTGCCCCCGCTTCGACGCGCGTGTAGTTCAGCACTTCGTTGATGAGGCCTAGAAGGTGGCGCTGGCTCGTCTGTACGCGTGCAAGATCGGCGCGCTGTTCCGGCGTCACCGGACCATGGATGCCGAGCTCCATCAGCTCCGCATAGCCGCCAATGGCGTTCAGTGGCGTGCGTAGCTCGTGACTCATGACGGCGAGGAACTCGCTCTTGGCGCGATTCGCCAGCTCCGCCTCGGCGCGTGCGCTCTGAGCCTCGTTGAGGAGACGCTCGCGCTCGAGGAGGATACGCCGGCGGTCGGTCACGTCCACCGCGATGACGACGATCCCGCTCACTGCGCCCCCGTCGGCGGTGAGCGGTTGATAGACCAGGTCGTAGTAGTTGTCGACTTCGCCCTCACCACGAGAGTCGAACCGAATGAGAAAGTCGCTCGCGGCAAATGGAACGGCTGTGTCGTAGACCGACTGAAGCACATGTTCGATCTCCGAGCCAGCAAGATCGGGAAACATCTCGATCATCGTCGTACCCACCGGATCGCGATTGCCAATGAGCTGGCGGTATTTCGGATTGGCAACGGTGTAGCGCAGCTCGCGTCCCTCGAGCACCGCGATGCTGACCGGCGCTTGCGCGAATACCCGTGCCAGTGCTTCCCGCGCCGCATCGGCATCCGCCCGGGCGCGTCGCTCGGCCGCGATGAGGCGCTCCTTTTCAACGCTGCTTTGCACCCGCTGCGTGGTTTCGGTGCAGACGACGAGCGTACCACCGATGGTTCCGTCATCGTCGTAGACCGGGCTGTAGCCGTACGTCCAGTACACCTCCTCGATCCGCCCATTTCGCTCGATCGGAACGAGCTGATCTTCATGCCAGGTCGGTTCGCCACGCATCATTACGCCGTCGATCTGCGGACCGATGATGTCCCAGATCTCCGTCCAGAACTCGGAGCCATTCATCCCGACCGCACGTGGATGCCGGCCGCCTTCACCAAAGCTCGGCCGGTAGGCGTCATTGTAGATCTGAACGAGATGAGGGCCCCACCAAAGGAACATCGGGTGTCGCGAGGCGAGGATCGTTCTGACTGTGGTCCTCAAGCTTTGCGTCCAGCCGCTGACGGCACCGAGCGGTGTGGAGGTCCAGTCAAATTCGCGGCAGTACCCCGCCATTTCACCGGCGCCAACGAAGGTCTCGTTGGGCTGCGCCGTAGTCGCCACACCCACCATTTGAGCCCCCGTTGCCCACCGCCGGCTTAATCACGTATCCGTTCAGCGCCGGAGGTGCAAACTGCGCGACCTCCTCAGCGTGCGCCAGTCCGTGTGCGCGCTACCGCTCAATGCTGTGTGCCACATCACAAACGCGAGAAGTTAGTTAGGGTGCTGAGACCGGCACGGTTGGTGCTCTCTTTCACTCGCTATGAGCATGAAAAGTTTTCTCGGGAGCGACGGCGCGCAGTGGACCGCGTGGCTCGTGCACGTGGATAAACTGAGCACCATTCCTGGGACACCAGCCGAGTGGCTGGCCTTCCAGAAGAGCGACGGCACGGAACGGCGCCGTCTGTTCGACGTCCCGGCGCAATGGGCCGAGGTCAGCGACGAGCGCCTCGATATGCTGCGGCGCATTGCGGAGCCCGTGAAGCTTCTGACTGGTCGCCATTCGCCCCCTTCCGGAATCGACAGGCAGGCCGTCTCGCTTCCCGACGCTGACTCGTAAGCCCTCCGCAGAAACGAGCTCGTGCACTTCGCTGGCAGAATCCGATGTCGCCGCAGAGCAGGGTTTGTGCTCGCTACTACCTGCCGATACTGAGGGGCCTGACGGACTGGTGTCGGTCAAGGTGACCACCGACGCTTTGAATCGTCCTATTCCTGGTCACATCCTCTCTGTGAGGTTCGTTATGAGTAGCACACCATCGTCGCGCGATGAGAAAAACGAAAACGCGCAAGTCCAGAAGCGTGAGTACGTGCGCCCCACGCTGAAGCGGTATGGCGATTTAACCCAGCTCACGCAGGCAAAAGGCATGACGGGAGCAAACAGCGATAGCTCAACCGCGAACAATAACAAGACGAGATAGCTCTTCTCGGTGGGCGCATCGCGCCTACGACTCGCCGCGCGCGCCCAGCCACCGATCGAGCACGCGCAGGCGCAGATGCATGAGCGCCTCGGCCGTGCTGGATGACTGATCCAGTTTTGGAATGCCTCGCAAGTCGATGAATTGCGCGAGTGCATCCGATGGGACGAAGGGCGCGGGACTACGCGACCGCCACTGTGCGAGACGCGCGTCGTAGACTCCGGGCAGTCCGCGCTTAGGCGCAAGACGAACAGATTCCGGGATGAGTCCACGCGCAGCCTCGCGGAGCAGAAACTTGCGCTGCATCCACGGAATGGGTGGTGCCGCGAGCGCAAATTCAATCACGCGCAGATCCAGAAAGGGAAGCCGAACGTCCAGCGGAATTCCATGGAAACCGGCGTCGAGCAATTCCAGAAACGGTTGCCAGTAGATCTGCTCGAGGCGCCGCGCCACCTCACCGCGTGTCGGATGCGTCGGTTCGCGTCGTGCGCGAACACGCTCCGCTCGACGCTCGCGCAAGTCGGCGCGAAGCCATGGCGGGCCGGCACTTTTTTCATCGGACGTACTCGGCCGTCGTAGCCGCGCGCGCAGCAGGTCGCGGATCTGCAGGTAGGGGCGAGCGCGTTGGCGCCACAAGTAGCTGAGGATGTCGAGCCCGAGGCGAGGCACCGCGCTGCCGCGCAGCAGGTCGCCAAGATGCGGAGGTGCGAGCACCGCATCGGGATCCTCGCCCCAAAACGCGACAGGCGCGTACGAGCTTGCCAACCGGAGCTGAGCGAATACGGCGAGCAGATCGAGCTCGTCACAGGGTTCCGGTGTGGACGGAAGGGAATACGCCGTTCCTTCGTGATAGCCGTATTGCTCCACGTCCGAGATTACGTGAGAAACGCCGATCGTCGCTGCCGCTAGCCGCGCGCGCTCCGTATCCTCGGTTGGCACGAGGGTGGGCAGATGCGCGGTGCACGCGACGACAAGCGCCGGATCCCCCAACGCGCGTGCGGCAATCGCCGCGAGCGTCGGCGAGTCGAGCCCGCCACTCATGAACACGGTCACGCGCGGCGCTCGAATGCGATCGTGCACGCTCGCATCCAGCACCGCACGAAACTCGGCAACGATCGTGTCGTG
The DNA here is from genome assembly GCA_031360095.1 of Gemmatimonadaceae bacterium. Lineage (GTDB taxonomy): Bacteria > Gemmatimonadota > Gemmatimonadetes > Gemmatimonadales > Gemmatimonadaceae > AG11. The sequence continues at coordinate 13,535 of JANMAY010000099.1, forward strand.
CGGGCGTGAGCGATCGATTGACACGACGGGGAGCTCCCAGTAGCGCCGCAGCTCCTCTCGTCCATCGGGATGAATGCGCAGCCAATGCGCCGCTGGTACTCGGCGAACGGCGCGGAACGTCGTGGTGGACGGATCTTCGTTGAGTCCTTCAGCGATGAAGTCGGCAATGGCATCCTCGTCGAGCTCCCGCGAGACACCGGCGCCGAGCACCGCCGCCAGGGTATTGGAGGCAACGAGACGATCGGGAGCCGCGTGATAGAACAGCATGCGGACGCCGAAGGGATCGCGGACGAGCGTGGTTACGTGCGACTCGCGATCATAGATGACTGCGCTGAAGTCGCCGAGCATACGCTCCAACGCATGGTCGCCCCAGTGGCTCCACGCGAGTGCAAACAGCTGGATGTCGGAGTCGTCTTCGCTGGCGTGCGCACCTGCATGTTGCAGCTCGTGAACGAGCGCGCCGCGTGCGTCGACGCGAACATGCCCGGCGACGATGAGCGTTCCCGAACTCGCCCACGCAGGCGCGAGGCGCGGATCTCCGACGTCGAGGAGTGTGGACGCAACACCGAATGCACCCTGGGTGACGACGCTGTCGCCGTGCGGGCCACGCTGCCGCATCGGCGGAAGGAGCGCGTGCAGCTCCTCCGGCGCGATGTTGACGGTGGGACGGCGGATGACGACGGCGTATCCGGACATGTGTGCGCGGCCTCTCGACGATCACAGTTTGCTCGCAGGCGAAGTGTAACGCCACGGGCTGTTCGTTTTGACGAACGGCGTTGCGTGTTCGTAGCTTGTACGTCGTGCAAACCTTTCGTGGAGTGGCGCGATGAAATGGGTCGCCATCGCCGTTGGCGTGCTGGTTGCGCTCGTCGTCCTCGTCGTGGCGATTGGGTGGCTGCTTCCGGTCAACCATCGTGTCACACGAGAGGCGACATTTCGAGCGTCGCCGTCGCAGCTATTTGTGTTGATCACCGACGTCGACGCATTTCCCTCGTGGCGGTCGAAGGTCACATCGGTGCAGCACGACACGACGACGGCCGGCGCCAAGCGCTTTCGTGAGATCGGAAGCGACGGGAGCATACTCTACGAGGTGGAGGACGCGCTGCCGGATCAGCGGCTCGTCACGCGTATCGTCGATCCGAGGCTGCCCTTTGGCGGGGGCTGGACGTTCGAGATCGTGCCGGTTGACCCCGGGCGCACGACACTGCGGATCACGGAGAACGGCGAGGTCTACAACCCGATCTTCCGCTTTGTCTCGCGGTTCGTGCTGGGACATCATGCGACGATCGATGGGTACTTGCGCGACGTGGGAAAACGGTTCGGCGAGTCGGGCAGCGCCCCCATCTGATCCGCCAGACGAGTCCGTCGCAGGGACTTGCCGCCGCCGAACGCACGTCGGACATTCCCAACTATCGCGAACGCCGTCCGAAGACCAGGACGGAGCATGCATCCCGTTGTCACGAGCCCAACCAATGACCATTCACGACCTTTCTCGCGCCGCCGCGTCGCTCTTCGTCGCGGGTTCTCTGGCGGCCTGCACGCCCGCACCGGAGACAACGATGAACAGCGCCGCAGTGCCCGCGCCATCGAGCAGTTCCAACACACTGAGCAGCGCCGAGCGCGCCGCGGGGTGGCGGCTGCTGTTCGATGGGACGAATCTCGATCAGTGGCGCGGCTACAGGGAGGCGGGTGTTCCGGCGGGTTGGCAGGTCGTGAACGGCACGCTTGCCAAGGACAAGCCGGTCGGTGACATCGTGTCCAAGGAGCAGTTCGGCGATTTCGATCTTCAGATCGAGTGGAAGATCGGGGAGGCGGGAAACAGCGGCCTTTTTTACCGCGGCACCGAGGAGTTCGAGAAGATCTACTGGACTGCGCCTGAGTATCAACTGCTGGACGACATCAAGGCCGCGGACAACAAAACTCGGCTCACCTGTGCTGGTGCCGCGTATGGTCTGTATCCATCACCGCCGGGACATCTGAGCCCTGTCGGCCAGTGGAACATGACGCGTATCGTCGCACGCGGCCCGCATGTGGAGCACTGGCTCAACGGCTACAAGTTGGTGGAATACGATTTGTGGAGCGCGGATTGGGAGGCGAAAGTTGCGGCGAGCAAGTTCAAGGCGTGGCCGAAGTACGGGCGCGTGAAGAGCGGCCATCTCGCGATCCAGGGCGATCACAGCGGATCGCTGGCGTTCCGGAACATCAAGATTCGCAAACTGGATTAAGACCGACACGAACATTCCATCACGGATTTCAACAACAAAAAGCCCGGATACTGCAACCGTTTTTCTGTTGATATCCGGGCTTTTGTGCTCCTGATCCCTGATGGTATTGCTTGTGTTGGGCGTGCCTCACCGCGGAAGCGCGAACGCC
>JANMAY010000119.1:0-2459 GCA_031360095.1 Gemmatimonadaceae bacterium
TTTCAGCCACCTGCGCTCCCGTGATTCGCTCTTGGCCATGCTTATTCCCGCGGCAAGCAGGGCGATTGCTGGGATGTAGGATGGCGCTGGCCAATTCGCTTCCACCGGTCGGCGCAACGCGCTGTACGCGAAGAACGCCCAGCTTCCCGTCGCGATGACACCGAGTGTGAATCGAACGTCGCTCGACGCCGAGCGCAGCGCGCGCCACACGGACCATGCGGCGAGTGCGAACAGAATTGGCGACACGAGCGCCAACTGTCCCCCGAGGAGATCGAGCTCGCGCTTGATCGCCGATCCGCTCGGTGCGCCCAGTCCGTGTTGGAGCTGGAAACGGAACGAGATCCATTCGTGCGTCGCGTTCCAGTAGAGCACGGGGACGAACACGAATGTCGCGACGATGCAGGCGATGTAGGGTCCTGGCTCACGCAGCCGCGCGCGGAGCGTTGGTCGGATGAGTATCGCAACCAGCAGTGAGACCGGAAGCAGAATGCTCGTGTACTTCGAGCTGAAGGCGAGGCCGAGAAACAGTCCCGCATTTACCCATCGTTGCAGCGATTCGGGCGAACGAACGGGGGCGTCGAGGGCGCCGGCCACGTTGTGCATCGCGAAGGCGGCGGCGGCGAGCAATGGTGCGTCCGGCGTCGCAAGCACGAGTCCCGACGCCGCGAGCGGCATGACCGCGAAGGCGACAGCCGCGAAACGCGCGGCCGAGCCGCCACCGAGCCTTCGTGCGATCAGCGTTGCACCCAGGGACGCGAGCCCACCGGCGAGCACTGGAAAAAAGCGAACGGCCAGCGGCGAGAGTCCCAACCCGAGCGACGCGAATAGCCAGGTGCCGGCGCGAATGAGGACTGCGATCGCCGGCGGATGGTCGAAGTAGCCGCCGTCTATGTGGCGCGACCAATCCCAGTAGTAGGTCTCGTCCGGGAAGAGCGGCAGGAGCGCGGCGAAGATGAGTCGCAGCAATACCGCGCCGAACGTGATCAGCAGCGCCTGCCGCCATAGCCCCCGGTCGACGCCGCCACTGGGCAGGGTAGCTGCTTCCGCGTCGCTCACGCGGTCACGTGGACGCGTCGCGCGGCTTGCTCCAGCCTTCGCGCGTGCGCCAGAGCAGATACAGCGCAACCAACCAGACAATCCATACGACGCGCTCGTCTGTTGTCAGCGTTCGCAGCATTCCCCACCCGACGAGTGGAACGGTGAGCGGAAGCGCGATGCCGGTTTCGGTGTTGGCGACGTACCGCTCCGCGACTCTGGTGAGGTTGCGTCCACCCAGTCGAATGCTCTTGCTGATTGCCGCGGTGAGCTGCTCCGGCGGAACCTCGCGCCAGCGCGGGAGGGCGAGCAGCGTCCAACCGCTGGCCGTGCGGCCCCATCCGTGGTGGTCGCTCCCCGCGACCAGCGTGAGATTCAAGCTGTCGGCGAGATGGACGATGCGGGCGCGCTCTCTTCTCGTTTGTCCCAATCCACGGGGTGCTCCGTCGATGATTTCGATTGCGCGCACGCCCGCGGTGCCTGTCCCACGCGCGGGAACCATTTTGGAGAGATCGCCGGGCAGGGTTTCGATCATCACCGGCTCGTTGCCGGGCACGGCGCTGGCGAGCGTGAGTGATTGATCGTCCACGTCGCGCAGCGACGGAGTGAGGAGCCCGCGATAGAAGCGATCCGCGTCGAGCACATTCACATGCTCGCCGCGCCACACCGCTTCGATGGCCGGCAGCAGCGAGGTGCCCTCACCCGCACGGTTCGGATTGTTGGCCCAGCCGTCACGGGCCCCCTCGAAGGTGCGATGATCGGTGACGAAGGCGGCGTGGAATCCGGCGTTCCGATGCCACGTTCGCACGTCTTCGGGGGTCCAGTCGGGACGCCCGTCGTGTGAAAAGCGCGTGTGCGCATGAAAGTCGAGCACGAGGATGTCGAGCTGTGTCTCGAGCGCTGCCATGGGCCGCGGAAGGATGGCGACTGCCGCGTACAGGGCGAGCAATGCGACGATGCCCACTCCGACGCGCGCGATCTCGCGCCACGCGCGGCGGCGCGGGGGCACCTCGGGGAGCGTCTTTCGTCCGAACAGCCACCACCACGCGAGATATCCAACGATGAGTGTGCAGAGCAGCGTGACGTGCTGCCGCACGCTGAGCAGCGTGACGGTGTCGAGCACGTTGGAGACCGGCGCCATGAGCACGTACGTCATCGGCGGTCGGAGCGCGACTTCGGGGATTGGCTGGAGGGTGGCTGCGTCCTGGAGGGCATCTCGCCGAAACAGGGCGGAGCTGAGCACGAGCAGGCCAACGATCGACAGGCTGAGCGGCACCGCGCGGAGGTGGCGGATTTTCATGGGCGGGAAGATAGGGGGTAGGACCGAAAGACCGTAGGACCGTAGGACCGTAGGACCGTAGGACCGTAAACGGCAGACCGAGCCAGTTCCGGTGTGCCGTTCGCTGTTGTACGGTCCTACGGTC
>JANMAY010000171.1:0-1766 GCA_031360095.1 Gemmatimonadaceae bacterium
CTGCGATTTTTCCATCGCGGTGCGACGTAAGGTTCCAGTCGACGAATACCTACACGCGCTCGAATCCGAGCTGGCACTGAGGCTCGGCCAGCATCCCCCGCACGAGGTGGACACGATCTACCTCGGCGGCGGCACGCCAACTCGGCTCGGCGGCGATGGTCTCGCACGCACGCTCGATCTACTGCGACGCTCGTATGCTCCCTCGGCGGACGCGGAGATCACCATCGAGGCAAACCCGGAAGACGTGACCGAGGACGCCGTGTCGCGGTGGCACCGCGCCGGCGTCAACCGCGTTTCCCTGGGCGCGCAAAGCTTCGATGAACGCGTTCTCGCGTGGATGCATCGCACGCACGACGCCCCCGCGATCGAACGTGCTGTGGCGCTTCTGCGGGACGGCGGAATCGCGAACCTGTCGCTCGATCTCATCTTCGCGCTTCCCGAAGCGCTGGACCGGAGCTTTGCTCGCGACGTGGACCGCCTCCTCGCGTTGAGGCCGGATCACGTGTCGCTTTATGGTCTCACGATTGAGGCGCACACACCGCTTGGCCATTGGGTGAAGCGCGGAATAACCCTGGAACAGCCGGAAGAAGGTTACGAGCAGGATTTTCTTTACGCGCATCATGCGCTGACGGCGGCCGGCTTCGATCACTACGAGGTCTCGAACTTCTCGCTCCCCGGTCGTCGAGCCCGACACAACTCAGCGTATTGGTCGGGAGTGCCATACGTCGGGCTTGGACCGGCGGCCCATGGCTTCGACGGCGCAGTTCGCCGAGCGAACCTCCGGCACTACGCCGAGTGGCGTGATGCGGCGGGCGGGAGCGTCGACCCGGTGGCGAGCACCGAGCTGTTGACTGCGGAAAATCGCGTCGCGGAGTCGGTGTACCTGGGGCTGCGCACCGTTGACGGGCTCACGTTCCAATCGTCTGACTTGGGTGTGGTGGCCCCGTGGGTGCAAGCAGGGTGGATCACTGCGGGTCCGGACGGGCGCCTCCGCTGCACAGCCGACGGCTGGTTGCGTCTCGACGCCCTCGCTTCTGCCTTGACGCATCACCGAAGTCGTTAGCATATTTAGACTTATGGCACCTGCCGACGAGCTGACTCCACGTGAGCGCCGCGTTCTGGAAGCGGTGATTCAGACGTACGTCCAAACGGCAGAGCCAGCCGGTTCGCGTGTGCTCTCCCGCCGGTTTGGCCTCGGCGTGTCGCCCGCGACCATCCGGAACACCATGAGCGACCTCGAGGAGAAGGGGTTTCTCACCCATCCCCACACCTCGGCCGGCCGAGTTCCGACGGACAAGGCGTATCGGGCCTACGTCGACTCGCTCCTCAACGCGCCGCCGAGCGCCGTCGTGGTGGCGGAGCGCGAGCGGCTTCAGGCGGAGATCTCCGCGAGCAACTCGCCCATCGAATCCATTCTCCGCCGCGCCGCGCAGTCACTCGGCATTCTGACCCAGGAGCTCGGCATCGCGCTCGGTCCACAGCTCGATGCGAGCGTGCTGCGGTCACTCGAGCTCGTGCGTGTGAGCGGAGAGCGGCTGCTGCTCGTTCTAACGCTCGAAGGCGGCGTAGTCCGCACAGTATTCGTGGAAGTGCGCGGCTCGCTGGCGGACACCGCGGTGTCCGAGGTGACGCGCGTGCTGAATGAACGGCTTGCCGGCCATACGCTGCGGGAGCTGCGCGCGTCGGTTGGTGACCGGCTTCGCGATTCCGCGACCAATCCCGAGGCCGAGGAGCTCCTCAACATCTTCGTGCAGGAGGGAGAGCAC
>JANMAY010000185.1:0-4366 GCA_031360095.1 Gemmatimonadaceae bacterium
GTTGCCCTCCATGTCCGCGGTGTTGAGGTGCCCGATCTCGCGGCCCTGCGCGCGGAGGTCGCCACGCAGTTCGCCCGAAATGTCGAAGACGTGGAAGCCGCCGTCGTAGGCGCCGAGATAGAGCGTGTCGCCGGTGACCCACACGTTGTGCACGCCGCCGTACTCCGGCGTGTACGACGCGACCGCCTTCGGATGCTCGATGTCGCTCACGTCCAGCACCTGCAGCGTGCCGTACATGCGCGACGCCGCGGCGTCCTTCGCGCCGGCCACGGGTCCGTTGCGATAGACCTCGTCGGCGATGAAGACGTAATTCTTGTGGCGCCATGCCGTGTGTGTGCCGCGGCCGAAGCCCGGCCCGCTCACGGCTTCGACGTCGCGATACAGCTTGTCGAGATCGTACTTGTACTGCGAGACGAATGTCGGGTTCGACGGCGAGCCGCCCTTGATGCCGTTGCCGATGTCCAGGATGACGAGGCCATCGTTCCACCACGACCCGTAGAGCAGCCCGTCGCGGATGTCGATGTCATGGATGTAGCGCCCGCTGTTGTCGGACCCCGGCGTCTTCCACGCACCGACCTGCTTGGGATGCATTGGATCGTTGATGTCGATCACGTGCATCGTGCCCGTGGCGTCGCTCGTGAGATAGATGTGCGTTCCAAACTTCGGCTGCGCGTACACGAAGGCCGAGTGAACGCCGCCGGTTACGCCGTCGGTGAATTCGCTGATTGCCTTCGGGTGCAGTGGATCGTGCGTATCCGCGATGACGATGCCATTCTTGCGATCCGCCGCGCCTTCGCGCGTGAAGACCATGTAGTTGCCATCGGGAGTCGTCATCATGTCGTTCACCAGGCGCGTGTTGGCCTGAATGGAATCGACGATGACGGGGTTGCCCGGATTCGTGATGTCGATGGTATAGACACGATCACCCCCGCCGTGCGTGCCGAGGTACGCGACTTTGCCGTTGGGATGGATCCACACTTCGCTGGTGGGAAACGCGGTCCGCGGAAGCCGGCCGACCACACGGACCGGACGGCGCACGTCGCGCGCATCGATCTTGACCACCGCGTCGCTCGATCGCGCGGCGTAGCTCGCCGTAACGACGTACGTGCCCGGCTCGTACGCGACGAAGGCGCCGTCCGGCTCGATTTGTCCCCTGCCGGGGGAAAAGCTCCACGTTGGCGTGAGTCCAGTGATCGCCCTCCCGGCCGCGTCTTTCGGCGCGGCCATGAAGCGCACGACGTCGCCCGTGCGCGCGCTCAGCCGCCGCGGTGTAATCTCGACGGTCGCGATGGTGTTCTGAACGACCTCGATTGGCGAGGAGGCGGTCGCCGGCGCGTCGGCAACGCTGATCGTCGCACGGCCTGGCGCCACCGCCACGACAATCCCGTCCGCGTCGACGGTCGCAACGCCCGGCGCACTCGACCGCCACGTGAGCACGTCAGTCTCTCGGCGATCGTTGATCTTGGTGTAGACGTCGGCCGTCGCGCGAACGCGCTGCCCCACCACGAGCGTGCGCGGGAGCGCGCCGATGCGCACGACCGCGGGAGCATCGGGCACCATCTGCACCTCGAAGCGGTGTGCGAATGGCTTGAATCCAGGGATGAGCGACACCACGGAGCCCGTCACCTTGCCGGTTCCGCGGGCGATCACCCAACCGGTGGAGTCGATGCTGCCCGCGTTACCGGCAGCGGGCGCCCAACGCAACCGCGCATCGTCGACGCGGTTGCCGCGCGCATCGTACGCAATGGCGGTGAGATGAATGGAGTCGCTCGCGCCAACGACGAGACGCGACGGCGAGAGCGCGATCCGAACGACGGGCGAGGCGGGAAGCGACGGAGATGGAGCGGATTGTCCGGGCTGTTGAATCAGCAGGAGGGCGGCAACGACGGCAAACATCGAGGGGTCGGGTAGGACGTGAAGGATGGGCACTGCTCCATCCGGTCTCGTGACACAGCGGAATTAGAACACTTGGCACGCGTGGTGATGGCCGTCAAGTTGTCACGCGTGCCTCGATCCGCTCCTCGACCCCTCCCCGCACCCGATCTCGCTCCGGAGAGCGACCCTGGATTCGACACCGCGAGCACGCGCGCGGAGCGGGCACTCGCGAACACGCCTGCGGACGCGGTGGGATTTCCTCTCGAGCGAGAGGGAGGCGCGGGCACCGCGCACGAGATTCGGATCGGCACCGCGTCGTGGACGGATCCTACGATGGTCCGCGGCGGTGTCTTCTATCCGCGCGGCGTTTCCTCCGCTGAGGACCGCCTCCGCTTCTACGCGGAGCAGTTCAGCGTCGTGGAGGTGGACTCGACGTACTACTCCCTTCCCGATCGGACCAACGCCGAGCGGTGGACGGAGCGCACGCCAGCGCATTTCAGCTTCCACGTCAAAGCGCACGCCCTCATGACGGGGCAGCCCACGGAAGTGGCTCGGCTCCCGGAGGGGCTCGTCGAAGCGCTGCCCGCCGCGACCGCGTCCAAGAAGAAGATCTACGCGAAGGATCTGCCGCCCGATCTCCTCGAGGCAGTGTGGACATACTTCATCGACTCCATCGCTCCGCTCAGCGAGTCCGGCAAGCTGGGTGGCATTCTGCTCCAATACCCGCGCTGGTTCCTGCCGTCGCCCGAGAACAAGCGAGAGCTCGCCGACGCCGCGCAGCGGTTGGCGGGGGTTCCCGCGACCGTGGAGCTGCGCAACGCCTCGTGGTTCAAGAGCGTCAAGTCGACGCAATGGACGCTGGATCTGCTGCGCGACCTCGGGCTGACGCATGTCATCGTCGATGGCCCGCAGGGATTGGACAGCAGTGTGCCGGCCGTCGGCGCCGTTACGACTCCCGAGCTCGCGATGGTCCGCCTGCACGGGCGCCGGTCGGCAACCTGGGAAGCGCCGAACATCCCCACCGTGGAGCGCTATCGCTATCTCTACTCGCCGGCGGAGCTGGAGACGGCGATGCCGCTGATCGAAGCCGCGGCCGACGAGGCGACGAAGACAATCGTGTTCTTCAACAATTGCTATGGGAACTACGGTGCGACGAATGCGCGAGAGATGATCGCGCGCATTTCCGCCGCCGAGCGCTACAGTCGAAACAGGTAGCTCGCCTTCACGAACAGCGCATCGTCGGTGCGATTGTATCCCTTGAAACCGAAGCTCCGCGGAAATTCGAACGGCTCCGCCGCGCGGCGCGTGTCGGCATAGCCTGCGCCATACCCGAGAAAGACGACAGTGCCGGGATTGGGCTGGTATGAGAACAGGAAATCTCCGCGAAAGCTTGCGTTCGTGTACGCCTGCGTCGGCTTTCCGTCGAGGAGCAGCGGCAGCCCCGTGCGCCCTTCATCGCGCAGCGCGTCGCGATAGAACGAGTCGTATTCACCCACGAGTCGTACGAACACCGGCCTCGCGATCTGATACTCCAGCTTGAGCCGCGGGATGCGATTGTTGCCCACGATGCTGCCATCCGTGCGGCGATTGTAGCTCTGCAAATTGTACGTGGCGTTGACGCGCAGCTTGTCTGTGGGCCGATAGGTCAGGCCGTACGATGCGACCACGATATCGGACGCGGCCCACTCGAAGAAATTCTCGTCGCGGCCAATGAGATAGAATGCATTCGACGCGAGCCGTGCTCCGCGGGGTGAGCTGAACTGGATGTATCCCTCGCTATTCGGAATGCGCGGCGTGCCCGTGAACGGAAGCGATTGTCCATTCGCGCCCTGCACCGAGTAGCCGGCGTAGAGCGCGGGGTCGAAGCCAAATGTCTCGACGAAATACCCGACCCCGGCGTTCCATCCTCCGCGCAGCGTCGCGTTCAGATTGAGGTGGAGCTTCTTCTCGATGGCATCACCCTGATGGACGAAGCTCTGGTATCGCCAGGTGCCGAAATACCCTGGGTTGAACGTCACCTCTTCGAACAGCGCGCCCCGCGTGCCGAAAATCGTATAGCGGTGATCGAAAGCAGCGTTTACCACACCTACACGCTTGATGAATCCGCTCTGCGTACGGAAATTCTCGTGCACGCCGTCGAGTGCATAGATGAGCGCCAGGCTCTTGCCGTTGCGATTGATTCCGGCATGCCAGAGGGGCGCGTTGCGAACGACTCCGCCGAGTTTCGTGTAACTCTGTGCGTACTGCGCCTGGAGGGAGTAGATGCCGCCGAACAGATGACTGCCGTCGACGTCGGCGACGCGATTGTAGCTGGCGCCCTGAAACCGATCGGTGTAGGCGATGCCGAGCTTCGACGACGCGCCAAGATCGCGCTGGACCCGGAGGATATTGAACACGGGTCGCTCGCCTGATCGGGCGTCGCCTTCGTCAACGGCGCTGAGGAACGCGAGACTCGTCTCCGAGAACTTTCCGGTGAGCTTTGCGGCCGCGA
>JANMAY010000218.1:0-2332 GCA_031360095.1 Gemmatimonadaceae bacterium
GCGCGGCCGAGCACCACAGCGTCGATCGACAGATCCGACCTCCCCTCCTCGACTTCGCGCGCAGTGAACCGATACGCGCACAGCAGCTCGCCGATAAGCGCGCCGAGCGCCTGGTCGCTGAAGCGGGCCGACGAATGGCGTCGCTCGAAGGCGCCTTTCGCGAACAAACCGCCGTTGAGAAACGGGATGGCGCCGAAAGCTCGCGCGGTGGATGCGCGGTTGCAGATCGGGGTATTCAGTGTGCCAAAGAACAGCGGCAATAGGACGCGCTGGTGAAAGCGTCCCCCCCGCGCCATGCACGCGTCAAAGCGGCGCACGAGAAATCCGTAATCGCCATCGAGCCAGCCCTTCGCCTCGAGGTAGCTCAGAAAGAGCAGACGCGACACGTAGAGCAGTGCCAGCGTCGCACGGTCCTCCGCGTTCATGTTCGTCAGCGAGTCGGCGAGAGCGCGAACGCGCTGCTCCAACGTGCGGTAGAAGCGCCGCGACAGCGCCTCTCGGCCAAGCAGCTCACCCCATCGCGTGTGGACGAGGAGATCTGGACCGTCGGCCGCGGCGGCAAGGGCGCACAACGCCTCCGCGTCGCTGGCCGCGATGCGTTCACGGTTCGCGACGAGCGTGAGCAGACGCGCATTTCGCTCATCCGGCCAGCATGCGACACCCACCTCGCTCCCGTTTGCGGCGGTGGCGATGAGCATCCACAGCACATGAGAAGTGTGGGTTCGCAATGCACCCGCAACGCGCGTGAACAGTTCGCGGAGCGACGGCTCGGCGGGAGCGGTGAGAATGAGCGCTCGGAGCGCTCCGGCGCCTCGCACGACGCGCGCTTCAGCGATCTCCTCAGGCAGACCGAGTCTGCGGCACCCGTCCCGATTGACGTCGAGTGCGACGCCGTCGAAGCCGAGCGCTGCCGCGAGCGAGAGCTGACCAGCGACGACATGGGCTCCGCCGAGCAGCTCGGCGGCATGACGGAGGTTGCGCACGTCCGCACCCTATCGCGGGCCGGGTCATGCTCCGTCATCGTGTTGTTGCAGGCGACAGCAGACGAGCGTAACTCGGCTACTGTCGCATTGTCGCTATCGAACCGAGCCCGCGATCTGCCCTGAGTTGTTGATCCCGTTCGGACGGGCGAGGCGATTGCCCATTCTTGGCAGGGTGGTGACGCCGGCGAGAGTCCAGACGAATCCTTCGCCAGAATTGTTCGTGCCCACGACATCCCCGCGATCGTTGATCGCTGTGGCGCGTCCGAGCATCTCGAGAGCTGGATCTGCTGGCAGGTTTTGTGCGCCATGGCACACGCAAATGTTACTGAAGAAGACGGCATTTGCAGTCGAATCAAGCACAGGTCTCGGAGCGAGCCCATGAAGCGTGATGTGCTGTTCTTCGTTGATTCACCGGTCGGGATGGTCTGGCTCCGGTACCATACCGAACAGTCGTCCCGTATCCAACTCATGCGTGACGAGGAGGGTCTCGGCTCCTATCACTCGGCGAGCGCGGCAGCGAACGCTGCTGCCACGGGTGCGACGTCGAGCGATGCGGTGAACACACTTCCTCCCGGTACCATTCCAGCAGCAATCGAGAGGTGGCAGCGGGGTCCGCTCTGACTGGATGACGGCTCCTCTGATTGGATGAGGTGCTCCCTAGTTGTCGTCGCTCAGGCCAGCCGCTTGGGCTACCTCGTGCTTACCCCAGCGCACGTTGCTTCGGTCGGTGCACCCTCGGCGGCGGCCGGTGCATCTGCCACCGAACGCGATACCCGATCGCCATGGCGACCAACACCACGCACAGCTCCACGAACACTTTCTCCCCATCGAGGAAATCGATCGGTGAATCCTTGAGCTTGGGATCCGTGAGCACCGCGTGCACGGCAAACAGCGGAAACGTCAGATACGTCACCAGATGCAGCGGCTTCCAGAGCTTACGCCCGATCTCGAAGCGGAAGTACGACGTGAACATCGTGAACGCGATCAGGTACAGCGCGAGCGCGCCAACGGTGTTGACGATCGGCTGCTTCGGTGCGTTCGGCGGATACACGATGTCCACGAGCTTAAAGTGCGCCGACTTGGACGACAGGATGACGAGTGGATGCACGACGCTCACCGCGAGCGCGGCATACGCCGTCCAGTTGTGCAGCTTGACCGTGTTGACGCGCCGGTGCGGCCAGTTGCGCACCGGGTTGTACTTCATCGACAACAGGAGGCCAATGAGAATGCTGAGCGTGAGCAGCGTGATCTGCTCGAGCCAGTAATTTTTGTAAAGGTCGATGGCCTTCATGCCGAAGATGTTAGCGTAATCTTAGGTTCAATCCATTCGCCCGCCGTGGAAGTGCGTC